>JAFGLQ010000063.1 GCA_016928015.1 Dehalococcoidaceae bacterium
CAACATATATTATCCTTACTATAACTAACAAATATAAATTTTATACACAGAAGAATTCGAGTATTTTAGTAAGGGAGTACCTTAGATCCATTCCCTGTTTATTGCAACGATTAATTTGCCTCTATGCTACGGATACACCTCATCTCAGGGGGTCTGACAAAGAATGTAAAGCAATAAGGCTTGCTATCCAATTTCAATCAAGGCAACATGTACAAGATTACTCGAACCAGAAAATAATAAGAACACCACAGCTCAGATTTTGGTGAATTTTAAAATTTGTGCCTGGATGACATTGATAATTTATTAACATTTTGTGCCTGACTTACGAAGAACCCACCACCTCATGGATATCAAGAGCAGTATTGTAACACGGAATTACGGCTACGACTCGTTGTTTTTTATCTGGCATATTTCAACATTCAGGTTCTATTCGGGTACAAAGCGATATAGTTTAACACTATGCCTGGACAGGCGCTAGCGGGAAAATAGTAAGGCTATTGTGTAATGTATGTCTGTGACTAGCAGTTTTAACTTGCATATACAAACTCCCTTAAGGTAATTCTATTTATTATTTTCACGGATATTCTATTGATACTGGCAGGACCTGGTAGTAAAATGCTTTTTGAGCGAACTATAGTGGGGCTTTGAATTGGGAAGAAACAGGGAGGAAAAAGCAGTTTGCTTGTCACCCCCGGTGTTTTCCGGAAAAGTAATTTTTTACCGGGTAGAGTTTTTGTTATGTATCTTACTGGTATCGTTTTCAATACTGGCATGTACCGACAACGCAAAAACTCAAAACGAATATTTGGGCACCTGCAACCAACCCTCAACATACCAATATATCCAGTATCCACAGGGCACTGAAAGTTACTGGAACCGGGGGTGGACCGGCAATGCTTCAAATTTGCATAACCGGCTCACCAATCTTGTTTCTGATTACACCAAGAGCATTGAATACATCCCGAATGCAATGGACTGCAACGACATGGCTGTTAAGCTCTGGCGGGTTTTAAGCGATAACGGAATCTCTTCTCTGCTGGCTGCCGGCAATCTAGAAAAAACCAATGAAACTTTTGCTGACTGCAATCACGCCTGGCTGATAGTTTACAATGCCGAAGGAGCGGCAGCCGCCGTTGAAACGACAAGCGGTCGTATCATACTCTGGGAACAGGTTGCCGCCCGGCCCCAGCTAAAACAGTACTGGGAGGCTTTTCTGTATCCCAGCCCCGAAGAGATGATGCACGATTTTTTTGAGAGGTGGTAGTAAGTTAGAAGGAGGTCGATCGTGAAACATAGGGGATCATTCATCCACAACAGGCTTTTGGGTTCTATTTTGCTGGTTATTACGTTAATGTCGCTACTCGTACTGGGTGGTTGCGGAGATTTCAGCTTCAATCCTTTCAACGAAAAGGAAACCACTACCGCTGGCGAAACTACCCCCGCACCGGTTGCCAGTGATATCCCCGGTACAACGGAATTTATTCCTACCATGCCGGCAACATCCACTGGTGCTCCTTTAGCTGCCCCGGCTTATGATATGTTTATAAAAATTGAGGGCATGGACGGTGAATCTACCGATGCCAATCATATGAAATGGGTGGATGTACTGGAATATGGCTGGGGGATTGAAGAAGTACCGGGCGGTACCAGCCGAACAACAGGGTCCATTATGCACTTGGACCTGGTGGTTACCAAAACGCTGGATAAAACCTCTCCGGGGTTGGCAATCAAGTGCTCCAAGGGAGAGAATATACCCTCGGTCATACTGGCTATCTCCCAGGCGGGAGGAGGCCGGACCCAGATCATGCGCTACACCCTGGAGGACGTGGTGATCAAATCCATCCATGTTTCCGGAAATGCCGCCGATGAAATCCGGCCGGTGGAGGAAGTATCCTTTTCCTACCGCAAAATTACATGGCTATACACCGAACTGGACGCTACCGGCAAAGCCAAGGGTAACGTAGAGTTTACCTGGAATGTGGAAACCTCTAGAGAGGAATAAAATCACGGCCATTACCCTAAAAGTGCCGGCGGGCTGTTAAAAAAGAATACGGTTGCAGGATTAGGGCTTTACCATATTCAAGCTATCAGTTCGATTGCTTTATAATCTAGCCGGTAGAGGCCGCACCTGCAGTATTTCCTTAAATCACTCCGGTGTTGCCTTTCGCCAGCGTTGCGCAGACTGCAGCCTTGGATGTTTAAATGTATATTCTTTAAAATGAAGTCATGGTTTTACCCGGGTTACGGTGTCAAAACGAGCGATGATGTATTCTGATACTCTCAGCATAATTAATGCCGTTTCTTTGCTTCGGACGAAGCGTTCGAGGGCCGGATGGCGGTTGGTGTAAAACCTGATCAGCGCCTGGTCTTTCTCTACTTCTTGAGCTACTCCAATAGCCGTAATTGCTACAGCTTCTTCTATGTCTGACTGATCGTTTTTACTGTTATCAACCAGAAACGCAGCCTTTTTGTTTTGGCTAATATTGCGATATTTACTGGTATCCCGGCCGGTAGCAAATAGCATGAATGATAAATCCTCGCTCACGCAGTACGCGATAAGGTTTGTGTAAGGCTGGTGATCGACATCCGTAGCCAGCACGCCAAACTTTTGGCTGCCAAGCAGCTCACCCAGGGCTTCTCTTTCTCTCGATAATCCGGTCATTAAGGCCCCTTTTTTTCCTGCTGAAAATTTCTTGCCTATTTACTGGCCGGCGGTATAACTCTCCAGCCATAAAGTCTGGCATATTCGGCCAGCTTTTTATCGGGATAAACAGCTACAGGGTTGCCGACCATATCCATATAATACCTGTCAATAAATGAATCTCCATATGCAAAACTGGAGGCGAGATCCACTGCCCGGTCCAGCTCTTTGATTACTTCTGCTAGTTTGTCAGCCCTCTTTTTTCCCTGAAAAGGCATGTGCGCCAATCGACCGGTGAGGCGATCCCCTTCACTCTCAAGATTTGTACCCAAAGCGATATCGATACCAAGTTGTTGTTTAATAGCATCAACGTAAGGCTGAGGCATACCGGTAAAAAGGATACAGATGTGGCCGTCTGCCTTGTGCCCCTGTAGGACCGGCGTTATTTCCGGGCGAAGATGGTTAATGTATTCGGCGGCAAAAGTTTTTGCCCTCCCGGTGATACAATCAGCCCTGCTGTCTTTAAGGAAAGCTGCCAGTATTTTGATAGTAGCCGCCCTCATTTCCACTTCATCCAAAAGGTTTGTTTTATATGCAATGAAAACCATGACAAGTTTGGTTTTAAGGCAGAGCGATCGAATACTACTGAAAAAGCCTGATTGAGAACCCATGGTTATCTCGCGCATGAAATGATTGTTGCGCTTAAAAAGAGTTCCCTCAAGGTCAAATACAGCAATGGGTTTTTTCATATTTATACGAATCGCAAACTAAACCAATTTAATCAGGGTTTATTACGACCAGATCATATATCGATTCAATGGTGTTTTGCACACAACAATGGCTGGATTCCATTAATTTATTAATACTATGTTAAGGCATTTGCTATAAAGTAGCCGATAACCGATGCCGTTGCTGAAAACAGTGTGCCCCATATTATGTCAATAACGGTTACGATAACGGGCCAATTCTTTATGGTAGTGAGATTGGTGAGGTCATAGGTTGAATATGCTACCATTCCGAAAAGCCCGCCCCACAACAGCGCCCTCACCCATGATTGACTATCAACAGCGGGCAAAACCACCAGTACGATTAATCCAAACACAAAAAGCGCATAAAACAGTATACCCGGAAGCCAGTTTACCTTTTCACTCATCAGGCCGGCTAACTTGACTTTATAAAAACGGGAATTCATTAACCCCAGCCATATGAGGTCTATGCCGAAACAAACAGCAAGCATAGCAAAATACAAAATGACCAATTGAATAAATGTCATAATTCCTGCTCCTTTAAAGGTTTTTACTGCGCTAATTATTCCCTATTGCAGAGAAATTAAGCAAATGGAGAGTGACAGACATTAAACAGTACAGCCTTTTTCAATTGGAAAAAGAGCTTTTGAAAATAAACGATTCACCCAAGTTAAATTTAAAAAGTGAAAAATATAAAAACCTGCTTACTCTGGACAAGGGTTTAGTCAGAATCCTTTAACAAAGACACCATTATTTCATTTCTTCTAAAAATGCCCGGTACCCAGGGCGGATTGTACTGGCAGGAAACGAAAATACTCGCAGGTTCTACTGCCTTCTTCTCAAGCCAGGATTTAAGTTCCACTGTTTTTTTAGTGACGGTTCGGCTGTTGAGGTATCCTGAAAACATTACAACTGCCACTCTTTGGGCTTTTACGGTTCTAAACCGGATATCGCCTGATATAGGTTCCGGCAGTGTATCTATCGTATACTTCCGTGGTACTACGAAGGATATCAGGTAATTATCGTTTGCAGTTTTCTGAGCAAGCACTGGTGCGGTCATCTCGATCCTTTCGGATGCTGTGGAAGACTGCATTACCGGTGATGTCATGGCAATATGCTGTTTCTTGCGGTTGTTTCCGAAAATATAGTCCGCCAGAATCCTGAAACCCTGTAGCAGGGCAGAATTATAACCACCTTCGATTTCTACCTCAGCGGTTATGTAACCCTCGTAGTCGCGGATTTCGAATTTCCCGTCTTTTTCTATAACAATATATTCCAGTTTTTCAACAGCCATAGCCACACCTCAAGAATATTTTCCGCACGCTAACAGAGTCGACCAGGTTTAATAATCCCGTTGGATGCATTAAAAATAATCCGGCGATATCAGGTAACTTAAAACCGTTAAACCCACACTGACAATTATCCAGAAAATAGCCATCAGGATACCGGTCACCAGCAGTCTGTTGGCTTTTTTCCTGTCCCTGTCTCTGACCACTACCCAGGCTATAAGCCCGCCCACCCACGTTAGGAATATAGGCAGCAACCACCAGGCGGCGGATGTCGATTGCACCTTGGTCTCTGCTGCAGCAGTCCCCGCCTGGGGCTTTGGCGAAGAATCCGTCAGCCCAATGGTGGCGCCGCAGTTTTCACAGAAACGGCTGGCCGGAGGATTAACAGCCTGGCACCTGGGGCAGGCTGTCCCTTTTCCAGTGGAACTGGCCGATTTGATATCAAGTACCGAGCCGCAATTGCCGCAAAACCTGGCACCTGTTTCGTTGGCGGCGCCACAACTGTTGCATTTCATGCAGTTCTCCTGTTTATTTCTTAGACTAATTTACGGCCGCAGTGGTTGCAAAATTTGCTGGCTTTACTCGCCTTACTGCCACAGAAAGAACAAACCAACTGGCTGGTAACCCGGGCCGCCAGAAGCCGCTGGTGGCGGATAATAACCGAAAAATTGGTACCGAAACCGATGCCGGTAGTCAAATAGATGGTGGAAATGCCATATGTTACCAGTTCTCGCGTGGCGGTTAGAGATAGGGTCTGGGTCAGTGCGATGGAAGCAATCCAGGCCACCATATACCACAGGCTGCGCTTGCTGTAAACCACTCCCCGGGTTACAGCAAGGGAAGTGGAACGGCTCCAGATAGCACCGAAAGCAGCCCCCGCTGCCAGCAGTGATAGTGACAGCGAGGTTGGTGGGTTAACGTTAAGGACCAGTATATAAAATATCAACACTGCGATGCTGACGCCCATCTGGATGACGATGCTTTTAAGTTTGACCGGTTGGGTTTTTTTGAGGCTTTTTAAAAGACTGAACGCCGAAAGCAACATCAGCGGAACCGAAAGATAGCCCAATATTTTGAAAAATATTTCCATGCCTAGACTCTCTGCCTGCCACAGCCCGTGCAGAATTTTTGATGCGGGTTTACCGCGGCGCCGCACTGGTTGCAGAATTTGCTGCCGGGGTTGTTTGACGTCTTCGAACTACTCAGCCGCCAAATGAGTTTTGCCGGCGGAACGGCCGGCAGCCAATCACGGTTTTCACGCCGATACCAGCTACCGCTTTTTATGCCCATAGACCATTTGTTACCCGAAAAATCTTCAAAAAACAGGTCCCGCGTTATATCCTTGAAATTATCCCCAGTCAGGTGACCGGATTGGTATCTTTCACTGGCAGTTTCGAAAAGAAGTTCCACCAAACCGGGAGTTACTTCGGCGCTCTCCTGTAAAAACCGGCGGTATTCGGCAAGCTGGGCAGCAGCCCGGGACGGGTTGGAATGGTTAGTATGCACCGGTTCTGAACTTGCCCGGGTAAGCTGTCGGCCGCAGGAAGGGCAGAACTGCTCATCACCGTCCAGTTTGGCAGAACAGGTCGCACAAAAGCCGTGAGAGATCATGCTGTCCCCGCCGATTTGGTTATTTTCGCACCGCACCGGCTGCAGAAACGGGCATTGTCTTTCAGTCCGGCACCACACCGGCTGCAGAATGAAGGACCAGGGGCGGTGGGCGTTGGATGGGGTACGAATGGTTGAGCTTCCTCGAGGGAAAGCTCCATGTTGAGTTCGCTGGCAACGCTTTCGGGCATTATCATAGCAGCAACCAAAAGCCGCAAACGCATTCGGTCAACTTCCAGCCACTCGTAAACCAGTTGGGAACCCATGGGATTGGCGATGCGGAACACCAGCCTGTGCGGACCGGCTTTGATTGCCAGCATGCGGCTGGTTTTTGGCCCGTTTTCCGAAATCAGTGTTCGGCTGAGCGCGAAACCTGCTTCCGGGTTTTTACCCAGAACCTCGGCGGTAATTTCGGTTGGATGGATGCCACCGTTGTCCCGGGCCAAGTGGCCGGCATCGATGAGTGTCTCCAGTGCCCGGTCAATGGCAGCCGGGTCTCTGGCGAGCAGTTCAATTTCCTGCGGACCTGTAACAGAGGTGAAAGGTGCTGCGTAGGCCGGGTTTAATGCTGCCGATGAAACTGCTCTTTTTACCTCGGCAAGCTTCAGCCGTCGCGGGTACTCGCGCAGTTCGCGCATCACAGCTCCAAGTACGAATGCTTCGGCAGCGCTGCCGCGAAAGGTGAAACCAATATAACCTTCATCGCTGGAGCTGCCGGTCAGTGCATCGGTGAGGACCATTACCAGCGTCGAGCGGGAAAGAGGAAAGAATATCTTGGTCGTCCCGTCGCCGTTGATTGAGCATTCGCACCAAAGGTTGGTACGCCTGGCAAGGGCAAAGCCCGGGTGGTGCTTATCATCTATACCGATACTCAGTACTTCTTCCGGTTTGGCGCAGGTAAGCAGTGCGGCGGCAAACATTTTGTTTACCCGGTAGCCCCCGGCTGCTTTCTCGATCAGGCAACGATCTATCAGGTAACCGAACGCCGGGTCATCCGGCATCAGTTTTTGGGGTTCGGGCAGTAGCCACAGAGGTGAGCCGGCCAGCGGCTTGCCGATTCCGGCCAGGTGGAGCAGGGCGTGCAGTTGACGGTTATTTAGCATAAATCCGGGCATGCTGCTTATACCTAGAACCAGCTCTTGATGTAGTTGTAAGCCGATTTGGCCGAATCTGCAACGTATTCAGCTGCTTCTCCAGCCAGTGCGGTACCTCCTTCGTACATTTCCTGAGCGAACCCGCCTACCCCGCTCTCGCCGATGCCGGTGGCGATTTCGTTGTAGCCATTGATAACCTGGCCCACCAGCGGAGTATCTTGCAGAACCCCTTTGGTGTGTTCCCAGCTTTCAGTCCAGAAACCATCGCCGACACCATACTTGACCATATTGATAGCATCGTTCACCAGGCTTTTGGCTTCATGAACCGGATCGACTATTACTTCCGAAACCGAAGTAGTCAGGTGGTCCCAGCCCTGGAGGGCAACCATCCTGTCTCCAGGTTTACCGGCAGCTATGTTTTGCTGGAATTCCTGCATGCTCTGGTTGAGGACTTCGCTGCCGGCTCCGGTATCGTAAATGTTTTTCAGATCGCTGATTATATTGCCCCCGTCGCTACGTGACACTTCTTCTCCGACCAGTTTGGAGAGTTGCCCGATACCCTTGAATGGGTCGTTGCCAGGGCGGCTGGCGACGCTTTCGGCAAATTTATCCACCGCTTCCGTATTGAGCTGTCCGCTGGAAAAGCTTTCCTTCAGCGATTCCAACCCGGCTTTGCCGGCCTGGTAGGTCGTGCCTGTCCAGTTTTCAATAGCCTGGTCGGGCAGCATGTTATTCATGCCATTGGGAAGCAATGAACCGGCAGCCATGCTTATCCTGGGATCGGCAGCGCCGCTCATCTGGGCTACATTGCCTGCCGCCGTCTGAGCGGTAGCCACCGAAAGCGCTTCGCCATGGCTCATGCCCTGGGCCAGGTTCTGGCGGTAATAATTTTCCGTAACAGCCAGATCACTTACCCGGGAAAAAGCCTTGCCGGCAAGCCCACTATCATGGACTTTCTGTGCATCAGGTACTTTTTCCATACCGCCGCCTTCGATACCACCCGGCCTGGGACCGGCTTCGCTGGATACGATGCGCGGCGGTTCCCCTCCGGTACCGGTTCCCTGGTATTTAATAGATGACTCGTAGTTGGCATCGATTATGCGGGTGGCCTTTTCCATGTTCAAATCTTTAATTTCTGGAACTGCCCGACGAAGTGCTCCGTCCACTTCACCCGGACGGATTTCGCCTTTACCGGCTTTTTCGAAAACTTCGCCGATGCGCTTGACCATATCTGCCTTTTCCGGCGAGACGTTGGGATCGGCGGCCATCTGTGGCTGGACCTTGGTTTTTATATCCTTGGCATAGCCGCGGGCGGTCTCCTGTACTCCCTGGCCACGGTTGAGTTTTCCCTCTTCAACAAGGGCATTGTTTTCGATTTCCTTTACCCGGGAAACCGAAGAAGTTTGTTCTGCCATGGCGGGATTGGCCGGGTCGCCGCGCAGCACCGCCATGTCCTGATAGGCTTCGCGGTGCTTGGAATGGGTGAGGCACTGAAAAGCCTTATCCGGATCGGTACCGGTGACATCGCTGAAAGTGCGCTTGTAGAGACCGTTGGCGGAGTCATGCCAGCCGGAAGGCGAGAGGTCGATTTCGGCTTTACCCGCAAAACGTGTTTTGGCGTTGCCCAGTTCGGCAGTAAGCCTCTGGGCTTCTGAGGAACCTGGCTCTGCCTTGCTCAGACGATTTTCCAGGTTTTGTATATAGGCGTCCTTTACCCTGGCGGATTTGGCGTCTATCTGGTTTAATTCGCTTTTAAGTTGTTCGGGACGCGTTGACATGCGTTCGATTTCGGCATTGAGTATTTTTGCTTCGGCTGAATTTGGTGGCAAATTTGCCAGGTCAGCGCGCATTTTTTCCAGTTGTGTGTTGGTAGAAACGATTTCCCGTCTAAGATAGGATGCGTATTTGTCCGGATCGACGGTGATTTTGGTGTTTGCATGCTCGGCAGCAATCTTCGAGGCGATATCCTTGGCCTCGGCAGAGCCGGGTTCGGCTTTTGAAAGCTTGTCCAATAAATCGCGCAGCTTATCTTCGTTCAAACCATAGTCGCGGTCCATGCTGGGTTTGCCTTTACTGGATTTATTGCGGTATTCCTGCAGGTCTTTGATCGTAAACTCGCGTCCCCCCCGGCGAAAACCCATTTCGTTGAGTTTATCGACAAAGCGCTGGTCTACCTCCAGGTATCCGTCATGGACAGCCCTGTCAAAAGCCTGGGTGGTTTCGGTCAGCCCTTCGCGCTTCATGATAGACTTTACATCGTAATTTTCATTGCCCCGGATTGCCTGCTCCTGGAGGCTTCGGCTTAATTCAAATGCGTGCCTGGCGCCATCATCGGCTTCAATATCGGATCTCTGGCGTGAGAGCTCCTGGGCCAGCCGGGCTCTTTCCGCCGGATCAGAGGACTCGTAAAACTGGCGTTGCAGTTTCTGATATTCCTCTACCCTGGCGCGGGCATCCGGGTCGAGGTTGTTGTATTCCTGCAGAGATTTTTTGAATTTATCTATATTTTCCAGGGCTTGCTGTCTGCCTTCCAGCCACTGCCGGTCCATCGCGAGTTTGGCGGCAGCTTCATCCGGGGAAATCCATTCACCACCATAGAGCACCTTGCCCTCGGCGTTGACCGGCAGGGGTTCTCCGGTTTGAGGGTCGAGCAATAGTCTGCCGGTTTCCGGGTCCGCCGCTTGTTTGTAGCGGACGGGTTCCGCCCCGCTTTCATCCGGTGCTTCCGGGTTTTCTTCGCTTTCTTCAGGTGGTACGGCGTCTGCATCCTCCTCGGGCGGGTTGTCTTCGATGAGGTAATCTTCTTCATCGGAAGGCGGTGTCTTGTCGTTTTCACCTGAAGTTTGGCCACCGTTGCCACCGTTGCCTCGATTCATCAGGGCAGAAGTTGCCCCGCCGGCGAGTGCACCGGCTGCACCGGCAGCTGCAGTCTTTTCAGCGTCTATCTTGTTGCCGCCAGTGAATTTCTGGGCTTCTTCGTTTTCTGAAATGTCCAAACCGTCGGTACGGTTCCAAACGGCATCTTGAGCGTTTGAGTTGAACACCTGCTCCCGGCTGATGTTTTTAAGGGTTTGCATAAGCTCGCCTTCGGCGAAGCCGCCCGGACTGAAATTGTCTGAAACACCCGGGGCGCTGTCGTGTTTTTCACCACAGAAAGCTTTAAAAACATAACTGCTTTCCCCTTCGGGTACCTCGAAAACTTCCCCACCAGCGGTATACATAGTCTGCACGTTCGAATTGGCCGGCACCAACCGCAGGCCGACGGGTATTTTTACACGCAGCTTCTGGGTTGTGGAGTTGTTAAAATATACTCGTAAAGAATCCCCGTACCAGCCATGGCCCGACCCGCTGACTTGAGCTGAAAAACCAGGGACGTTGCCCTGCATCGCTTCCTGGAGTTCGAAATCGGAATCTTCGCCGGAGACGGGGATGTAAGGAAGGAGCATTATCAGGGTGAAAGTAAAAAGGAAAACTAGAAGCGGTATAAAGCGCTTGAAGTTGGGTACTGGCAGTCCGGGACTTTTGTTCATATCTGAATTTAAGAACGCTTGTATTTTCCCAGCAGACATATTATAGCACGGGATTCAAGCACTTATTACTGTTTGGCAAAGCGAATAGCAAATAATGGAGGCAATCATCAGGGATGGAACGCCTGTCATTACCAATAATCTCTCCGAAAGCTGATATGCAGGATGTTTCCCCCTTCAATCAAAGCAACATGTACAAGATTATTCGAACAGGAAAATTGTAAGAACACAACACATTAGATTTTGACGAATTCTGAAATTAGTGCCCAGATGTAATTGATAATGAATTGACTTCTTATGCCTGATTTAAGAAGAACCCACCCAAATTTTTCCCCTGAAGTTAGTTAAAAAGAATAATTCAGTATCTTGATTTATAGCAGCCAGTACTTTAGTTTATTTTATTTGCGAGGGATTCAATTAGCTTATGTTAGTTTAGGTGACCTTGTGAAACATCCAAAACCAAGTTAAAATAGAACCAAGGCCTATAGATAAATTGAAAGGCATAGTACTTTCGAGGGATTTCGGGTTGCTTATACGACTAACTATCAATAATACGCCTAGAAAAAGGAGGGCGGAAAAATGAAAAGGGTACTGGCGCTTATCTCTATCATAGCCATTGTGGCAACGGTTGGATTGCCAGTAATGGTATTCGGAGCCGAAGGTGAGACATGTGCTTCAAATGTTTATGATTTTTACCAGGGCACGCAAAAAGGTGGTGGGACCATTGGGGCTAATAGGAGTGATCCTAGCAATGCGCTTGGCAGCATAGATAATTCATTCTTCAGCCTTGGTTTCATAGATCAGACATCAGGAGGATGGATAATCCTCGAGTTCGAAGATTATGTAGGCACTTATCTTAATGTTGTAGAGCAATCACCGGGAACTGGTGCCAATTATCCACTTGAACAAGCTGATGTATATGTCAGTTCTGATTCGGAAAATCCAACCAACTGGACGATGATAGGCACTGCAAACAATCAGATTGCCGGTGGTTCTGCAACCGGGCAATCACATATCAATACATTTGATCTTGAAGAGTGTATTAAATTTGTAAAAATTGTTGATACGACAGATCCGTCTCTGCATACAAACACTGGTGATGCCTTCGATTTGGATGCTGTCTGTGCTGGACCCTGCCAGCAAATGGATGTCTATGTAGATATCAAACCCCAGTCCTGTCCTAACCCATTGAACCTGGGCAGCAAGGGTGTGGTTTCGGTGGCTATCCTGGGCACCGAAAGCTTTGATGTTACCAATGTCGATCCGGCTACCGTTATGCTAGCAGGTGTTTTACCGCTCAGATGGAGCCTGGAGGATGTGGCTACCCCTTACACCGGAGAACTGGTAGACTGCAATTCGGGGACAACTGACGGCCCCGACGGTTATATGGACCTGGTGTTCAAGTTTGATAAAGAAGAATTGATTGTCGCTATCGGTGAAGTTGAAGAGGGCTGCCTGCTACTTGAGCTAAATGGCGCTTTGTTGGATACTACTGAGTTTGTTGGGTATGATTTTGTTAAGATCATCGATAACGAAAACAATGGAGCCGGTCCAATGGCAGTTGAACAGAATTCCCGCAAAGATAACGCGCCCGGGTTAAACAAGCTTCCCGGCGAACCAGCCGTAGGAAAAGGCAAGAAATAATCCAACGCAAACAAATTGACAATGAAGGGAAGCCGAACAAGCGGCTTCCCTTCTGATTTTATAATAGGCTTGATGTTATTCGCACTTTTATCGTTACGGAAAGTCCTGCTCTGCCTTAGTTGGGGGTGCGTGCATAAGTATTCAGATACACCGACGCTGTTTTTTAGCCAAGAGCCGCTTGCAGCCAGGCACTAGGTTTTCGCAGAAGTCGTATGATCCCTGGTCTTGTTGATCAGATCGACCCATTGTGAAAACAGGCTGTAATCGAGTTTTTCGATATTTATATTCTTGCAATAATCGTTAAAAGCGATCGCGGGTATCACATAATCGAGACAATTACTTTGAACATATGCCGGTGGTTTGGCAGTATCCGGCTGTTTATGTTCAACGGCCTTCAGGTGTTCCAGTAGCCAAATTCGCGCCAGCGTGGTTGGCCCAACTCCGCGTAAACTGGCTTCTTCTCTTAACTTAGACCAGTCTTCGGTTGAAAGACGTATGGGAATTACTTTGTCCAGGGAAGAGCTGGGTTTTATTTTTACAACTTCATCTGTTTCTTCCCAGGCGTTCCCTTGTTCAATGCGCTCCATTTCATTTTTTAATTTATCCATTTTGCACTCCGTTTAACTTTTATATAGCCGTTTTTCATCTTTGGTCATCTCTCTCGCTGTTGCTACTTTCCATACCCCATCACTCTTATTCACAAGAACAGCTAAAATGTACCGCCCGGCTTGTGTTTGACCAAAAACCTTGTAAAGACCTTGCCTCCCCTTTCTTACGTGGTTTTTCTCGGACATACAAATTTCTTCTACTTCTGCCAGCATTACTCCATGTTTGCTTTCAATTTTTTCAAGGATGTGGTCATCTATTTCAATTGCATTTAGATACAGCATCTCGATCCAATACAGTGTATACATATTGTATACGTTGTGTCAAGAGGTGAGTGCCAGCGTGGTTGGTCCAACTCTGCATAAGCTGACTTCTTGCCTTAACTTCGATTGGATTTTTAATGATTCAAAACAATCTGTATATTTCCTGGCGGTGGCCTATCCGCAGGATTACCACCATTTTAGTATCATCATCGATGCTGTAGACTATCCGGTAATCCCCTTGCCTGATTCGCCACAGTCCCGCACTCTTGATTTTTTCAACACCCTTCGGCCTGGGTGAATCTGCCAAATGTTTGATCACTTCGATAACTGCAATGAAGTCATGCTCGGGGAGATTGTCCAGGGATTTTTGAGCCCGGCGTCTTAATTCTACCGTATACATTATGCGGAGCGGCTGAGTCTCCCCTTCCGGCTGTTAAGATAAGCTTCCAGAGAAAGTGAATATTTTGTATCCGCCAGAGCAGCCAGGCCTTCGGCAGCATCGATCTCATCTTCCATTTTGGCAATAATGGCTTCCGTCAGCCATTCCTTCATGGATTTGCCGCGAAGGGCGGCAAGTGCTTTAAGGCGGTTCTTGAGTTCGGGCTCTATATCCAGGAAATATCTTGATCTGCTGGCTGTATCCGACATTTATTCCTCCGGCTGTATTGGCTATGTTTATGTTTATCATAGCCATAATATCCATGATTGTCAAAGGAATTCTTGTTAATAATTGCAGATCGCCCCAGCCGCCTCCGGGGGCTTCGCGATGACCTTGCACTCAGTTATTGCCAACGAATAGAGAGAGTGTGGCAATCTATGCTGTTGAATGTGTGACGAGATCGCCACGTCAGCCCCAGGGTGTCCTCCCCGGTGCTTAAACGTTGATAGACACCAGCTCTTCCTCCTTGCCGGGTTGATAAGGGGTGTCAATTAAGTCTTTTGCGCAAATTTTCAGGGATTCAATGAGTTCATCCCGGGTTCTTTCCTGGGCATTTACGCCGGGCATATCAACCAGCCAGCCAATCCACCAGTCCCCTTGCTGTTTAACTACCGCTCTAAATTCCATACACATCTACTTCTTAATTATATGACAGGTACGTCCAGGTACCTGTCATATCTTTCTATCAAGCTCGTCAACTATCTCCGAATGTCTCGGTATTGTAGTTTTGTATTTGCCCTTAAAATATATGGAGTGACGCGTGCCTTCTCTCAGCAAGCGCGCTCCATGAGCCTAAATATGCTTAATTAATGCGCGCCTCTTCATGATCTAAAAGCCATTATAAACCTTAGGTAGTCCAACGCTCAATAAAGGCTGTGGAAAAATCTCAAGATCGCCACGTCGGGCTGCGCCCTCCTCGCGATGACGTTATTAATGCTGGCGCAACTCTCGCGATGACGTATGTGTGGTTGTGGCGGCTTCGCGATACAGAGTTAAATTAACAGCAATTGCCGCCGCAGCCACACCCTTCGGTGTTGTTGCTCTTTGCAAGATTCAGCAATATGAGGTTGTTGTCTATAGTGATTTCAAATGAATCATTATGACTTGCCATTAATAACCTCCTGCCAATTCCAGTTCAGTCAAAATATCCTCCCGGGACCAGACTCCCATATGGCGTTGGATTTCCTGCCCGCTGGAATCAAATATAATTTGGGTTGGTATGTACATTATGTCATGCTGTTCCACCAGGTCGATGTAGTCATAAACGTCAATGAATACTACATTCACCTTGCCTTCCAGTTCCGTAATCAACCCGGCCAGAATCGGCTCCATCATCTTGCAGGGAATGCAGGAATCAGAACCAAAGTCTGCCAGGGTTATTCTTCCGTTGGATAACGCTTCTTCCAGGGAAATGGTTGACAAACCGGTCGAATCCGATGATTGGCAGCTTGCACTGGCCGTCATCAATACCAATGCCAGTACCAGGGCAATTGCCAGTTTGGCAGTCTTCATTTTCATTCAATTCTCCTCAAAATCATATTGGTGAAAAACAGGTATTAACCTCCCGGGTCATGCGCCTGATTCCTTTTGGCTTACTTCATTGATGGGAATTTTGATCTGTTTTGTAGTATGTATTACTCCTTCTAATCACAGGAATATGCATATATGCGCTTATATGCATATATTGTACTCGCACAAATAATATCGTGTCAACCGGGTAATGCAAAACCGTATATTTAAAAAACATGGAAGAGGTCAATCATTGACATGGAACTCAAACCCGTTATAATATACGCGATAATGCGCATATAAGGATACATTCTGATGAAATTGGTGCTTCCGCGGCTTTTGGTTTTTATCTGTGTCACCATCCTTATCATGTTGGGTTCTTGCAAAGGAGAACCGGACAACCCTGCAACCACAACGACGGCAACCACACCGCCGGTGACCACAACGGCGGCGCCTGTAACCACATCAGCGCCGCCGCCTGAAACCACAACGCCGCCGGTAACCACAATGGCTGCAACTACACCGCCGCCGGTAACTACACCGGCAACGCCAACTACAACCACAACGATGGCAACCACGCCGCCGGTAACCACATCGGAACCGCCGCCTGAAACCACAATGCCGCCCGTAACCACATCGACACCACCGGCTACAACCACAACACCGCCGGTAACCACATCGGCGCCGCCTACAACCACAACGGCTGAACCGGTGTTGTCTGGTTGTCAAGTCGTAAATCTTATTTTGCCGGGTGACGCAGTACCGGACGCATATTTCAGCATATTTCTGGTGGTAGAAAATACAGGGGAAAGCCTGGCCAGTTGTGATATACCTGTGACCTTCACTGACAGAAGTGATGCAGTTACAACCTATATGATTAATGCATCCCTTGACCCCGGTGAGACCAAGCAGATAGCCTTTGATGAAGTCATTCTGCCAAGAGATATCTTTATTGTGCGGGCAGGCAACATTTCCAATTCTTTTCAGGTGGGCTGAAGCGTTGATGAATAGAAGTTGCCTTTGGCAACCAAGAATA
>JAFGLQ010000064.1 GCA_016928015.1 Dehalococcoidaceae bacterium
GACTTCGGCACCCAGTTCGACCAGGGCCCGGTAGCGGTCTTCGGTTTCATCCAGCTTTTCCTGGAGTTCCCGGCGCCGGGTGGTATCACGGAAGGATTCCATTATGCCGATAAGCTGGCCTTTGGGGGAATACAGGGGGAAGGCGGAGACACGGCAGGGGATACTGGTGCCATCCGGCCGGGTGCGCTCGGATTCGATACTGACCGATGCTTCGCCCCTGGAAATCCGATGCAATATACATTTATCCGTATGGCAGAATGAATCGGTGAAAGTTGTCCAGCATTTCTTGCCGATTGTTTCATATGCGGAAATGCCGGCCATGCCGGCAAAGGCATCGTTTGTGAAGGTAACCGAATAATCTGTGCTGATTATACGTATTCCGTGCGTCAGGCAGTTTAAAGCATGCCAGAATTCAAAATCGGGTGGTTTGTATTGCTGCTCACCCAATTCCGAAGTCGTTTCCGGCGTGCTTTCCAACCGGCAACAGTTTGAGAAAATATCGTTAGCGCAAGAGACAGGTTCAGCCAAATAATTCCTCGTGGGAAGCAGAGGGTATATTTCAGTTTATATTATTCTATATATAGATACCGATTGTCAAAATTTTCGATTTATTAATATTTATGATTATCTGTGTTTTTACAACCAAACACCTCCATTTGGAGTTGATTGCCGAGGTTCGCTGCTTGACAGACAACACCTGGTATTATAGTATGGGGAAGGTCCTTCAAACGCATCAGTATTGGTAAATAAGCATGGTACACAACATCTGAGGACATGCCAAAGGGTATAAGGATGCCGGGTTCCGGCATCTGACTACGTTCAATTCTTTCAGGTTAATCACCGCCTCTGGGTTCAACCACTCCGGCAGATTTTCCAAGCATTTATTTGCGCCTGGTTGAGGCTGCCTGTAAAAAGAGGGCTTAACTTACTTCGGGTTCTGGCTATCAAACACAGCCCGGTGCGGCAATCAATCGTTCTCCAAATTACATTAAACCGGCATTTATTGAGATTATATTCTGCTTATTATCTTTTTTAAAGGAAAAGAATTGACAGCAAAAATAGAAGCAAAAAACCTGGTAAAAATATACGGTAATAATACCGGTGAAGCCCTGGAACTTTTTAATCAGGGCTATTCACGAAGCGAAATTTTAAAACAAACCGGCCTGACTCTGGGTGTCGCCGGGGCAAATTTCGAGGTCGCAGAAGGTGAAATATTTGTACTTATCGGCTTGTCGGGCTCCGGTAAATCCACCCTGCTCCGCTGCATCAACGGCCTGCTTATGCCAACCAGCGGCTCTTTGCTGGTGGATGGCAATGCAGTTGAGAAAATGGGGGGAAAAGAATTGCGGCGCCTCCGCGGCGAAAGAATCAGCATGGTTTTCCAGCATTTTGCCATCCTGCCCAACCGCAACATAATAGACAACGTTGCCTTTGGATTGGAACTCAGAGGGGTAGAACGTGAAGCAAGGTGGGCGGAAGCTTCTGAGGCTCTTGATTCTGTTGGCCTGGGAGATTGGAAGAATAAAATGCCCCAGGAACTATCAGGCGGTATGAAGCAAAGAGTCGGTTTGGCAAGAGCGCTGGTAATGGAGTCGGACATATTGCTTATGGACGAACCCTTTGGCGCCCTCGATGCGCTTATCCGGGCCGAAATGCAAGAGGAGCTTTTAACCCTGCAGCGGGAAATCAAAAAAACAGTGGTCTTTGTAACCCACGACCTGGATGAGGCTCTAAGGCTGGGAGACCGCATCGCCATAATGAGGGATGGCGCCATCGAGCAAATCGGCACCGCCGATGAAATCCTGGCTGAACCGGCAAACGAATACGTTGAACAATTCCTGACAGGCATTGATGTATCCAAAATCCTGGACGCGGCCAGTATATCCAAGTGGCCCCGGGAACTGGTGCGGGACAGTGAAAGCGTATCTGTAGCCCTGCACCGTATGAAAAAAACGGATACGGATTACCTCTTTGTTACAGGCCAAAGGCGCAAACTGGTAGGCATGATTACCCGCGATGACCTGCTGCCGCTTTCCAAAAAACGGCAGACCAGCTTTAAGGATGTAATCCGCGAGGCCAATACCATACCGGGAGATACCATCATGCGGGACGTGTTCCCTGAACTGCGCCATTCGGAAAGAGCCCTGGCGGTGGTCGATGAAAACGGCCGCTTCCTGGGAGTAATTACTCACAACACCCTGGTAGAAAGCCTGGATGAGAGGAAAGGGGGTGACGGCATTGCTGAACTTTAGTCTCCCCAAGCTGGAAATTGGCGAAGCGATCGAATGGCTGGTCCGGTGGATAATAGCCAATTTATCCGTTATTTTCGATGTTATTAAGAATATCCTGAACTCAATAACCGGCGCGTTAAACGATGGGTTACTGGCAATTCCCACAATAATCCTTATAATCATTTTTGCGTTGGGGGTATGGCTTCTTACCAGTAAAACGACTGCTTTGCTCAGCTTTACCGGCCTGGTATTAATCTGGAATATCGGTCTCTGGCCCCAAATGATAAGCACCCTGGTCCTGGTAGTTGTTTCCGTTGTCATCGCCCTGCTGATCGGTATACCCACAGGCATCCTGATGACCCGAAGTTCCAAACTCGAAACTGCCATGCGCCCGGTGCTTGATTTCATGCAAACGATGCCTCCGTTCGTTTATCTGATCCCGGCAGTCATGCTTTTCGGCATTGGCGTAGTACCAGGGCTGTTTGCAACCATAATATTTGCCGTTCCGCCGCCGGTCCGGCTGACATACCTGGGCATTACCCAGGTCCCAGAAGATATGAAAGAAATGGCCGTTGCTTTTGGCGCCAGCGACCGCCAGGTCCTCAGGAAGGTGGAACTGCCGCTTTCATTGCCGAGTATTATGACCGGGGTCAATCAGTGCATAATGCTGGGCATTTCAATGGTCGTGATTGCCTCGATGATCGGCGCCGGTGGCCTTGGAGCCGAAGTAATGCGCGCGGTTAACCGGCTCGATCTGGCACACGGGTTCGAAAGCGGCCTGGCTATTGTGGTCCTTGCCATTGTTCTGGATCGAGTCAGCCGCAACATCGGCTCCGGAAAGACTACCCCGGCGGGCAGAATCATCGAGTACCTCAAAAAGCACCGCAAGGCCAAACTGGAATCGCGAGTTTCCCAAATTTAGAATACAGATTACTGGAGAAAGGAGGAGAGCTTAATAGAAGAAGTGCCTTCAAGGCAACCCAAAACTATTAAACTGAAGGAGGAGAATATGTTTAAGAAATTTCGCCACTCATTACTGGCAGTACTTGCCACCGTGGCTCTAACCGCCGGAATATCCGGTGGCTGCGCCAAGGAATCAGAAACCATCAAAATCCCGTATGTGGAATGGGCCTGAGCCGAATCCGAAGCCTTTCTTGCAAAGGAAATTCTAACCGATATGGGTTACAACGTTGAACTGAGCTCGGTCTCAGCCGGCGTTATGTGGGAGTCCATCGCTTCCGGCGACCAGGACTTTATAACCACCGCCTGGCTTCCCTACACCCATCAATCCTACTGGGAAACACACCAGAACTATGTGGAAAGGATCGGATCCCTTTACGAAGGGGCAGTACTGGCAATCGTTGTCCCTGACTATGTAACTATCGATTCCATCGCCGAAATGAAAGACTATGAAGATGAATTCCAGAGTCGTATCGTGGGTATTGACCCCGCTGCTGGTATCATGGAAGCCACCCGGAATTCACTCATGCCCAACTACAGCCTGGATGACTGGGAGCTGGCCGAATCCAGCGAAGCCGCCATGATGGCCGAGCTGGACCGGGCGATCAACGACGAGGAATGGATTGCCGTAACCGGATGGGCGCCCCACTGGAAATTCGCCGCTTACGACCTGAAAATACTCGAGGACCCGGACGAAACCCTGGGTGGCCAGGAGGAAATCGTCATCGTGGCCAGAGATGGCTTCAGGCAAGATTTCCCTGAAGTCGCCACCTTTCTGGAAAACTGGAAGCTGACTTCCGACCAGCTGGGCGAAGTCATGTTAATGATCAGCGTTGACGGCATGGCTCCGGCAGTAGCAGCCCGCACCTGGGTTGATGACAACCAGGATGTGGTTAATTCCTGGCTGCCTTAAGTCATTCTTGTTTGACTAGAAAAAGGAGGGTGATTCTACCACCCTCCTTTTTCTTTAATAACCTTTAATATACTATTTTGTTGAAATTTTAAAGGGTATATAAAGTGGGCATACCCCTGCCGCGGCTGTAATCAACATTACCGCCCCGAATATATACAGGACGATATCCAGCCATCCGGCTGCGAAAAACAACGCTGCCACCAGTGCTGCCACTCCCAGAACCGCCCGGATTATCCTGTCGGTTTGCCCCATGTTTTGTTTCATTACCGTCCCTCCTCAGGCTTTTAATGGATTATAGTCCGGGGCAACGGCAATAGCAATAGATAACCATCCAGTTTCAGGGGAACTCGCCGGGGGTGCAGGAAACTGCCTTTGCCAGTTGTGCTCCAGCGGCCTCGGCTCTTTCCAATATCTCGACTTCAGCCGCAATCCGCCCCTTGTCGAAGATTCCCAGCACTGGAATCTGGGCGAGGGTTTCATAGCCCAAAGCTTCGAAAGGCAGCCTCATGGCATCCAGGGTGAAGCCAATGGCTTCTTCATATGTTGGCTGCTCGCCGACAGCTCCCAGCACCATTTTCCGGCCCTGGCCAGCCATTGAGCTTGTATAACGCCTTGGCCGGTCGTCGGTAAACATATAAAGGCAGTATAACCTGTCAATAAAGGCTTTCATCCAGACAGTCATGTTGTAGTTATGCGTCGGTGAAACCAGCACCAGGCCACGGGCTCCAGCCAGTTTCGGGTAAAGCAGCTGCATGCCGTCCTGAAGGCCCGTACACTTCGTGGTATTCCGGCATTTTTCACACCCGGTACACGCCGAGAACTGGTAATCTCTCAACTGCACATCCTCACAGGAGACCCCGCGGCTTCTCACCCCCTTGAGTATATGTCTTAACAGCATGTCCGAATTTCCCCTTTTTCGGGGGCTGGCGCCTATTCCCAGGACAGATAAATCAGTCACTACGATTCCTCCACCTGATTTTGTCATACCATACCATAAGCCCGGGCATCACGGTAAGGGTTATAACCAAACATAACAAAACGCCTAACAC
>JAFGLQ010000065.1 GCA_016928015.1 Dehalococcoidaceae bacterium
ATACGGCGGCCTTTCCAGCTGCTGGGATTACGGGCCCCTTGGCGTGGAAATGAAACGCAACGTCAAGGATGCCTGGTGGCAGGCTATGGTGCATAACCGTGATGATGTAGTCGGTCTGGACTGCGCTATTATAATGCACCCCAGAGTATGGGAGGCATCGGGGCATGTTGCCGGTTTTTCAGACCCCCTGGTCGACTGCATGGATTGCAAGCAACGTTTCCGTGCCGATCTGCTCGAGGGTGACAGATGCCCTTCATGCGGTGGCAAACTGACCGCGCCCCGCCAGTTCAACCTGATGTTCAAGACCTTTATAGGCCCGGTTGAAGACCAGGCCAGCATTGCTTATCTCAGGCCCGAAACCGCCCAGGGGATTTTCGTCAATTTCGCCAACGTTCTGTCAACGACTCGCAAGAAATTGCCTTTCGGTATCGCCCAGGCCGGTAAATCTTTCCGCAACGAAATAACAACCGGAAACTTCATTTTCCGCAGCCGTGAATTCGAACAGATGGAAATCGAATTTTTCGTAAAACCGGGGGAAGACGAAGAATGGTTCAAGTACTGGGTAAATGAACGCCTTAACTGGTTCATAAGTATAGGCATACAAAGCCGGAATCTGCGCCTCCGGGAGCACCGCAAGGATGAACTGGCCCACTACGCCAAGGGCTGCTTTGATATTGAATACCTGTTCCCGATGGGCTGGAGCGAACTCGAAGGCATTGCCAACCGCGCTGATTTTGACCTGAAGCAGCACTCCCGCTGCAGCGGGGTGGAACTCACCTACTTTGACGAGGAAGCCAAAGAGCATATCACCCCCTACGTGATCGAGCCTTCCAGCGGCGTGGACCGCACCGTACTGGCACTGCTTTGCGATGCCTACTCTGAAGAACCGGATAAGGATGAAATCAGGACAGTACTGCGCCTTCATCCTAAAATTGCACCGTTCAAGGTAGCTGTACTGCCCCTGAGCCGCAAAGATTCTGTGGTTACGGTTGCCCGCCAGATCCATACAAGCTTGAGGCAATGTTTTGCTGTAAGTTATGATGATGCCCAGAGCATCGGACGCCGATACCGGCGCCAGGATGAAATAGGAACACCCTACTGTGTTACCATCGATTTCGATACACTGGATGACAAATCGGTAACCATACGCGACCGGAATTCGATGCGCCAGTTAAGAATCCCCATTGAAAACCTGGCGCCTACCCTCCAGGCAAAATTATCCGGTGAACCCTTCGAAGTCCTGCCCGACGGAGGCAAGCACTGGCTGGGTTTTTAATACATGGGCTCGCAACACGTTAAAATATTACATTTTGCCGATTTACACCTCGGGGTTGAAACCTATGGACGTATCGATCCGACCACCGGATATTGCTCAAGAATGGTCGATATTCTGAATGCCTTCGACAATCTGGTCGAAGCGGCGATAGCAGAACGCGTAGACCTGGTTTTGTTTTGCGGCGATGCTTATAAAGACCGCTCGCCCAACCCCACCCAGCAAAGAGAATTTGCCCGCAGGATAAGGCGCCTGTCAGAGAATCAAATCAACACCCTTATTCTCTGCGGCAACCATGATTTATCCAATGCCGTAAACCGTGCCAGCGCTACAGAAATATTCGACACCCTGGCAGTTGATAATGTTTATGTAGCCGGTAAGCCGGATTTATACCGTATACCTGCAGGCGGCGGTATTTTACAGGTCATCACTCTTCCCTGGCTTAGACGAGCCAATCTGATGAACCTGGATGAGATTAAAAATATGGATATTAATGCCATTCACCAGCAGATGGAAGAGGTGCTGACCCGCGTTGTCAGCCAGCTTATTGCCAAGCTCGACCCCGCATATCCGGCGATTCTGGCCGCTCATGCCTGGGTAAAGGGTGCAAAAACCGGCTCCGAAAAAGGTACCACCATCGGCCGGGAACCCGAGTTGCTGATCAGCAATGTTATCGATTCCAAACTGGACTACGTTGCTCTCGGCCATATTCACCGGCGCCAGGTTTTAAGCGAAAAGCCGCCGGTGGTTTATTCGGGTTCCCTCGTAAAACTGGACTTTTCCGATGCAGATGAGGAAAAGGGATTTTTCCTGGTCGGCATTGAGCAAACCGAAACCGGCAGCCGAAACACCCGCTATAGTTTCACCCCGGTGCCTAACCGGAATTTTATCACTGTCAAAGTTGAAATCCCGCCTGAAGATATCGATCCTACGTCTACCGTAATACAAGCGCTCAACCAGAACCTTGAAAGCATTACAGATGCCATTGTCCGCCTTGAAATAACCCTGCCGCAAAATATGGAAGGATTGCTCAGAGACAACGAAATAAGAGCCGGCTTGAAAGCAGCCCACTTTGTTACCGTTGCCAAAACCATCGTCAGGATTACCCGTGCCCGGCTTGGCGGTGATCATGTAGCCGAAGCCATCACGCCTATGGATGCTTTGCATGCCTGGCTTGAAAACGTGGATTTTGACCCTGACCAAAAAAAACGTCTGCTGGCTTACGGTAACGACATTATCCAGCAATCGCAATATACAGAATAATTGATTCGAGGTTAATCATGCATTTACCAGGTACCAGGCCGCTGTTTGACAACCGTTACGATGCCGGCAAAAAACTGAGCGAAACTCTGGGGGAATTCAAAAACAAGCCAGCGGTGGTTCTGGCAATTCCTAACGGCGGTATTCCGGTGGCTCACCATGTAGCTCTCGAACTGGGGGCGGCCATGGACATTATTATTTCGCGCAAGATACCCATCCCCTTGGCCCCCGAGGGGGGTTTCGGCGCCGTAACCGATGACGGTACCGTTATTTTGAACCACGATGTCTTGAAAAGAATCAATCTCAATGAGGCTCAGATTAACTACCAGGTAAGCCAGGTCAGGAATGATATCCAGCAACGAAGCTTGATTTACCGTTCGTCCCGGCCGGTTTCCGTGCTTGCCGGCAAAATCGCCGTACTGGTTGATGACGGGTTGGCCTCCGGCTACACGATGCTGGCCGCTATCGAATCAGTGAGGCGGAAAAAACCGGGAATGGTGGTAGTGGCCGTGCCGGTTGCTTCAGCCATGGCGGTGAAAACCGTGGAAAAAGTGGCCGACCGTATTGTGAGCGTAGTAACGGACTATTCACCGCGTTTTTATGTTTCCGACTACTACCGCTACTGGAATGTATTGAGCGACCGTGAAGGTCTTGCATGTTACCAGGAATGGCATCGCCGCCGGTACCAGTCAACTATTAACCCGGGTAGTTAACCCGGGTTAATAGCACAACCCCGGTCTATTTAATAATTTTGAACTTGCCGACATCAACGATGCCTTTATCGGTGATTCGTATTTCACCGATAACCGGCAGAGCCATGAATGACAACACCGTGAAAGGCGACTGGACGGCGACCCCCATTACCTTTACCAGGGTTTCAAGATCGTGCAATTGCGCACCGGCATCTTCAGCCGTGTCGGTGGAAAGAATACCTCCGACAGGCAGCGCCATCCGGCCAATGGCTTCGCCCTTGAGAGTCATTACCAGCCCGCCCTGCATCATCTCAATTTCACGCACCGCGGCAATCATATCATCGTCGTTGGTTCCGACAATAATGACATTATGTGAATCGTGAGATATGGATGCGGCCACAGCACCTTTTCGCAGTCCGAAACCCTTGATCAGGCCGAGCCCGATATTTCCGGTAGCATGATGTCGCTCGACAACAGCTATTTTTAATATATCCCTCTCGATGTCCGATACCACCCAGCCATCTTCGAGTTTGGGGGTTTCCATGGTCTTTTTGGTTATTATCTGGCCGGGCACAATGTTTATGACAGGCATTTTTTCTGCAGTCGGCTTCATCTTGAAAGCTTCAGGGGTCAGTGATTTTATGTTTATGGTGTCAACAGGCCTGGCAATTTTGGGAACTCTGGGAGTGAAGTTGGGTTCTTTCATCATCCCCATGAGATAGCCCCGGTACAGTACATCCTCTACCTCGATAGTTTCCAGGTCGGCAAAGGTAACGAAATTGGCATAGTAGCCAGGAGCTACAGCGCCTACTCTCTTCATGCCGTAGTATTCAGCCGTATTTATGGTTGCCATCTGTATTGCCCTTACCGGGTCAAGGCCGAGTTTAATCGCCCTGTATACCACGTAATCCATGTCGCCTTCGTTAAAGATATCAAAGACACTGCGGTCATCGGTAGCCAGCATGCAACGCTTGTAAGTCTTATCGGTAACCAGAGGCAGCAATGCTTCCAGATTTTTTTCGCTTGAGCCTTCGCGGATAATTACATGCATGCCTTTAGCCAGTTTCTCCCGGGCTTCTTCCAGGGTAACACTTTCGTGGTCGGTGTGAATTCCTGCTGCGATATATGCAGTCAGGTCCTTGCCCTTCAAACCCGGGGCATGCCCGTCGATCAGCTTGGATTCATAAAGCTCGAGTTTTTTAAGTACTTCTTCATCGCAGTTTAATACACCGGGGTAATTCATCATTTCGCCCAGTCCGATTATACCCGGGATATTCATAACCTCTGCCAAATCGTCCGATGTCACTACCGCTCCGGATGTCTCAAGACTGGTAGCCGGTACGCATGAGGGAGCCATAAAATAGAAATCCAGCGGCAGGTTGCGGTTTATTTCACTGGCATACCTGATCCCTTCTACACCCAGCACATTAGCCAGTTCATGCAAATCGGTTACCACCCCAAGTGTCCCCCTGGGCACAACCAGCCTGGAAAATTCGGGTATATCCAGCATTGAGCTCTCAATGTGAACATGGGCATTGATAAAACCCGGGCATACGTATTTTCCCTGCAAGTCGGCAGTTCCTTTGCCTTCCTTGTAATCACCGATGCCGGCTATAAATTCACCGGCTAGAGCTATATTACCTTCATCGATTTCGCCGGTAAAAACATTGACCACTTTGGCGTTTTCTATCAACATGTCAGCCGGTTCTTCACCCCTGGCTACGTTGATAATGTGTTTGAGTGATTTTAAAGACACTTAATACCTCCTATACTGTATATACCCGGAAGATTCCGGTATTTTTCATCCCGATCCAGTCCGTATCCCACCAGAAAACCCCCTTCTACCGAGAACCCCGTATAATCGATCTGAATGGTTTTCAGCCTCCGCTCATGTTTATCGATAAGAGCGCACATCTTCAAACTGAGCGGGTTTCTCTTTTTTATGTAATCCAGTGCGTATGCAGTGGTCAACCCGGAATCGACGATGTCTTCCACCAGCAAGACGTGCCGCCCGGTCACGCAGGTATGGGGCTCCATCAGCATCTTCACTTTGCCGCATGTTCGGGTCGAACTGCCGTAGCTCGACAGGCGCATGAAGTCTATTTCCAGGGGAACTGTGATCATTCTGACGATATCGGCAAGAAATATAAAACTGCCCTTTAATATCCCTAAAACCAGCAGTTCGGAAGCGCTGTAATCTGAACTTATTCTCCCGGCCAGTCCGGCAACGGCTTCCGCAATATCGGCAGGGGCGAAAATACTAATGAGTTCCTGCTCGCTTTTCTCCATTACATTTTCTCATGCCATTATAATGGCTGAGATATCCTGATGTCTATCGAGGATACTTTAGTATAAATACACCACCGCAGATTTTGTTGAGCGGCGCTACACCAGCGAATAACTATAGAAACAGGCTGCCAACCTGAAATATCAAGGTCGATATTATCCAGGCTACAGCTATTGTGTATCCGGCGGTAAAGGCTGCCCATTTCCAGCTTCCGGTTTCACTTTTGATAACCGATATAGTGGCAATACAGGGAATATACAACAGGCAAAACACCATGAAAGCATAGGCATTCAGAGGCCCCCACCCCAGCTGCCCCGCCAGCACATCTCCCAGGAGGGCTCCGTTGGTTACCAGTACGGCACCCAGCGTAGCAACCACGACTTCCTTGGCTACAAACCCGCTTATCAGGCTGATGGCCGCCGGCCACTGGCCGAAACCGGCAGGTGAAAGCATCGGGGCCAGGACTCCGCCGATTTTACCCAGGACGCTGTCCTGTCCGGCATATTCGACGCCCCAGGGCAAACTTCCGAGAACCCAGATAATGACTACTGCCGCCAGTATTACTGTAGCCGCCCTTATAAAAAAGTGCTTGCCCCGTTCCCACGTATGTATGAAAATACTTTTAAAGGTAGGCAGCCGGTAAGGCGGCAGTTCCATGACGAAATGAGCCGATTCGCCTTTCAGAATGGTCTTGCGGAACAGGAAGGCAAAAAATACGGCCACGATAATACCGATTATATACATGGAAAACAAGACCAGCCCCTGATGAGCCGGGAAAAAAGCACCGGCGAACAGCACGTATATGGGAAGCCTGGCTCCACATGACATGAAGGGGCTGACCAGTATGGTGGTCAGACGGTCGTTAGGATTGTCGATGGTACGACAGGCCATCACCGCCGGAATGGAACAGCCGAAACCGAGCACCATGGGTATGAATGACCTGCCATGCAAACCCAGCTTGTGCATCGCCCGATCCATAATAAAAGCAGCTCTTGCCATATAACCGGTATCTTCCAGAACAGCAATGGCTATAAACATCAGAAATATGGGGGGAATAAAAACCATAACCGCGCCCATACCTCCGATTATGCCATCACCCAGCAGCGAGCCTAACCAGGCCGGCAGGATGCCGGAAGCATGCTGCCCAAGCCAGCCAAACAGCTTTTCTATTAAATCCATCAGCGGTTCGGAAAGCTTGAAAACGAACTGAAATACCAAAAACATCAGCGCCATGAAGACAGGTATCCCGGCCCACCGGTTGACCAGGATACGATCTATCCGGTCGGTAGTTGATACCGGCTCCTGCGGTGGTTTTTGCAGAATATCTTTAATAAGGCCGGAAATAAAACCGTAACGAGCATCGGCAATTATTGTTTCGGCTTCGTCACCGTAGACGTTTCTTAAGCGGCCGTTGGAGGCTGCCAGGGCTTCGGCAACAGGACCGCTTTCACCTTCCATTCTGTGCAGCCGTCCCAATATTTCTTCATCCTGCTCCAGCATCTTCAGCGCCAGCCAGCGGGGTGAATAAATATCGCCGAGCTGACTATCCTGTATTACGGTTACCAGTTTTTCTATTTCATGTTCAATGTCCCGCCCGTAATTGATTTTAATGGTTTTGGCAGGGCTGGCTCGGTCTATTGCTCCTGCGACCGCTGCGAGCAATTCCCGGGTACCCCTGTTCTTGCTGGCAGCCATAGGAACGACCGGAATGCCGAGTTCCTCTTCCAGAGCCGATATGTCTATCATATAGCCCCTGGATTCGACAACATCTATCATATTCAAAGCCAGCACTACCGGGGCGCCCATTTCGAGAAGCTGCAGAGACAGGTAAAGGTGCCTTTCCAGTGAAGACCCATCAACGATATTGACCACCACATCCGGATTACCGTCCAGGATAAAATTGCGGGCAACGACTTCATCTGGTGAATAGGCAGTTAAACTGTAAACACCCGGAAGATCAACAATTTTATAGCTTTTTCCTTCAAAATTACAGTAACCTTCCTTCTTTTCCACGGTAACTCCGGGCCAGTTCCCAACATACTGGTGAGCGCCGGTCAGATTATTAAAAAGCGTTGTCTTGCCTGAGTTGGGATTACCCAAAAGGGCGATCACGTTTTGCTTCGGAAGCAATTTCTTACTTTCCATTGCCGCAGTCTTTGCCTGGTGCAGGTTGTACCATTATCATCAAGGCGTCCTCTTTACGCAGGCTCAAATTAAAACCCTTGATTTTAACTTCCATCGGATCTCCCAGGGGCGCCAGTCCGAGAACTTCCAGTTCAGCCCCGTTGATGAGCCCCATATCCATAAGTTTAAACCTCAACTTGCCACGCAGGTTGATTTTTACGACTCTTCCCTTTTGACCGGGTTGTAGCATATTTAAAGGCACAATGTTCATGTTACTTCTATAATTGTTAGTCGGTTCTAACAATTATACTGATTTTATAATTTTTGTCAACTACTCTTTTCAGGTCATTCAATAAAGAAAGATAAATATTGTCTTAATTTGAGCCAATTACCTATTGACAGCACCATATATTGTGGTATATATTATGGATACAACAATCTATAGTAAGGAGTACGACATGGCAGACCTGAAAACCATCACTATTGAGAAAATTGCCAAGCGTGATGGCAGGGTAGTCCCGTTCGACAATTTCAAGATCTATACCGCAGTTACCAAGGCTTTAAAGGCGGTCGGTGACGATGACCTGGATAAAGCTACCCGGGTAACCAACGATGTCCTTTCCATACTGGATATCACCTGCCGCCAGGGGCGGATACCAGATGTCGAAGAAGTCCAGGACCTGGTGGAAAAAATGCTTATCCAGAACGGTTATGCCGATGCCGCCAAGGCATACATTCTCTACCGTGAACAACATGCCAGGATCAGGGATGCCAAGAAACTGCTGGCCGGAGCGGTTTCCATGGTCGATGAATACCTGAAAGAAAGCGACTGGAGGGTAAAGGAAAACAGCAATATGACCTACTCCCTCCAGGGGCTCAACGTGTATCTCTCGTCCGACGTACTGGCATACTACTGGCTTACCCGTATATATAATGAAAAAATCCGCGAAGCTCACCTGTCCGGTGATTTTCACCTTCACGATCTCGGCGTTCTGGGCCCGTATTGCTGCGGCTGGGACCTCAAGGACCTTATCATAAGAGGTTTTGCCGGAGTTGCCGGCAAAATAGAAAGTCGGCCGGCCAAACATCTTCGTTCGGCTCTTGGCCAGATAGTAAACTTTTTCTTTACCCTCCAGGGAGAGGCTGCCGGCGCCCAGGCTTTTTCCAACTTCGATACACTGATGGCTCCTTTCGTCAAAAGCGATGGCCTGACGTATAAAGAGGTGCGCCAGGCTATCCAGGAATTCGTTTTCAACCTCAACGTGCCTACAAGGGTCGGGTTTCAGACTCCCTTTACCAATCTTTCCTTCGACCTGACGCCGCCGTCATATCTTAAGGGAGAAGCCGCCGTAGTCGGCGGGGAGCCCCGGGATTTTACCTACGGTGATTGTCAGAAAGAAATCGACATGATAAACCAGGCTTTCTGCGAAATTATGAACGAAGGCGACTCCAAGGGCAGAATATTTTCTTTCCCGATTCCTACATATAATATTTCTGCCGGTTTCAACCCGGACAACCCCAATCTGGACGCCCTCTGGCAGATGACTGCAAAATACGGAATTCCGTATTTTGCCAACTTCTTAAACTCGGACCTTAAACCGGAAGACGCCCGCAGCATGTGCTGCCGTCTGAGGCTTGATCTCAGGGAAATCCGCCGCCGCGGCGGCGGCCTGTTCGGCTCTGACCCGCTCACCGGCAGCCTGGGAGTGGTTACTGTCAATATGCCTCGTATCGGCTACCTGTCCAAGTCACGCGATGATTTCTATGCCCGCCTGAGAGCCGTTATGGAACTGGCCAGAGACAGCCTCGAAATCAAACGCAAAGCGCTGGACAACCTGGCCGAACAGGGCTTGTTCCCCTATTCTATATGCTATCTGCGCTCGATCAAAGAACGCCTCGGCAGCTACTGGTCAAACCACTTTTCCACCATCGGCCTTATCGGGATGAACGAAGCCATTTTAAACTTTACAGGAGAAGATATCACCACTCCGGCCGGCAGTGCTTTTGCCCGTGAAGTACTGGATTATATGAAAATGGTTCTGGCCGGATTCCAGGAGACAACCGGCAATCTTTACAACCTGGAGTCGACTCCCGGCGAAGGCGCCAGCTACCGCCTTGCCAAACTGGACAGGGAGCGATTCAGCCAGATTATCACCGCCGGTGAAAAGGAATCCTATTACACCAATTCCTCACAACTGCCGGTCAATGCTGAAATGGACCTGGTTGCCGCCATGAAACACCAGGATCAACTGCAGCCGGTATACACTGGAGGCACTGTATTCCACTGCTTCCTGGGAGAGCGCATCCATGACCCTGAAATGGCCAAGCAAATGGTTATGAAGACGGCGGAAAATTTCCATCTTCCCTATTTTACGCTCACTCCGACCTTTTCCGTTTGCCCCAGCCACGGCTACATCAGCGGCGAGAAGCCGGCCTGCCCCACCTGCGGCCATGAAACCGAGGTTTATTCCAGGGTGGTGGGATACTTCCGTCCGGTCAGGCAATGGAATAAAGGCAAACAGGAAGAATTCGGCGACCGGCGGCTATTCTCCGAAGATATGCTGGAAGGTGTCGTAGCGTAATACAGCCATGATACGGGGTTATAAAGATATTTCTTTGATAGACTATCCGGGGCTTCTGGCCCCGGTAGTCTTTCTGGGCGGCTGTAATTTCCAATGCCCGTTCTGTCATAACCGTGACCTGGTGCTTAAGCCGCAAAACAAGACCCCCTTTACTGAGGAGGATATCCTGACCCGGATTGAAGATGCCCGGGTACTGGCTGACGGAGTAGTTATTACCGGCGGCGAACCCACGTTATGGAGCGGCCTTGAAGATTTTATTATTCGACTGAAGGCTATGGGCTTGAAGGTGAAGCTGGATACCAACGGCAGCCTGCCGGCTATACTGGAAGATTTGACACATAAAAATCTGCTTGATTACATCGCCATGGATATTAAATCCCCTCTTGAAGACTATAATAGGGCCGCCGGGGTCTGTGTAAATGCCGGCAGCATCGTAAAGAGTATCGACCTCATACAATCCAGCGGGCTTAACCACGAGTTCAGAACAACCTGCGTACCCGGGTTTATCGATGAACAGGCAATACAATCTATATGCTCTTTACTTGCCGAAGGTGAAAGGTATACTCTGCAGAACTTCAAGCCGGTAAACACTATCGACCCGCGGTGCATGGAAATCCGGCCGTTTTCGTCTGAAGAGATGGAAGGCTTCCGCATTAAATGTTGTGCGGCAGGGTTGAATGCAAAGGTTATTTGATTCATCATCTATCCAAATCGTTCGTGCTTCAAAACATGGCTCAGCCATGTTAAAATAGAACCGGAATTTCAGTTACGTTATGGAGGCCAAGATGGATTGTCCTAAATGCGGTGAATATATAGACCGTTCCATATTTGCCTCGGACGTAACTTACTGCCCTTATTGCGGCCAAGATCTAAAAGCCCCCCCACCGCCGGTTAACCTCTCTTACTGCCCTTATTGCGGCCAGGAACTGGTTCAGGGCGCCCTGTATTGCCCCCGGTGTGGTAAAAAACTGGCCATAAAAGCCAGGAAAAAAGATATTCCACAGTATACCCCTCTGGAAAAATATGAAGATTATGGAGAGAAAAAGCCCTCTGCTCTGAAAAATGGAGTTGATTCAATTACCCGTTTCCTGACTTACCTGTTCAGTTCCGAGAGAAAAATGCGCCGTCTGTACGGCCAGTGGGCGGAGTATGCCGATCTTTCCCCGGAGGAAATCAAGGCTCTCGAAGCCCAGACGGAAATGAGCCAGGACTGGCAAAAGCGAGAACGGGTACTCAAGATATCGGTGCTTGCCGGCATCGGTTTGATTGTAATTATTTTAATCGCCGCCCTGCTGGTTTTGTACGTATTTTAGACGGCTAAAAAAACAACCGGCGCCATACTTCTCAACGGCGCCGGTTTCTCTGGCTGTTAATCCTGTATATCGGCCCTAGCAGCGCAAGAGCCTTATTGTCATCCATTTACTCTCAATTAATAACCACAGGAACCCGACGACAGTCACGATAATAAACCATACCGGCATATTCGTTCTCCTTTAAAAGAATAACAGTTATTATACTCACCCGCCGGGCTGGATTTCCATAATACAGCGGCAGTTTTTAATATATTTTCAATTATTTTGTCGGCCGGCATATCTTCTTGCGCCCGCAGACGTTATATCCGTCGGAGGGAATATCCGCTGAATATCTTATCCAGACAGCATGGCACTCTCGTCCTGGTAACCGTAGTTGCAGTGGTGTTTACCCTGGCTCTTACCTTCGCCACCCTGGAACTGCCACTGCGCCTGGGCAGCTGGCTGGCCAGCTATTTCCCTGATATCAACCCTGCTATCGAACCGGACCGGGTCGAAGAGTTCATCCGGCAGGTCAGGCCGCTTGGCTATGCCTGCCTGGTGATAATAATCGTTTTGATATTTGCCGGGTTCGTGACCCGGAAGAGAAATCTTTCCCTGCTGGGTTCGGCAGCCTTTTTTCTGCCGACCTTCGGCTACTTTTTTGCATCCATGTTTTTTCTGGCCGGGCTGGGAATAGTCAGGGTTCCCTTCATTCCCTTCTGGGACTCGCCGGTACAGCTTATCAAGCTGGGCGACATTGTTTACCTGCCTTACATGGCAATGGTTTACCCGTTCTGGCTGGCCGGCATCGATGTCAGGGCTGCTGCAGGATTAGTGGCTGTCGGGTTGGGCCTTTTCATTTTTATCTTGGGCACTATCACCTGGTTTTACGGTAAAACACAAAAGCTTCAAACCATAAAGTTCTGGATCTATCGATATTCCCGGCACCCTCAGTACCTTGGTTTTATCATCTGGAGTTACGGGGTAATGCTGATCGCTGCGCAGCAACCGGTTGTTCGCGGCGGAGAAAACCCCGGAGCCAGCCTGCCCTGGCTGCTGTCCAGCCTGGCTATAATTTGCGTAGCTCTGGCTGAAGAAATCAGCATGAGCAAAGCCGACCGTGAAAACTACGGGAAGTACAGGTCAGGCGCTCCGTTCCTGCTCCAGCTGCCGTCCTGGATGACGTCAGCTTTGACCCTGCCGGTCAGAATATTTCTGGGCAAGCTAAAGCCCGAAACGGGCAGAGAGGTGGCGGCCGTGTTTTTCATTTATGCCGCAATATGCATGCTTCTTTCCTTGCCGTTTGTACTGCTTAACTGGCCGCCGGGACTCGGTTGGTCCGACTGGCCAGCTTATGGCTTTAACTGATTGTGCCCGGTTCAAACCTTTTTCCGCATATGACCCGGCGCTTATACCAAAGTTTCCTCTCAAAACCTATTGACACCGGCATTGCGGTTGACTAATATGCAATACAGGCACAAATAAGTTCGAACCACCGTTTAAATACCGAGCCGGTACCGTCAACCCCTGGTTAAACTTGACAGGAGGTCACTTTGGGAAAGCATGATGCACACCTGATCCCTCCGGCTCTTTTGCCTTTTCATTCGTTCTATCAAATATTTTCCCGCGCCGGGTTCCGTTTTGAACCCGCCGTATCAGCCTTTTTTGCCCCCGCACCGGCCCGGCGGCCGTATCGGCCCTACCCTGACTGCCTGCCGGTGTCACAGCGGTATTATTTCAGGAGGCCCAGCTATGCAAGATGGTGAATCTCTGGAAAAAAACGGCGCTTCATCCGGGGAAAATGACTTCCACCATATACCTCTTTCCGACCGACGCCGCATCCTCAAGAACATTCTTGATGCGGCTTCCAAAGGCGACACGGCACCGATCGATGATCCCCTGGTGCTCAAACAACTGGCACAGTTAACCGGCGACCTCAGCCGCCGTCCCATCACACGCCGGGCGCTTCTGCAACTCTTTGCTATTAATGCATCGGTTCTGGCTATAAATACCATTATCCCCCAGGCATCCGATTCGTCATGCGCCTTCAAACTGCCTCTTGCCGGTTGCGACAACGAAGAACTTTCCACCAAGCCGGATTTTTCAGCTTCTGTTTTAAGAAAAGAAGATATGCTGGCTCTACGGTTCGATTTTTATCATATGAAGTTGAATGGCATAAACCTGCAGCGGATGTATTCTGACAGAAACGCTTATATCGCGGTTAATTTCGCCCACGGGAATGATTATCTGCCCCAGAACATTGCCGAGCAGGCCTACCTGGAGACTGCTGCTGAACTCGGCAATGATACCGAAGACCCCAATAACAATCCCAATCCCCCCGGTGGCTCGGAGACTCCCGGCCAACCAGGGGGCGTTGGCGCAAGACTGGCTGGCGCCAGCCGCCTGGTTTTTAAAATACCCCCCGGTTCGAACCCCATTCCGTTCACCCTTGCTGAATTGCTTTCATGGGAGAAATATGAACTGAGTGTAGCCCCTACCGCCCTGCCGGCCGACGAGCAGGCCAAGGGGCAGGAGCCGGTAGAACCCTTGTACTGGCAGACCGCCCTCGAAGTACCCTGGCAACTGATCGTTTCTCCCAATTACCATGCCGGTTGGGCGCACGCCCGGGAGCCGGTTACCCGGTCACACCGCACCGAGTTGTGGCACACACGCATGGGTATACGCTCGCCCGACCCGCTAAAACCTGAAATGTGGACAGTCGACGAGCGCCAGACGCTCTACCGTACCCTTAGAGCCATCTGGACCAGTGGTTTTGACCGCAACGTAACACCGGATGCCAATGATTTGACACCTTTCCGCACTTCCCTTACCGACAACGACCGCTGGCAGCTGGTACGGCTGTGTTCCGATTACAATATTACCCCACCGGGTATCCTGCCCATGTATTACAATCCATCACCCGTTCAGGTCAACCGTTTTATGTTAAGCAGTCTCGGAGCCTGGATGGATACCAGGGGCGAATGGCCAAACGCCCCGGCAGCCGCCGATCTGGATATCATCGAGTGGCGGCACCTGGCTGCCATGGCCCGCGACAGTTATGTGCGCGTAGTCTATCGCGGCTACCTGTTCCCAACCGGGCATTCGGCAACACTGGTAAAGGTAACCGAGCGCAAGTTTCAGCCGGTACCGGCCGGCGGGCCCCTCAGCGGCCAGACAGCAGCCTACCTGCGCCAGCGCTTTTTTATCGTGGTCAGGCAGCCGGTTAAAACCTACCCGGCTCATAGCTCTCAACCCTTCCAGGGCAGAGAATGGCCTTTTTCCAGCCTGCGTATTACGACCCTGATAACTCCATCCCTGGACGATCCAAGCCTGCACGGCGATGCCTATGACCTGGAAGGCCAGGGGCAGAAGGCTTTCTGGCCCAGAGTTGCCGGGGAGGATTTCTATTTTCACCTGGTCGGTCAGGACTCGGACTCCCAGCAAACCGAATTCACCTGTCCGCTGGCTTTTATTTCTTCGACCCTGCAGCAACCGGACGATGTGGCAGCATTCATTCAGCCGGCAATCGATTCCTACAATACGGGTTCAGCCAATTCTTTACGCCGGTCGAGGCCCCTTTCGGGCCAGAAGGTGGCTTTCGCCCCCAGCAGCAAAGCCGATGGCCTGCCCGGGGGCAAACCGGGTGATACCAGTGCCGAAGTCAAAACCCTGATATTGGGGGCGGTTCTGCCCCAGCCAGCCAGCGCCGCCCTGGGCGAAAACCAGGCGCGCTTCTTCCCGACATGGCAGGAGGCAGAGGTACGCCTGCCTGCTGCCGAACAGGCTTCCGGTGCAGCCCTGCCCGGACCGGTTGTCATTCAGATGCACCCGGATTTCCGCCAGAACGGTTTCAACGCCTCTTCCAACCCAGGTTATATCTGGGCAAAGCTGAAGGACAAGGTAGACCTCAGTTTCAACGGCAACGGCGACAAGTCCGGTGCCGTAGTAACCCCCAACATGCAGATCGGCGGCCTTTCGCGCACCATCGGCGTTGTTGGCGGTACGGTTAACTCTACACCTACCCAGTTCAACCCGGCCGAATTCTTCAGCGATGCCAAGATTCTGGGCGGCATTTTACTGGCTGATATTATCCAGGCTGCCGGTTTCGGAGACGGTCGCAAGACGCCCCAGCTCACCAACCACGTTATATACCCCAACGGGAACAACAGCCTTCCGCCGCAGGCCCTGGAAACCAGGCTCGACTGGAAACCCGATGTCACCGGGGACCCGTTGCGGATTTTCGAACCGACATCGGCCACCAGCATGGAGGTCAGGGGGACTTTCCTCACCCCGCTCGACCCGCCGGGCGAACCCACCTTCAGCATCACCGGCGACCTGCGCAGTTTCTGGGTAAACATCCTCGGTGAAAGCTTCCTGTTTTTGAGGCTGCATTTCAACAAGGTAACCTTTACCGCGGAAACCGGCAAGAAAGCCAACGTAGACGTGGATATCGACACCTGCGAATTTGCCGGTGTGCTTGAATTTGTCAATACGCTCAAGGACTACCTGGAAACCCTGGGCACCGGGCTGAGCATAGATGTCACTCCGACCCAGGTCAGCGCCGGCTACTCTCTGCCCATACCCACGGTCGCTGTGGGTATCATGTCCATCCAGAACATATCACTGGGCGTGAAACTGGTCGTGCCCTTTACCGGCAACCCCGCCCGGGTCCGGTTCAATTTCTGCGAAAGGGAACAGCCTTTCCTCCTGACCATTTTCGCCATCGGCGGCGGCGGCTTCTTTGCCATAGAAGTCGGGCTGGACGGAGTAGAACGTCTGGAAGCCGCCCTGGAGTTCGGCGCATCGCTGGCACTGGATATCGGTGTCGCCAGCGGCGAAGTCCATATCATGGGCGGTGTTTATTATGAAATGGAAAAGGTGGGCCAGCCGGATGAAACCGCTTCCCTTACTTCCTACATTCGCATGGGCGGCTCGCTGGAAATTCTGGGCATTATCTCGCTTTCGATCGAGTTTTACCTTGGGATGACCTTCCAGAAACCGCCGAACGAGCTGTGGGGCCAGGCCAAGCTGACGGTAAAGGTTGAGGTGCTGTTCTTCAGCGCCAGCGTCGAGCTCTCCGTAGAACGCCGCATCGCCGGCGGCGAGGAAGGTTCCGGTTCTATGTTTGCCGTCCCCGGTCACGGCCGCCTGGTCAAACTCGGCGCTTCAGCCGTTTCAACCGGAATCGGCGGTTTCGACGAACTGATAAGCCAGGACAACTGGACCGAATATACCGAAGCCTTCGCCCCGGTGCCGGCGGCAGGATAACATAGAGGAGAAGTCATGAATACCCAAACTATTACCTGGACGGCTTTGCCCAACGGTGTTGTCAGACTGGTAGATCAAACAGTCCTCAGGCTTTCCGTGTTCATCTCGCCGCGCCTCGAATCGGATGACAAGTCGGCCACGCTGGACCAGTTTCCGGATTTCCTGGACTGGCCGGAAACTCTTTTCCCGGCAGATGGCCGGCGGGAGGTCATTTTCAAAGTTCAATTCGGCTCCAACCCTCCCATCCAGGCCTGGCGCATCGGGGACCTTCCCAATTCAACCCTCTGGAGGTCTCTTTTTACCGATTCCACCCTGCTGGAACCGTATGAATTCAAAAACTTCAAGGACCGGCCCATCCAGTCGTACCCGGTCAAGAATATCCAGTCCTTCCTGCGAGAGCAGTATGTTTCCCTGGCGACTAGTTCCGGTGAAGAGTTTCCTTCGTCGGACTCGCTGGTAAAAGACCAGGGGGCTCCTTTCCGGCCGCTGGCTTTTTCCATCAGGGAAAACAGCGAAGAGAAGGTTACAGCTGAAATCTTAAGTGAGCTGGAAAGGTACCGTTTTATCCCGACCGGTTCCATCAACGACCCGGACGGGCTGGCCAAGTCCTTCCTGCAGGCAAAGCTGTTTCACCAGCCTTTTTCGACCAAACGTATCCAGATAACCCGGCCTTCCATAGATTTCCACCGCATGATTTCCCTGCTGGGGGATTATCCCTATCTTTTGCAACGGCTGGGCCTGGTGCACGACCTGGAACTGCCGGTTCCCGCCAAAATGCTGGCGGACAATACCGTCCAGGTGATCGCAACCTGGATGCCGAAATCTTCACCGGTCCAGACTGTAAACGTACCGGACTACACCCGCCGGCATGCCACTCGCTGTTATGTCACCCAGTCCGCCTTTTATGCCATGCCCCGCCAGGCCGGCCCGGAACTGGCGGACGGTATGCTGCCCTTCGAAGACAGCCGCAAGTACGAGGTGGTCAGAATCGACCCTGATTCCGCCGCGGTCAAAACCATCTCTTTTGCCGGCAACCTCGGCATAGCCCGTTCCGTAAGGAAAACCGACGATACCCCGGAAACCTCGTCGCTGCCCTCCATCCGTACCGGCGGTTTTGCGGTGGCCAGGCTGAACCGTGCCGAAGCAACCCATAACCTGCTGACCCGCCAGGACGCACTCAACCAGGACCTGCTTTCGGCTGCCGACACCCTTCTGGATGCCGAGGATATTACCCGCGGCTACCGGGTCGACGTGTGGGACTCAGCCAGCGGCAAATGGCATTCGCTTTGCCAGCGGGTGGGCACTTACCGATTTCTGCGAGCCGATCCCCCTATCGAGGAAAAAGCCGAAGACGAAGGCTGTATCACCATGAGCATGACATCCGCAGCCGACGATTCATCCGAAACCATGCGCCTGGGAGAACCGCTGTTCACCTGGCAGGGCTGGAGCCTGGCGGCGCCCCGGCCGGGTAAAACGCTGGA
>JAFGLQ010000066.1 GCA_016928015.1 Dehalococcoidaceae bacterium
CTATTCGGTTTATAGAGTTGCCTTCATGGGCAACAATAATCGGCAGTCCGCCGCAGTTGGCTTCGACAACGCCCTGTTCAAGCTCTCGACAGTGCTGGCAATCCAGTATATTGGGTGCGCCTATGAAGTCGGAAACCACCTCATTTTGCGGGAAAAAGAATACTCTATCCGGTGTGGCTACCTGCTCCAGGTTGCCGTTATGTACCACTGCGATTCGGTCGGCAATTTCTTCGGCCTCTGAGAGGTCATGGGTAACGTACACCGTTGTTATCCCCAGGGCCTTTTGGAACTGCCTGATTTCCATCCTGAGATATTTGGCGGTTTGCAGGTCCAGGCTGCTCAAAGGTTCGTCCAAAAGCAGCACATCTGGAGAAGGCGCCAGCGCTCTGGCCAGGGCTACTCTTTGTTTTTCGCCGCCGCTTAGATGTTTAGGATACCGGTCGCTCAGGTGCTTGATCTTGGTAAGGCGAAGAAGTTCGTCTACCCGGCTTTCTATCCGGTCAGGAGGCAGATTCATCAATTCAAGGCTGTAGGCAATATTTTTTTTAACATTCATGTGCGGGAACAGCACCAGCTGCTGGAAAAGATAGCCTATGCGCCGGCGGCTGGCATCAATATCATCTACCGGCTTGCCGCCGAACAGTACCGAACCATGGTATTCGGTCAGGCCGGCAATGATGTTGAGCAGGGTGGTCTTACCCGAACCGCTCGGGCCGAGGATTACCATCAATTCGCCGTTGTATATATCGAGATTGATATTGTTGCAGACATGCTTTGAAATATTCTTCAGTTGTATATCGGGCATTCTAGTACCACCTGGCGGTGACTCTGTTTTCCATGTAACCAAACAATTTGTCAAAAATGTAGGTCATAATTGCCAGGACGATGAGGCAGACTATTATGATATCGATACGTATCAAGCTTTCCGCCCGGAGCATCAGTGCGCCAATTCCGGTGGGGATGGCGACCATTTCGGCTGCGATTACAACTCTCCAGGCATGGCCGGCATTCAGCCGGAGGCCGGTAAAAATAATTGGTAGTGCCAGAGGCATTACCACGGTAGTAAGTATTTTAAAATCGGATGCGCCAAGTGTTCTTGAGACCTTTACATAATCTTTATCCACGCTTTTTATACCGGCAACAGTATTATAGAGCACCGGGAAGAAAGAGGAAATAAAGATGATGGTAATAGGCAGCCATTCATTGATGCCTACCCATAGCATAAGCAGGGGCAGCCACCCCAGGGGAGGTATGGGCAGAAACAAGCTGACGATCGGGTTCAGCGCCTTGTGGGCTATTTCCTTCCATCCCATTACAATACCAAGCATCATACCGGCTATAGAGCCGGTGATCAAACCGATCGTAACCCGCCACAGGCTGGCGGCAAAATTTTCACCGAGCACTCCTGATGATGCCAAATTGAAAAATTCCTTTATAATTTCCGAAAATGCCGGGAAATGGAATTGTCCCGGCACCCAGTTGAGCCGGGCGGTTACCTCCCAGATAATTAAAAAGGCAACGACCGGGGCTATGCCCCAGCCGGGCCTCAGCTTGCTTATGACAGATTTGCTATGCGTCATATCGGGAAGAGCAGCTTAGTCCTGAAAGCTCAAATCCAGGATTTGTTCGGCTGGAAAACTATTGCTGATGTAACCCAGTTCGGCCATATAGTCTATCACGTTTTGAACTACGTTAGCATCGATAGAACTGGTAAATTCTATGCGCTCGATACTCCTTTGCATGACTTCCGGTGAATACTCGAAACCGGATGCGGTTTCAAAGGCGGAGTCGAGAGAAATGCTTTGCTCTAAAGTTCCCTGCAGGGAACGTGAAAGTATCTGGGCGGCTTCTTCAATGTTGGTGTTAATCCAGGCCAGCGTTTTACGGTCGGTTTTCACTATGGCCTCGACTATTTCAGGCGACTCGTCGATCAAATTCTGTTTTACTACCAGTACACTTCCCTGCAAATCCGGCCATACATCTTTACTCCCGACAAGCATTTCAAAACCGTATTCTTCGGCCATTGTACACCACTGTTCCGGCAGAAACACGGCATCCACCTGGCCGGCCTTGACTGCCATCAGGGCTTTGGCCGGATTCATACGCAGGGTATTGGCCAGCACGCCAGCTTTATTGAGCGCGTATACATCTATAGTCTTGTGGAATACGATGTCAACAGCTCCCCCGGCCTGAACGCAGGCTATGCGTATATCTGGATTGTCCAGATCTTCAACGCTTTGGATTTTTCCCGGATCTACAGCAAGGCCGTATCCGTGTTTATGTGTACCGCTTACGATTTTTATCGGGACGCCTGCATTGGCATAGGCGGTTATTGCCGGAACCAGGCACATGTAAGCAACTTCGATATCACCTCTGGCCAGGGCAGAAGCAAGTGCCATGCCTGAAACATAACTGTCAAACGTTTCGAAAGAGAGGCCTTCGTCACCATACCATCCCTTTTCGAGAGCAACATATGTGGATGTGGCATGAGCGGTGAATTCTATGGCCATTCCCAAAGGCTCGTCAGGATCGGGGGTACAACCGGCAACCGTAAGGGTGCTGATAACCAGAACAATTGCCGCTTGCAGGACTTTTTTCATGAGTATTTCCTCTTTCTTATGATAATAAATAACGGGTTTATCCGCCGAGGCAGGCAATAACTCCGCGGTCGTCGACTTCAAGGCGTCTCAGTTTCGTTTGATAATGCTTGAGAAGGTTGCGTCCCCCGGTGTTGCCTTTGAGGCGCATCAGTTCGGGTACCAGATCTGGTGTAAAGACCACCGGGTGCCCGGGTTCACAGGCGTATGTGGGTACCAGAATTGGCGGTTTTTCCTGTTTGTAATTGCGAATCATGGTGTTTACCAGGGCAGGGGTAATAAACGGGCGGTTTCCGAGCGTAATAAATATCGCCCCGGAGTCCGGCGCAACTGTTTTCAAGCCGGAACGGATTGAAAAGCTTAAGCCCCGGTTGGCCTCGGGGTTTATAACCAGCTTCACAGGTTTGTCGGCCAGGGAGCTTTTAAACTCTTCGGACTGGTTTGCGCTAACCAGGATGAGATCATCTATACCGCCGTTCAACAGGGACTGGATCATGCCGGACAGCGGCGGTTCGAAATTCTGCTGTTTTCTGCCCGCTGCCAGAATTAATGCCGATACCTTGATTCGGGGAGCGGGAGAGACTCCTGATATCTGCAGGCTCAGAACTACTATCCGGCCGTCACCTTTCCGGTAGACAATTCGGGTTCCCCACTCGTTTTCATAGATAAAAACATCCCGGCAGCCCCATATTCTCAATCCTTCGATACTACCGGATGCAATGTTCCGGATAATACCGTTCAGCCGGCTGGTATCTTCTTCGCCAGTTTCCGAGAGGAGCCTGGATGCTTTGCGGGTAATATATATTTCAACCATCAGATAATGCCTATTCGAAGGGTTTGATCTGCCCTATGATTTCATCATCCAGCCCCTCGGCCGTATCATGTGAAAGTTTCGGGTTGCCGGCAAGCTTAAGGGTGGCTTCAATCCTGGAGTAATCTTCATAGCTTAGAATTACCGCTGAGGGCCGGCCGTGGCGGGTGACCATATAGCGGCAGTTTTTGGCTTCGATATTATCCAGAAGGGGCAAAAAATTGTGGCGCGCCCCCGTGGCCGAAATCACTTCCAGCATAGAACCACCATAAAGTGTACATTGTAATGTACATAATATATTTGACTGTTACTCTAACACGCGAAATTGCAGGTGTCAATACCCCGGAACGTTCCACCGGCTATGATTATTTTGGGTGTCCGGCGGAATGCTCTATAATACCTGTCATGAGGATTATCGCCGGTGATGCCAAGGGGCGTCCCATTAAGATGCCGAAAGGAACACCAACCAGGCCCGCCACCGAACTGGTACGCGGAGCGATATTTTCATCACTGGCTAATATGGGGGCTGGAGATGACCTGGTGCTGGACCTGTTTTCCGGTTCTGGTTCGCTGGGCCTTGAAGCCTTGAGCCGCGGAGCAGGCTGGGTCGATTTTGTTGACCGCGACAAGCGTTGTTGTGATATAATCAGAGAAAACCTGGCTGTTACCGGCTATAACCGGGTGGCAAAAGTTTACTGCCTGGGAGTAACCCGGGCTATAGAGCTACTGGACAAGGAGTACAACCTTATATTAATGGACCCTCCCTACCGTAGCCCGGAAATAGAGAATATACTGGAACAACTGGCTGTATCGAATCTCGTCGGCCGGGATACCATTGTGTGTACCACCCATTCTTCCCGACGACCCCTTAAACCGTCATATGCTTCGCTGACTATGTTTAAAGAACTCCATCATGGCGACAGTACGGCTGCTTTCTATTCTTTGGAGAATTAAGTGATGATAACCGCCATATATCCGGGAACTTTCGACCCTATCACCAACGGGCATATCGACATCGCTTTGAGATCGGCACGGCTCTTTCACCGGGTCATCATCGGGGTATATGCCTTTCCCAAGAAGGAAGTCATGTTTTCGCTCGAAGAACGAGTGCACCTTGCCAGGGAAGCGGTAAAGAGCTGTGCCAATATCACGGTCGAACCCTATGGGGACCTTACAGTGGAATTTGCCCGCAAGGTCGGCGCCCAGGTAATGGTGCGCGGGTTGAGAGTCAGCGGAGATTTTGAATGGGAATTCGATATGGCCATGATGAACCGGCGGCTCAACCCGGAACTGGAAATGGTTTGCTTTATGGCCAGCCCGCAGTTTCAGTTTTTAAGTTCGAGCATTCTCAAGGAAGTTGCCCGGTTGAGAGGCAACATAAACGACCTGGTGCCGGCCCACGTCATTAATGCGCTTGCCGAAAAACAGAAACCGGCCGGAACCGGGTAAGACAGTAGAAATTCACCTTTTCTTTGATATAACAATATTCGGGAGGAGTTAAGACTAAATGGCATACAAAATAACGGATGAGTGTATAAGTTGCGGCGCCTGCGAATCCGAATGCCCCAACAATGCAATCAGTGAAGGCGAGACGATTTACATTATCGATCCGGCCAGGTGCACTGAATGTGTTGGCAGTTTTGATGCGCCGCAATGCGTGGAAATATGTCCGGTGGAAGCCCCGGTTGCCGACTGCGAGCACGAAGAAAGCCGTGAGGCGTTGCTGGAAAAGTGGCAGGCACTTCACCCCGGGGAAGAACCAAAAACCAGCTGATACTCTTAGATCAACAGGTGTGTAAAAAAGTCTCTAACGCCGTCCAAATTCGAAGGCAGCAGGGCCAGCACGAGAGGAAATTTGCCTGCCAGGAATCCGGCAATGAGGGATTCGGCGGCGATCGCCGGGCTGAAAAGCGAAATCCATACGGAAAGTGCCGCTCCAAGTAACAAAGCCCCTATAAGCAGGCCGAACAGTGCGCCGCCGAGCCGGTCGACCCAGCCCAGAAGTATGGCCGAAGTGACCGAACGCAGCATATTGGCCAGAAGGCTGAATGCAACCATGATGGCAACCAGGATAATAACGAAAGAAAAGGCATTAAAAACCGCGTTGTCGGCAAACCCGAACCACCCGCTGAGCGTATTGTAGAAACGGCTCGCTGCAATAATGGCGACAATAACGCCAATGATGGAAAAAACGGTCTTGATCAGGCCTCGCATAAGACCCTGAAAAGCGCTCAGCCCGAGCAGAACCAGTAATATAATGTCCAGCCAGTTCATACTTTTATTATATCACAGGCCTTTTTTAACTCAACACCCGCCCATTTCCCTGGCTCTGTGATAAGCGCTGGCAGCTGCTTTTTTTACGGTTTCTTTAAAACCCTCAGTTTCAAACACTTTTACAGCCTGTGCGGTGGTACCGCCGGGAGAAGTGACCTGTAACCTTAAATCGGCCAGGGTTGCACCTGACTGCAAGGCATATTCTACCGATCCGAGAGCAGTTTGCAGAACCAGGGTGCGGGCAGTTTCCTTGTCAAAGCCAAGTTCAAATCCGGCTTCCACCAGGCTTTCCATAAACAGGAAGAAATAAGCCGGTCCCGACCCGCTGATGGCGGTGGCCATATCGATATATGTTTCATTTTCAACGTATATGGCTTTACCCATTGCCGAAAGCATAACCTGGGCCGCTTGCTTGCGGCTTGCATCCAGGGTTGAAGATGCTGTCCACACCGTCATCCCGCAACCGATTTGTGCCGGGGTATTGGGCATCGCCCTTACAATTTCAGCCGTGCCCAGGCATTCCGTGAGCCTGCTGATACAGGTACCCGCGAGTATGGACATAACCATCTGGCCAGGTGCAATCTTACCTTTGAGTTCGGCCCCGACATTATCCAGGTTTTGAGGTTTGACAGCCAGAATTATGGTATCGGCCCCCTTTACGCATTCCAGGTTGCTGGTGGTAGTACGGATATCGAATTCCCGCCCGGTGGCCTCGAGGCTGACAGCATTGACATCGCTGATGGCGGTATCTCCGGGGGAAATTATCCCTTTATCGAGAAGGGCTTTTAATATAGCCCTGGCCATGTTGCCGGCACCGATAAATGCCGTTTTCATTTTACCACCAGGTTAACGACTTTATTCGGTACATAAATGGTGTCCGACAGGGTTTTTCCTTCCAGGCACATTTTTACCCGCTCATTTTGCATTGCCGCGCTGATGGCTTCCTGTTCTCCGGTGTTGACCGGCAGGTTTATCTTGCTGCGCAGTTTACCATTTACCTGGACAACCAGGGTAACCTCTTCCTCACGGGCTTTCTGCTCCTCCCATTCCGGCCACGGAGAATTGTGAATTGAGTAGGCGTACCCAAGCTGGTACCACAACTCTTCTGCCATGTGAGGCGCCGAAGGTGCCAGCATCAACAGTAGTTTTTGTATGGCTTCCTGCCATTTTTCTTCGGGGACTGAACCCGTTTCCTTTACCCTTCCCAGGTAATTGGTCAGTTCCATCAGGGTGGAAAGCATGGTATTGAAGCGGATTGAATCGATATCGCCGGTAACTTTTCGGATGGTCTGGTGCAGCTGACGGTCAAATTCCTTTATGGAACCAGGCTCAATATTTGCAGCCGGCTGGTATTTGTCCAAAGCCAGGTTCCATATGCGATTCAACCAGCGGTTTATACCGGATATGCCGCTGTCGTTCCATTCCCCGCCCTGTTCCCAGGGGGCGACGAACATCAGGTAGGTCCTCACTACATCAGCCCCCAGTGTCGAAACGTAATGATCCGGGTTAATAACATTTCCGCGGGATTTGCTCATCTTCTGA
>JAFGLQ010000010.1 GCA_016928015.1 Dehalococcoidaceae bacterium
CCCCGGCAAATGGGAACGCATGCAGGATGAATACTCGCTTCTCAACCTCTTTCCTTCCGGTCATGTCATGGCAAGCCTCCGGCCGCGTTTCAACCGGGGGTTTGCCACCAGCCGGGATATCGAAAAAATGCCCGGCGGCACCCGCCTGACCACCGCCGGGCTGGTCATCCGCCGCCAGCGCCCGCTGGGCAAGGCGGTCTATATCACCCTGGAAGACGAGTTCGGCCATATCCCGCTGATGGTTTTTCCCAAAGTCTATGCTGAAAACGAATTGAAGCTGCGTTCTCCATTCCTGGTTATAAAAGGCACTCTCACCCGCCGCGAAGGCACCTGCAACGTCATCGTCTGCCAGGTTAGGCCCTTCAACGCGCTGGAGAAGGTGCCGGTTTCAAAAGACTGGGGGTAAAGGATAATCTGGAGCTTCGCAGACCCCGGCCCGGACTGCGACAGCCAGTACGGCAAACTAATTCGAAACTATTTTGGCTGAATAGTAAATATATTCATCGGGCGTGAGCAGTTCCTGCAGTTCCGCCGGATTGGTCAGCCGTATAACCTGTATCCAGCCCTCGTTATACACATTGCGGTTTATGGTGGTAGCCGGGCTCGTTATTATTTTATGGTTGTTCTGTAAAACGATACCGCTGACGGGCGATACGGCTTCAACGTTCATTTTTTTGCCTTCTATATAGGCAAACGGGCCATTGCGCTCAACCTGGCTGCCGACGTCTTTCAATTCGATTTGCATAACCCCTTCGAAGTATACAAGAAACCTTTCGGTAATACCCGCAATTACAATATCATCGATCAATTGTTTTACCCACATATGTTCCTGGGCATATAACCGGTCCATGGCAACCATGGCATCACATCCCGGTATCCGCTTGAGTTCCGGCATATATAACAGATCGGCCTCGTATTCTCCGCCCCATACACCGGTAACCGGCGGTGGGGTTGTCCCTGTATTGGCGGGGGAATTCGAAGTGGTATTGGCCGGTGTTGTGGCAGGACTGCCGGAATCGCAGCCGGAAGCCATAAACATGGAGGTGATGGTTATCCCGCCGGCCATCAGGCCGACATTTTTTATAAACTGCCGCCGCGAAAGCAGGTAGTCTTGAGCTTCACTAGCGCCGGCTTTTCTGTTTCTTCTCCTATCTTCCATTCTGTTACCCCCTTTGGTTGCAAGAACCGGAAATTCGTTTATAGCTAACTTGTCGATACCATGAAGAAAAATCCCAGCCCGATCAGCAGCACGCCGGAGACGATGCGAAGCGGTTTGTCCAGTTTTTCCATCCAGCTGGATGCTCTGCCTAAACCGATGCCGAGCATGACCGCCACCAGCAGCAGGGTAAACCCGAGGGCAAAAAGAATGAGTATAACACTGCCTTCGATTACCTGGCCGCGCAGTGCCGCAAAACCCAGCACAATCGGCAGCTGCAAAGGTGAACAGGCGGTGGCACAGCCGGCTGTAGCCAGGCCGACGCTCAAACCGACCACAACCGCGCCCAATACCCCGCTGGGCAACTTGTTGGTCGCCACTTTAAAGGTGGGGAAGCGGAAAGGTGTCAAATCAAGCGCGGTCAACCCTATAAGAATGGCCACAAAACCCAGGGCTTTCTTGGCATAAAAGCCGACACTGCCGCCGTAGGATAACAGGCTGCCGCCGAAATAGCTGGTAAGAGCTCCCAGGATGGCCAGAGCCAGTATGGAAGAAAACATGAAGGAAGCCGCCGCCAACAGTAAGGGGCGGCGCCCGCCGGTCTTGTTGGCGCCGGTATAACCTACGATAACCAGCATCGCCGGGAGCCCGCCGCAGGCAGCCGTAGTGGCTGCCGAAGACAGGCCGAAAAGGAAGGCTGCAACCAGGACTGCAGCTCCGAACTCGCTGCCTTTGAGTACTTCCATCAACCACTGATCCATAGTTTACGGCCTCCTTAACTTATTCCCTCAAGAATTTTCTGGAAAGGTAGCTGTCGTAGATTTTATCCAGGGTGATATCACTTCGCAGGCTCACCTGGTAGAGAAAGCTGTCGCCGCGGTTCATCAGGCGCGTAAATACTGTCGGATAGTTCAGCGACTGGTCGGCAGGCAGGGTAAAGACGCCGACGTATATTCTGTCCGTACTGCGTATCTTGTCGGCCGCAGCCACTACCGTTTCGGTAACCGAGGCGTTAAGATCCTGGTCGGCACACGGGGTTATTACCAGTATGAAGTCATTGTTGGACTCAAGCGCCTGCTGGTTGGATGTAATAGACAGGGGAGCGCTGCCCGTATAGGTCGGGGCTGGTTTGTCCGGGTTGGAATTGCCGCCGGTGCGCCCCTCATAAATGATGGACGAGTTTACCGCCAGTGCCACGGCTACCAGCAGCACCAGCGCCGAGAGGGTGGTTTTCTCCCTGCGGCCGAATTTGAACTTCCATTTATTATTGCCGGGATCCTCCCGGTTTTCAGGCGAGGTATCATTTTGAATGCTGTTATCCTGGCTCAATGGCTGCCTCCTTTCAAATTCCTTGTTTCCCGTTTCCATATAAAAATATCGAGGCCTGAGCCAGCTGCTCCCGGCCGACCAGGTCATCGGCTAAAAGAGGCAAACTGACGATAGGCGCTTGAAATCTCTGGCTCATCTGCTGGAGGTATTTTTCTTGCATCTTCTTTCTCTGCTTCAAAAAAGGGTTGGTCAGCACCGAGGCAGGCAGTACCATATTAGCTACCACCATTCCCGTTTGGACCCCAATGCCGGCCATTTCCTGCATCGCCCGGCTGGCTTCTTCGATGGGAGTGGACTCCGGGTACATAACGAAGCTGAAAGTGGTACGGTCGGGATCCTGCATCATGGCAATCACCTGCTCAAACCTGGCTTTGGTAGCCTTGTCGGCCTGGCTGTCATCCAGGGTGGTGAATATCTTGATTTCCAGCTGCTTGTTCCAGTCTACTGGCAATTTCAGCAGTCGCAGGGTGTGGCCGGTGGGCGCCGTATCGAACACCATTACGTCGTACCCGGTGCTGGTGGCGTGTTCAATAAATTTTTCGAATGTGGCCATTTCTTCGGTACAGGGCGAATCCAGCTCTTCCTCGATGGCTTTTAATCTGACGTCATCGTACTTGGCGGCACATTCCGCCAGCACCTTCGCCTTATATTCCCGTGCCGCCTGTACCGGGTCTATATGGGCTACCCACAGGTTGTTTTCCCCGTCTATAAGTGAAGGTTTATCTGTAATCGCCTGTTCGAAAACTTCCGCCAGGTGGGATGCCGGATCGGTGGCCAGCAGCAAGGTCTTATAGCCGTGCCGCGCCAGCCACAGGCTGGTTGCTGCAGCTACCGAAGTCTTGCCAACGCCTCCCTTGCCGGCAAAGAATATTGCGCGGCTGTTGCCGTTGTGCGGGGTCAACAGTTGACTTACATCCGGGTTTGCCTCACCGTCTACTGCTGATGCCGGGGTTCCGTCCGGCCCCTGGAGTGAAACCTTCCGGTATTGGCTAAGGTTTACCGGTTTTTCATACAACTGGCTGATAACTTCGCCGAGCGCCGGCAAGCCTTTAATCTCGCCGGCATGTAGTTCGACAACGGTTGCCGGCAGAGCAAAGGATTCCCTGATAATATCGAGAAACTCCTGCTGCCTGATATAGCGGTGCAGCATAAAAACATTATCGCAGGCTTCGGCAGGATAAACCCCGTTTATGATGAGTTCCTGGGAATATATACCCAGTTTCTTGAGTTCGGCTACCGAGCGTTTGGTTTCATAAATGGAAGTGGCCTCCGGGCGCAGCACGAAAGTGAAAACCGATTTGGACCCGTCCCGCATAGCTTCCAGGGCACGGTCGAACTTCAACTTGGATTCAGCAAGGGCTGCAGCCGGCCCCACGCAGGTTTGCCCGGCGCTGCCGTCCCGGGCGGCCTTTTCGATAACGCCGCTCCATTCCCCGGGCAACTGTATAAGCCTGAGGGTATGGCCGGTAGGCGCCGTATCGAAAATAACAGCTTCATATTCAGGGGCTTGCAGGAAATCGGTGAAGCGCTCGAAGGCGGCAACCTCAGCGGTGCAGGGCGAACTCAACTGTTCCTCTATTATTTTCAAGCTCGCCGGGGCGAGGATTTCCCTCAGCGGAGCCAGCGTCCGCTCCTTGTACTCCCGGGTAGCCTCGTCCGGGTCCAGTTCGAGCCCGAACAGGTTGGGTATTCCGTTTATCGCCACTTCACTACTGCCGATGGCCTGCTCGAAGACGTCGGCCAGGTTGGAAGCCGGATCAGTGGTTACAATAAGGGTCTTCTTGCCGGCCCTTGCGTTGTAAATAGCTGTGGCGCAGGCCATGGTCGTCTTGCCGACCCCACCCTTGCCGGAGAAGAAATAAAACCTGGTATTTCCATGTGTACTCATACTCTCTCCTGAAGCAGCCGGAGTTATGTAAAATTACTCCTCAATTCTTCCAGGCTGGGGTAACTGCCGGTTTTTACGATTTTGCCGTCAATCTCGGTTATAGGCAGGGCTTCGAGCTGGTTCTGCTGCAAGAGTTTCATTACTTCCGGATTCCGGGTAAACTCCCTGGGGTGAGAAGTAATGGTAAAACGCTGGGTTTCCACCCCCAGTTCCTTGATTTTAGCGATGGTGTCCTGGAGGCGGATTAGCGCCTGGTCCGGGTTAGGCCCGCACACACCACTGGAGCAGCAAAGGTTAGGTTCATAAATCGTCACTTTGTTTGTCATGGGCAACGCTCCAAATATATTATTGCTTGCCGCAGCAGCATGGTTGGAAATATGCACGAATCATAGCAAGTGTTGCTTCGTTCACCTGGCATTCCGTCCGCTTGCCGTTTCTTACCATCCGTATTAAACCGGCGCGTTTGAGTTCTTTCAGGTGATGGGAAACCGTTGAATGGGCGATATCCAGGTCCTTGCCCAGCGAACCGACGCATTCACAGATTTGATGCTCCGAGCTGGAATCGTCTGTACTTACGTTACAACTGCTCAACCTGTTGAAGATTTCCAGCCGGTATGGATTGGAAAGCGCCTTGAAAATGTCTGCCAGTGCTTCGTTGTTATTATGTTCAATATTCGACATGTTTCGAATATTACACCCATACAACAACTAAAGTCAATACGTTTTAAAGAAAAATTAAAGAAATAATAAAATTAGAGTTGTTGCCGGGCTGCCGGCGCGCGACGAACGACTGGTTTAAGGGGATAACCGTAGAATTAAAAAATATATCGACCGGGTCAATAAGGTTATTTAAGCCGCCGCGTCATTATATATGCCACCGCCTGCTGGCGGTTTTTCAGGTTGAGCTTGGTTAATATGTTGGTAAGATGGCCTTTAAGCGTATGGGGTGAGATGTTCAGCGCTTCGCCGATTTCTTTGTTTGTTTTCCCATCGGCAACCAGCGTCAGGATTTGTAATTCCCGCTGGCTGAGCGCTTCATCCAGGTTCGTGTCAACAGGGCGGGTTTTCTGAATCATATTCTGGGCAAATTTGCCGGAGATGACAATGTCCCCGCAGGCAATATCCTCAAGTTCGGAAAGAAAAGTGTAAACCGGTTCGTCCAGGTCCAAAAACCCGGTGATACCCTCCAGCAGTCTCTCCAGTATATCCTGGTAGCTGTCCCAGTGGTAGGAATCGCTCGATGCCAGCAAGGCAACATACGCGCCTGTTTCCTGTATTATCCTTTTGATTGCTCCGGATTCGGTGCACCTTGAATAATGAATCAGGATAAGGTCGGCCGAAATTTTACGGGATTGAGAATCAAATTCTTCGCAGGAATCGAAGAGGGAAACATTTTCAATTTCATATTGTTTCAACAGCGCTCCGATAGCGTTCCTGATCGTTTCACAGGGAAATATCAGCACAATTTTAAGTTCCTTTAATTTATTGCCCTGCACTGTATACCCCCTTCAACAATCAGTAATTCCCATATCTGCCCTGATTATACCACCGATAGTACCGATAAGTATGTATTGTTCAGCCGGTATACAGCAGTAATTTAGTACTGCTGAACTTCAGTAAATCAGCGCATGTATTTTATACAGTGTTGCTTTAACATGTGCAGCAGGATAACTCTTCGAGCTTTAACCTCTAAAGGGCAACCCACGGGGTTTCAGCCGGTAGGGTAACGCAGGAAACGGCGCTGCCTCCCTTGTCAGGAAAGAAGAGCAAGGAGGTGGCGCTATTTATTTTCACACCCTTCAAAATCTCTCAATCATCCCCCCTGGAGTGTTTCAAATTGCACGCATTTGAAGACAGTCGAACCACTGTAGGTGTCAGACGCTCTACGAAGGCCAGGCTGGATAAAAACCGCGCTCCAGGGCAGTGTTATGATGGTTTTTTATGCCAGATGGTTGCAATGTGGGAGGAAACCCACAGCGGAAATCTGCTTGTAAATAACCGGATTAATACTACTTATTAAAAATTAGGAGGCGCCTATAGAAACGGGAAACACAAACAAATAAAAAAGGGCAAAACAAGGAAAGGAGAACATGACGTTAATGTCAGAAGAAAAGAAACTTAACCCGAAAAGACTTTCCAGGAGAGAGTTCCTGCGGGATGCCGGTATTGTTGTCGGTGGCACTGCAATCAGTTCCGCCTTTTTCCTGAGCGCCTGCGGTGAAGAAAAGGAAATCACCAAAACTGTCACCACCACTGCGCCGGGAACCACCAGTACAACTACTACAACGGCACCAGGCACCACCAGTACACTAACTCAAACCCAGACCCAGACCCAGACAGCAGTTTCTGCGAAATATGTATGCCCTATTTGCACCGGTGAATTTGAAACGATTGCTCTGCTGAAGAGCCACTTCGAGGAAGTACACCCGGGTGCCGGTCAGATTCTGATCAAGTCAGCCTATATATCCTGGAACCCCGATGAATGTGCCGCCTGCAGCCGGTGTGTTATGGCCTGCGCGGCGGTTCACTCCGGTTCGGTGGCTTTGCAGCTGTCGGGGGTAAAATGGGTAGACAAGCAGGAGTTTTACGGCTTCGATCCCAGAATGCCGGTATTTTGTCAGCAGTGCACTCAACCGGAATGCTACTTTGCCTGCCCTCTCAAAGATATCGCCATGTGTATTGACGAAGAAACCGGGGCACGTTATGTCAATCAGGAAAAATGCAATGGCTGCGGTATATGCATGCAGGCATGTCCATTTGAAGTACCGCGGGTCACTGTCGACATGTCCGCTCCGATAGCTCAGCGAAAAGCATTCAAGTGCGATCTGTGCAAGGATAGAGAAAACGGGCCTGTCTGTATAGAAGTATGCAATAGAGATGCGTTAACGCTGGCCCCGGCAGAAGGGAGGTTATGATCATGGCTTACGGTGGATTTACAGGAAAAATCTTAAGAGTCAATCTATCCGACGGGAGTACGAAAAACCTGGATACCTTTGATTATGTTCCGGATTTCATCGGCGGTGTCGCAATGGCATACCGGCTGGCCTGGGATGAAATCATTGAGACCACTACCGAGTGGAGCCCGGAGAATCCGCTTATTTTCACCACCGGTCCATGCGCAGCAACGCCGATTCCATCAGCAGGCCGTGCCAATGTAGTCGGGCTTTCACCTCAATCCTATCCAATCCCCTACCTGTGTACATCAGGTTTCGGCGGTGAATTCGGCCCCAAGATGAAACTGGCGGGCTACGATGCAATAGTAATAACCGGCAAGTCGCCAAGTCCGGTATATCTTTATGTCAATGGCGACGAAGTAGAAATAATGGACGGTACGCAAATTTGGGGTACCGGCAACTACAACGCCCAGGACTGGCTGGCCAACAAACACGGGCAAGATGTGGCTATTGCCGCCATAGGCCAGGCAGGCGAAAACCGGGTCAGGTGGGCGGCTATCGAATCCAGAACCGAAAACGGTGCCGGTCAGGGCGGTTTTGGCGCCCTTATGGGTGACAAAAAGCTGAAAGCAGTGGTTGTCAAACCCGGCAACACCAGAATACCAGTTGCCAACCCGGAAAAGATGGTAGAGGTGATCAACCGGTTGAACAAGGAAATGTCACCCACCGGCCAGGACAAGGTTGCCCTGTCCCGGGATCGCGGTTCATATACAACCCGCAGGCAAAGCTGCCCGTGGTCGTCATGCACCGGAGGCATAGCCGGCTGCCTGCCTACCATGTACAACCGGGTTCCCCTGGCTAACGGCATAGGCACGGTATCCGGTGTAGAATACTGTTGCCCCGGTGTGCCGACCAATATAATGCAGAGCATGCCCAGTGAAGTCAGAACCGAACTCAGGCGCCTTGAAGGCCAGCTAGGCCTGAATCACTGGGAGACCCAGCTGGGTATGAACTTCTGGATGCTTAATGAGTACCGGCGCGGGCGGTTGAACAAGATCCTGGGCGAGCCGGTACCCGGTGACGGCACGAACATGAGGTTAACGCCGGATTTCGTCAAAAAGTTTTACATGGCAGTGGCTTTCAGGCAGGGTGAGGGTGACATCTGGGCTGAGGGCACCACCAGGGCGGCCAAAGCCTTCGGTATGGATGATGAGGTCTGGAAAACCCACAAACACGGTTATGGGCCACACTGGGACGGGCGCTATCTCCAGTTTGTCAGGAGCCCGGTGTGGGTAGTATCCGCGCTTACCTGGGCAACCCATGGACGGGATGCCTTCAACCACCAGCACGGGTACCCGGAAAGATACCCGCCTTTCGTAAAGGAATGGGCAACCCGTGAAGGAGCTACATCAGGCTGGGGCACCCCGCTAATCCCTTATGAACAGATATGCGAGCTGGGAGCCCAGATTTATGGAGCCGAGCATGCCAATTCCGGCTGGGACAATTCCACCTATCAGTACACCGACAAGGAATATGTCGGCCTGTGGCATGAATGCCGCGGCATGATCAAGGACAGCGTCCCCATGTGCGACCGGCAGTTCCCACTGCTCTACGACTCCACTACCACCCCGGCAACAGTCGGCTGGACCGATGCCGAAACCCAGGCTTACAACGCGGTTGTCGGCACGGACTGGACCCTGGATGATATGCATAAGGCCTGCATGAAAGCCCAAAGCCTTCTCCGTTCGATATGGACAATGCAAGGCCGCACCCGCAAGAATGATGAAAG
>JAFGLQ010000067.1 GCA_016928015.1 Dehalococcoidaceae bacterium
TACCGTCTTGGTGACCGTCTCGCCGTCGCCACAGGCAGAGAGCAGGATGGATGAGCCGACGGCGGTGCCGCCGACGACGATGCCGGCATTCCGGATGAACTGTCGTCTGGAGATCTGCCCGTCTTGTGTTTCCTTTTCTTTTTCAGGCATTTAGTTGAATTCCTCCTTTATGTAAAATTCGATTAAGTTGATTATCTATTTTGTATTTATACGCGGTTTCACCTCCTTATTGAGAAAAGACTGCCTAGTATAACCTGTCGTTTTTGCTTTTCTCCCAATAGTCCACCAGCTGGCGAATAAAGCCGTCGTAGCACTGACCGGGAGCGCGGAACCTGTCTATACGCTCTTTCGTGGAAGCCTTAAGGCCAATGGTGCTTCTTATTCTTTTATTTTTCAGGATTTTCATTTGTGCTGTTGCTGTATTCATTACCCGCCACCTCGATCTTTGCATATTCGGATAAGTTGATATTTATAATCAGCTATTTCAAGTATCACCCCCTTCCTGATAAAGGGTTCCTTTTTCAGGAGTGTAAATCAATCCGGAATAGTTACTATTAGGTAAATTGTGAATAATAGGGTTGGTTCCGAGGGAGTGTTCTGAAACTAAGAGGTGACTATTCAAGATGCTATTGCCCGTAATGACCTGGTTCCTTTCCGCCTTTACCTGGAATTTCATAACGATATTCCACCTCCGGCAATAGCATATCAAAGCGCAATTATGTCAAAACAGATAACCCGAAAATAGGCGCGCGTTTCGGTTTTTCAACCTGCTATTTGCATCATCTTTCATTAAAATATGGCACTATCCTGTGTTATTGATAAGATGCTGTTGTTCTGTTTATCAATCGCTTAAGGTTACCCTAGTCATATACATAAGACAATAAGGCTTTATTCTTATTTTCTAAACCGGGGGTATTAATACAATAGAACCCTAAATAACTATTGAAAAACAGCCGGAGTAGTAATAATATAGAGGTATACCTCTCTAATTACAGATTAAGGACAACAGCGTATGAAATTAATGGTTGTTGACGAACATGAAATATTCCGCAAGGGTTTGACCAATCTCTTGGAGCAAGAATCTGACATTGAAGTTGTGAATAATGGCAACAACCAGTGGGTAAACGCAGTTTAGAATACAAACCGGATGTTATTCTCATAGACACAAGCCTGACAAATATCGATGCGTTTGAGCTAATGAAGACTATATCGTCACAGTTGCCCTTAGCAAAAATAATAACCCTAACCCACTCTCAAGCAAGCAGCGACCTGTATGCTTCGCTTGAAGCAGGAGCCAGGGCTTATGTCTCGAAGAGCACAAGCATGGAAAGTTTAATTCAAATAATCCGGCTGGTTAACCAGGGAACCGTAATTATTTCCCAACCGGTAAGTGAAGGCTTACTCTCTAAATTTACTTCACCAAATGTAGTCCTTGGCCAGGAAGCCAAAACTGTTGCGTTAACCAGGCAAGAGCAATTAGTCTTATCATTGGTTGAACAGGGCTCCACCAACAAGGATATTGCAAGCACTCTCGTTATTTCAGAACATACAGTTAAAGTGCATATGCGAAATATAATGGAGAAACTGCATGCCAATACCAGGCAACAAGCAATATTTTTTGCAAAAGACCAGGGTCTTTTAAATCAAGCGCACTAACTGCTGACGAAGCTGATCAGGCCGATAATGATAAAACCCGCCATGACGATAAGCACCATCGTGCCCAGTGAACCCCGGTAGCGGTCGGGGTCGAATATCGCCGGTTCTGCGGCAGGCGGCGCCGCCTTGTGTGTCCGGTTCTTCAGCTTACCGGTTCGGTAGACCATAAATCCAACGGGGTTGGCGGCTATGCCCGATATCCAGTCCACCAGTTGCATCACTGCATCGTTAACCCGGGTAAACACCCGCGCCGGTGTTTCCACGAACATCCGGTAAGCCAGCCCGGCCGGCCGGCGGTAGAACCAGTCAGTATCCAGGATGATGGCAGGCTTGGGTTTGATCTTTTCCAACATTAACCGAAATACCAGCCCGGTGAATATCAGAAGGGATGTCGTCTCCCACAAGTGAGCCACTGTATAGGGCTGATAATCTAGCTGGAACGGTAATAAACTGTAGAGTGTTTGCGGGAAGATACCGATGACGATGCAACTCAGAGCCGCCAGCCCCATCCCGGCATACATTCCACGGGGTATGGGTTTTATCGGCACTAATTTATCTTCACCGAAAAATATAAAATAGGGCAGTTTCAGCCCGGTGTAGAGAAATGTCCCGGCTGAAGCTACCTGAAGCATTAAAAAGACGAAGGTGTAGTGGCCCGCCTCGGCTGCGTATATTTCCATGCTTTTGCTCACAAAACCGCTGAACAGCGGGAAACCTGAAATCGAGACGGCGCCTATCATATATAATACGAAAACCGCCGGCATCGAACGGGCGAGGCCGCCGAGTTCGGTAAGTTTACTCCTGCCGGTAGCAAACAATACCGCGCCGGCACTCATAAACAGAAGGCCTTTATACAGAATATGCGAAAAAGCATGCGCTACCGCCCCGTTTATTGCCATGGGCGTGCCGATTCCCACGGCGGCAACCATAAAACCCAGCTGGCTTATAATACCGTAGGCCAGCACCCGGCGAATATCGTTTTGCATGAAAGCATATACGGCTCCGTATACTGCCATCACGGCTCCTGCCCATATAAGAATATCCAGGCCCTCAAATCCGCGTATCAGGGTGTAAATCGCCACCTTGGTGGTAAAAGCGCTTAAAAACACGCTCCCGGTGACGGATGATTCAGGGTAAGCATCCGGCAGCCATGCATGCAGAGGAGGAATGGCCGCATTGACGGCAAAGCCGATAAGAATTAAATACGACGAAGCTCCTTGCAGGTGGGCAAATTCGATAGAGCCTGTCTGGGCGAACTGCCAGAGTATGCCCGCAAGCAGGAAGCTGCCGCCTGCCAGGTGCACGATTATATACCTCATCCCCGCCCCGGCCGAAAAACGGGTTCTACCGGCCCATACCAGGTACGCCGAACCGACCAGCATCATTTCCCAGAAAACAAACAGCGTGAAAAGGTCTCCGGCAAAAACGGCACCCAGGGCGCTGCCGGCATATATCAAGGCAGCAACCTGCTGTCCTTTCTCCTTGAGATGCCAGGCGTACCAGCCCCCAAAGAAAGAGATGAGGCAGAAAACATAACCGAATGCAAGGCTGAGTGAATCGACCCTGAGCACCACGAGCTCCAGGTTCATGAATGTAATACCGGCAGCCGTTCCCGGCTCCAGGTTGATAATCATTAGCAGGGTAAGCACCGGCAGAGCTACAAATACCAGCGGGCGCAGGCGTACGGAACACAACGGCAGCAGCGCCGCCCCGGCCAGAAATATCAGCGCCGGTGGAATACTGTTAACTATCTCTGTCAGCATCATAATAGTCCTCATTACGTGACAGCCAGAAATCTCCAATCACTTTGGCGACCAGAATAATGGCCAGACATCCGAGTCCGCCCAACAGTGCAAAAAAGCCGGCAATATCAGCCCACCAGCCATCTCCATGGGTAAGGTGAAAACCTATATCGGCAATCATGAAAACCGCCAGAAGAACAAGGCTGAAAAACAGTTGTTTTTTCTTCACCCTATCCCCCCTATTACCTGCCGGGCGGCGCTTTCAGCCAGGTTATACAGGTGCACCAAAAAGTCCGGATATATACCCAGCAGGAGTGACAACCCGGCGGCAACAAGTATAGGCACCAGCATCAGCCGTCTTGCCTCTCCTGAATGCAGCGATTCGGCGGGCTGTTTGAAAAAAGCCCGGTATACGATCGGGAAAAAGTAGCCGGCGTTAAACAAACCGGAAAGCAGCAGCACCACCGCAAACACAAACTGCTGGTGTTGCAGAGTACCGGCAACCAGGTGCCATTTGCTGATAAAACCGGCCACCGGCGGCACGCCTGCCAACCCCAATGCAGCAACGGTAAAGGCGCCCATCGTCCATGGCATCCGGCGGCCTATGCCGTCAAGCTGAGAAATATTTTGTAAATGCGCTGTCACATATATTGCCCCGGCACAGAAAAACAGGGTGATTTTCATTACGCCGTGGTTGAAGATATGCATCAGGGCGCCGGTCCATCCGGCGGCAGAAAATAGCGAAAGCCCCAGGACAATATAGGAAAGATGGCCGATGGTGGAATATGCCAGCCTTGCCTTCAGGTTATCCTGACGAAAAGCCAGCAGGGATGCCGCCACTACAGTAAATCCGGCCACGACCGACATTATTCCGGCAAGGCCGAACTGGGCCAGCGTTTCCGGACCCAGCACAAACCCCACAGCCCTCACCAGGCCGAATACCCCGGCTTTGACCACAGCCACCGCATGCAGCAGGGCGCTGACAGGCGTGGGGGCAACCATGGCTGAAGGCAGCCAGCTGTGAAGCGGCATCACAGCGGATTTGAATCCGAAGCCTATAAGGAAAAGGCTGAATAGAACCGCCAGCTGGGATATTCCGACGGTATCCGGCATAACTCCGCCAGGCTTGAAATCAAGGGTACCGGCAACCTGGTAGGTGTATGCAATCCCAGCCAAAAGAATTACGCCGCCGGTTATCAGATAGACAAGGTATTTACGCCCGGCCTTCAGCGCTTCAGGCGTGCCTTTATGAGTAACCAGCGGGTAGGTGGCGACGGTAAGAATTTCATAAAACAGGTAGAAAGTCAGCAGGTTAGCAGAAAAAGCGATGCCGATGGTCGCCGACAAACAAAGGGCAAAACTGGCAAAAAACCTGGTCTGGCGCTTTTCCCCGGAGCCCCGCATGTAGCCTATCGAGTAAAAGGAGGTAACCAGCCACAGCGCTGAAGCCAGCAGGGCAAATATCAGTCCTGCTTCATCGACTCTTAAAGCCAGCCCGACCCCGGGGGAAAGGCTGAAAAGGGTTATGGCTGGATATTTCCCATCCAGCACCGTTGCCAGCATCGAAAACACGATGGCCAGCTTGCCTGCTGCCGCCGCCAGGGTAACCGCTTCCCTCAAATTCGGTCTGCTGCCGAACAATATAATAAAAACAACGGCCACGGCCGATATAAGTACGGCCGCCAGCGGCAGGTATGAAAATACGCTGTTTTCCATTACAATCCCTGTACCACCGGGCTCAAGAGATTATTTACAATCAGAACGCTGATAAACCCGACTACCAGTACAAGCACAGCAAACACCAGCACGGGCGCCAGCAATCTGGGGGAAAGTTCCCCGGGATGCCGGGCAGAAGCATCGGACGGTTCTGCCGGAGCAAAGACCTTTTCTATAAGGCGGAAAAAATAAACGGCATTGAGCAGTGTGCTGGCAAGTATTACTGCCAAAAACGCCCAGTTGCCGGCGTCCAGACTGCCCAGCAGCAGATACCACTTGCTGAAAAACCCGGCGGTGGGCGGTATGCCTATCATTGCCAGGGCGGAAACGGTAAAAGCCGCCATGGTCCACGGCATGCGCCTGCCCAGGCCCCTGTAATCGTTGATATCGGTTATCCCCGTCTTGTGTGCAACCCCGCCTGCTATAAGAAACAGGCAGCTTTTCATCAGCGCGTGTGCCATTATGTGAAGCAAAGCTCCGGTGATACCCAGCGGGTTGGCAAGCCCTATCCCCAACCCGACATAGGCAATCTGGCCCACCGTACTGTAGGCCAGCATGCGCTTGAAGTCGGTCTGGGCAATCGCCATCACCGAACCTATGATTATTCCTGCCGCTGCGGCCCATCCGATAATATCGGTCAGGGGCAGCAGTCTGGCCATGAATTCGGGCGTGAATACATTCAAAAGCATCCGTATGATGATATAGGCTGAAGCCTCGATTTGAACTGCAGCCAAAAAAGCCGCCACTACAGGCGGGGCGTAACTATGCGCGTCCGGCAGCCAGGTATGCAGCGGGAACAACGCCATTTTCAGGCATACCCCGGTTACAATAAACACCGCGCCGCCGATAACCGCCGGGGAAGAATACAATTCCGGCAGCAGGTTCATCACATCGGCCATATTCAATGTGCCGGTGGAAAAATATATAAACCCGACTCCCAGCAGGTAAAAACTGCCACCGATAGAAGCCATGATGAGATACCGGAAGCTTGACATTCCCGCTTTGCCGCTGCCGATGGATACCAGGGCATAGGTGGAAAGAGACGTTATTTCCAAAAATACATACAGGTTGAAAAGGTCGCCGGCCAGCGCGATGCCGCATAACCCTCCCATAAGCAGCAGGACGATGGCATACAGCGGGACTCCCCGTTTTTCTTCTATTTTAAAACCGGGCTTGGTAGGGAAAAGCAGCAGTATAAGCCCGGTTCCGGTGATTACCAGCAGCATGAAAGCCGAAAGGGAGTCTAATACGAACTCGATGCCTACCGGCTGGGGCCAGTTGCCGAAACTATAGCTCAGCTCACCGTTGTTTAAAACATGAAACGTGCCCCATACAGCCAGTGAAAAAGCCAGGGCGCTGGCAAGCACGGCAACCAGCTGGGAATACCTGAGGCGCATTACTCCCAGGATGCCGGTGAAAAAGGCAAAGAATATCAGGCTGATGGGGATAAGAACCGGAACGTTGTGTATCACTTCCCCATCCTCTGCATGATAACATCTTCCTCCAGGGAGTCGTAACTGCGGTATATATTCAAGAGCAGTGCCATGGCGACCCCGGTAATGGCTACCGATACCACTATGGCGGTAAGTATCATGACGTGGGGCAGAGGGTTGAAGTAAGCCGCCGCTTCAATTCCCGTTTCGGGGTCGATAACGGGTACGGTGGCCCCGTCTTTCAAAGCGCCCTTGATAAAAAATAAAAATATTGCCGTCTGGAAAATATTGAGTCCGATTACCTTCTTTACAAGGTTGCGCTTGCCCAGCATCCCGTAAAGGCCGATAACCAGCAGGACTACTATCATAATGTAACTGTAATGAAAACTCAGTTCTGCCACGATAATCACCATTTTCTCTCGGTAAGCCTGTCGAATATAACCACCAGGCAGCCGAAAACAGCCAGGCCTATCCAGATTTCAACAATCAGTATTCCGTAGTGGCGAAGCTCTACCGGATTCAAACCGGGTATAGGCAGGAAGCTGTAGTCCAGAAACAGCCCGCCGAAAACCAGGGGGGTAAGTGCGGTGAGGATGAACAGAAACATGCCGCTGGTACCAAACAGGGCGGCCCGCCGCGGCGGCAGTTTTTCATAAGAAGCAACATGCCCGAGGCTCAAACGGTGCAGTATCATGCTGGAAGCCAGCAGAACTCCACCCTGGAAGCCGCCTCCCGGGCTGTAATGGCCGTGAAATATGACATACAGGGCAAACACCTGGATGAACGGCACCATGATGCGGCAGGTGATATCGACAATTATACTTTCATAGCGCTCAATCATGTCGAGCGCTCCGTGCCAGTATAAGCACGCATGCCAGGGTAGCGGTGAATATAACCAGCGTCTCCCCCAGGGTATCGAAACCTCTGTAGTCTGCCAGCACTGCGGTGACGATATTGACGGTATCGGTATCTTCGACGGCGTGTTCGATATAGTACTCGGAAACATGCCCGGAAGCCGGGGAGGCGGGATCACCGGGGATGGAAAGCCCGCTCGTTGCATATATCATGACCGCGGCGAACGTTGCCAGTATCAGGTATTTGAAATATTTCAATCCTTCGACCTCCGCCGCATCATGAGAATGGCCGCAATCAGGATTACGCTGGTAACCCCGCCGCCCAGAGTGGCTTCTACCAGGGCAACATCCACCGCTCCCAGCGAAGAAAAGAGCAGAGCCATAAAAAGGCTGTAGGCGGAAAGAACCAGCACCGCCGCAATAAGGTCCTTAAGGTTCAGGGCTACCAGAGCCAGGATAATCAAAAACAATAGAAGCCAGAAATCAAAGCTGGTAAACATTATTTGCCGCCTTCCCCGGTTTCACCTGCATCCGCCCCGTCACCGGCACTCTCGTCCGGATCGTAAGGCCGGCGGTTTTTGAGGGTCCAGGGTTCCAGCCCGTAACGCGACGCCGCCCGCGCCACAGCATGAGTGGCAGTCGGACCGCCGATAAAGAAAAACACCAGGATTATAAAAAGTTTCAGGCTAACAATGTCCCATCCGTTATAAATTGCCAGGCCACCCAGGATAAGGATTGCCCCCAGGGTACCGGATTTACCGGCGGCGTGGTTGCGCGTATAAAAATCAGGCAGGCGCACTACACCCAGACTGCTTACGAATAAAAAGAAAAGGCCGGCTGCGATCATGATTCCTGAAATAACGTTTATCATGATTGCTTGCCCCGCCGTTCAAAATACTTGCCCAATGTAATAGCCAGGATGAAGTTCAGCAGTGCATAAGCCAGGGCTATATCGAAAAACATGTCCTCCCGGTCGAAAATGAAGCCGATTATTACAATCATTATGACTGCGTTGTTGCTGATAAGGCTCACGCCGATAGCCCTGTCAAAAACCGTCGGCCCCTTTACCAGGCGGTATACGCAAATGGCATTCAGAAACAGTATGAAAAAGGCTGAAAAGGTTATCAGTCCGTCCATTTTTTCAGATCCTCGAAAGACTCCCCCCACCGGATTTCAGGCGCCGGCTCGGGCTCTTCATCGAATATCCGGCTGACCCTTTTTTGAGTTTCACCGCTGACCAGGTTGGCACAGGATGAAGGAATCAGGTCATGAACCAGGTATTTGTTGCTTTCGAGCAGTACCGTCATGGTTCCGGGAGACAGGGTAATGGAGTTGGCCAGTATCACCTGGCTTACCGGTTTTTTATAGCCGGTTTTGAACCGGATCAGCCCCGGGTTGATCGGCATGCGGGGGTGCAGCACAAGATAGGCCACCAGCAGATTATCCCTGGCGATCTGGGCTACCAGCCACGGCACGTAGGTTGCCAGGTGATAGGCGGTTTTCAAGGCCGAAACCAGGCTGAGCCTGCCGGACCTGCCGGCAGGAGCAAGGGCAACAAACATTTCCCGGTTGAACCAGGTAACGCCGGCACATACCACGGCTCCGGCAATCAGGTAGAAAGGCTGGTAGTGCTGGCTCAATATCACCCAGAAAACATACAAGGGGATAAACTGGAGAGCCAGAGACAGCAGGAATGATTTACGCAAAGTATGCGTATCAAGCTTTACCTGTCTTGTTTTCTGGGGTTTTTTCATGTAAATCGTAGGGTATGTAACATGGCGAAATTGGGGTTAATCTTACCGCCCAGCGCGCTTGAGTGTCAAGAAACCCGGCCCCGCGTCTAGTTCAGCGTTTCAACCTTCAATTCAAGCTCATCCACGCTTTCTACTGCCTTGAGCCGCCGAACCATGCCGGTCAGGGTGTTTCTGACCAGGTTTTCCACAAAAGCGTTGGATTTAACCGGGGAGCCGTCAACGTTTATATCCAGGCTTTGGGCGTCAATGTGGATGGCAAACCTGGAATAGATGTCAATATCCTTGAGGGACGTTATCAGCCCGCCGGCAACACCGGCAATAAACGATGCCACAAATTCCGTAAGCTCGATGTGGCTTCCGTTTACTTTCAATTCGACGCTGGAAGGCCTGATTTCATAACTCATCGGGTTTAAGCCCCCTTCTTTTTTAGCATCAACCAGTTGTCTTCGCCGGTGTGAATCAGCACGTAACTGCCGGCAAGCTTGCCGCCCTTGAGAGCGAACTCGATTTTTTTTGAATCTTTTTCGTTAAGAACGAAGGTGCCGCTGTCCCATATTTCTACCCTGCCCGCCCCATACTCTCCCTCGGGAATGACGCCCTCAAACGTTATGTAATCTAAAGGATGGTCCTCGGTCTGCACTGCCAGGCGCCGGATGCCGGGCTGTTCCGGTACACCCTTGGGTACCGCCCAGCTTTTTAGTACGCCGTCCATTTCCAGCCTGAAATCATAATGCAGGTGGGAAGCTGTGTGTTTTTGCACTACGAAACGGGAAGCTGAAGCGCCCGCAGGCTTCTGTGAACCTGAGGGTTCGGTTGTTTTTAAAAAATCTCTCTTTGAATTATATGCTTCAAGCCCCATTCAACAGCCTCGCCGGTAAAAATCGGGGTGAGAGGACTCGAACCTCCGACCTCAGCGTCCCAAACGCTGCGCGCTAGCCAACTGCGCTACACCCCGTAACAAACGAGTATAACAGAGCTAATTTTGCAATTCAATCGGCCTGTTTACGCCCGACAGTCCATGCACAGCTCGAACTTTTCCATCTCAAGGCCTGCTTTTTCAGCCATGAAGTCGATCTGTTTTTCGGGCGCATATAAGGCACCGCAGGCGCTGCAGCGCTTCATCTTGAATTCATTGCGGTAGCGGGTGATGCTTATTATGCGCACGTCACCCGTGTCCTCGGCGGTGATAGCTTCCGTCGGGCATATATAGGCACATGATGCGCAGGCTATGCATTTGTCCCAGTCCACTTCCACGTGCGCCGGCTCGCTTCTGCCCGGTCCCTGGGTAACCAGGGTAATGGCCTCTACTCCGACAGCCTCCCGGCAGGTTCTGACACACAGCTGGCAGAGGATACATTCTTTTGCGTCCAGCTCGAAATCCGGTTTTTCAGCTCCGTACCTGGCCGCCAGTGAACTAAGCTGGCTGGAATGTGGCCTCTGGGCAAGCAGCATCTCGATAGATGTGCGGCGTGCGGCTTCGGCTGCCGGGCTGGCGGTGGCGACTACAATGCCATCGTATACCGGAGTATTGCAAGCACTCACCAGTTCCGCCTTCTCCGGGCCCGAAACCTCTACAACACAAACCCGGCAGGCGCCGGCAGGAGTCAGTTCCTCGTTGAAGCACAGCGTGGGTATGTTTATACCCACGCTTCGGGCGGCACTCAGAATGGTAGTGCCTTCGGGAGCCTCGAACGTCTTATCATCAATAATTATCTTTACCATCGCCTCACCTTTCTAAAATGCTGTTAATACGACCCGGTAGCAACGCAGGCATCTTTCCGCTTCGATATCCGCCTGGGCAGGGGTGTAAGCTTTTTCAACTTCATCCATGCCGTTCAGCCTTTCGGCAACCGGCGTTTCATCAGGATGAACCCGCCGGCTCCGGCTGGAGGTTATCACGTACCGGTCCTTTTCCATAATAAGTTGCCGGTATATTTCAGAATCTGCCCCGTCACCAGCCGGTTTTCCGGCAAGAAACCGGTCGATGCTCCCGGCCGCACGGTTGCCGGCTGCAATAGCCTCGACAATTGACGCCGGCCCGCTGACACAGTCGCCGCCGGCAAACACACCCTTGCGGTTCGTAGCCATGTCATCGTCAGCCTTGATGCTGCCCCAGCTGGTCAGTTCCAGTCCGTCGGCCTGGCTGATAAAACTTGCATCCGGCACCTCGCCTATGGCCGGCAGAACCATGTCGGCGTGAATCGTAAACTCACTGCCTTTCACGGGTACCGGCCGCCTGCGGCCGCTTTCGTCAGGCTCGCCGAGTTCCATGCGAATGCACTCGACTCCGGTAACCCTGTTGCCTTCGTTGACAATACGCGCCGGCAGCGCCAGGAACATGATCTTTACCCCTTCGGCTTCGGCGGCTGCCACCTCATCTGCCCTGGCAGGCATTTCCGAGCGTGAACGCCGGTAGACTATGGTCGCTTCACCGGCGCCCAGCCGGAGAACGGTGCGGGCACAGTCGATGGCAGTATTGCCGCCGCCGA
>JAFGLQ010000002.1 GCA_016928015.1 Dehalococcoidaceae bacterium
CCATCATCAGAACCTGATTGGTAAATTCCTGTTCGACGGGGTCCCAGTAGAAATGCACCTTGGAGCGGTCATTGTAGGAACGCTTTTCGTTAACCACCCTGACCCCGTGTTTGTTTACCAGGATCATGCTGTCTCCGGCAGGCTGCCAGATATCGTTGGGCGTGGAAGGCGAATCCAGCGCAGGCTCCAGCGGTATCTGGGCATGCCAGGCGGTATTCATGTTTGCCAGGCGGGCGCCAACCGCCTGCGCCAGGCGGACAAAATCGCCTTCATTGGTAATCACGGCACAGCCGCCGTAAAGCGGCCCGGGCTGGAAATGCACCACCAGACCGGGGTCGTGAGTGAAGCCGCCGCTGCCGAATATTACCGCTTTCCTTGCCCGCACCGCAGTGATGCCTTCTCCTGTATCCGCCAGCACACCGGTAACTTGCCTTTCTGAATTCAATACGATTTCCACAACCCGGTGGCCCGTCAGGATTTCGACGCCGTGAGAATCCAGCCAAGCCCGGGTCTGGGCAATCAGATTGAAGCCGAAGCCCACACCACCGCTATCGTTGGTCGGCGCCAGGCCCCGGCCCCTGAGTACCTTGTTCTCTTCGGCATGGTCCACATAATCGGGCAGCAGCCCGGACTGGACAAACTGGCAGGCGCCGATATCCATCAGGTAATCGAAAGCCTGGGAACTTTTATCCCAGTATGCCGCCAGCAGGTTGTATTCATGCTCGGGTAAACCGAATCTGGAATTGTCGATGCAGTTATACAACTGCGGATAGGCGAAACGGGCCATCATCCGGAGGCAATCCTGCCGGTAATCGGTAATCCCCTGTTCACGCAGTGCAAAATTGTTAGGCACCCACGAAACCCCGCCCGACTTGATAGTGGTTCCACCGGTCGCCAGTGCTTTTTCCAGCATTATTACCGAAGCTCCCTGGTCCCTGGCTGTAATCGCAGCGGCGGAAGCCGCCGCTCCGCTGCCAACTACTACAATATCGGCTGTCATTTGCCATTCAGGTTCCTGGTTAGACCGGCTGCAGCCGCCCAAGAGGCCGGCAAAAGCGCCGGCAGTTGCCATTGCCATCGAGCCAGCCGCAGCGGTTTTAATAAAATCACGCCTGGTAAAAGAATTGATGGGTTCTCGGTTATCCATTGTCATCTCCTTTTTGCTTTCGAGTGGTTCGGATTTCTGGCAGTGGAATTTAGACTCGAGCCTCATTAAAACCCAATATTTCCCGGCAGTCAATGGTTTTGCGGCAAAATATATTAAATCCTTATAACACTTGTTATTGGCCTGCCCGCTGATAACCTTTTAACTGATTTAACGTTATACTTTATATATGACTCCAATGCGAGAGCCATGGGGAGGTGCTACCCGTGAAAACCAAATGGATAAAAATATTTTCCCTTTCTCTGGCGGTTATTGTCATGGTAACTCTTGCGCCCGCCTGCCAGCGACAGGTAGTCGAGGCAGCGGATAACTATCTGGCCATTGTGCCTGAAGTCCTTCAGGCAGGGCGAACCGAAGCGCTGTCTATATCTCTGCTCAAGGGAGACCAGCCGGCAATGGATGAAGTAGAGGTGAGCTTGCTGAAAGACGGTAAAACAGTTGCCACCGTCTCCCAGACAATAAACGGCACCGGCAATATCCTTTTTGATGTGCCCGCAACCATAGAGGAAGGCAGATACGAAATCCGCATAAAAGGCAGTGGGTTTTCGAACAAAACCCCGGTAAGCCTGGTCCAGAGCCATATGTTGCTTGTCGAAACCGATAAGCCCATCTATAAGCCGGGTCAGACCATACTCATGCGGGTACTTACCCTGGATGGAGAACTGAAAGCTGTTACCCAGGATGTAACAGTGGAAGTGCTGGACGCCAAGGGCATCAAGGTTTTCAGAGAATCCGTAACCACTGATAGTTACGGTATGGCCGAAGTTCAGCTGCCCCTTTCAACCGAACCCAACCTGGGCAGCTGGAAAATCAATGCTGTTTCCCAGAAAGCCCGCAACCAGCTCGATATAAGGGTAGAAGAGTATGTTCTGCCCAAGTATGAAGTATCCGTTGAAATGCCGAAGGAATGGTTCCTGGCCAGCGAACCGGTGACCGGCACCATAAGCGCCGAATACAGCTTCGGCAAACCCGTCACCGGCGAGCTTTATATCGAAGCCCTGAGGTATGTCGGCGAGTGGGAAACATATGCCACCATCACCCGGACAATCGACGGTGAGGCTGAATTCGAGATCCCCGCTGTAGGCTATGTAGCCGGGACTCCGGCTTCCGGCGGGCAGGGCAATATCCAGGTCAATATAACCGTGGAAGAAAAATCCACCGGTTATGTAGAAAAAACGTCCCGCCTGCTCACGGTAGCCCAGACCCCGGTGAATTTACAAATAATACCGGAAAGCCAGGTGTTCAAACCCGGCCTGCCTTTCGAAATCCTGTTCGCCAGCCAGACTCCGGATAACAAACCGCTGGATATAGAGGTAGATATAACGCTCAACTACTCCAACTCCAAATTCGAATCTTTTAAAACAGAAAAGGAAACCCTCGATACACACAACGGGATGGCCATACTCACTGTTACTCCACCCGAAGATGCCATCGCCCTTTCCATCGAGGCATTCGAACTGACTCCCTCATCTTCGGTGCAGCCGGCAACGGCCTCCAAAATCCTGCAGGCATCATATTCCCCTTCCGGCAACTTCATACACCTGGTCCAGGCCAGCGACGGCACGCCTGAAGTAGGCCAGAAAATAATTTTCGATATTTACGCTACTTCCGAAGCCTCGACCTTTTATTATGAAGTAATCGCCCGTGGCAAAGTCCTGTTTTCGGATTTTACCCGCAACTCGCGGATAGAATTCACCACGACCCCGCTGATGGCGCCTTCCGCCAGGCTTTTGGTTTATCAGATACTGCCCAACAGCGAGGTTGCCGCAGATTACCTGCCATTTAACGTAGAGGCGGCTTACGCTCAAACGGTGGAAGTAAAGTTCGATACCGGCCAGGCAGGTCCGGGAGATGAAGTGGAACTCTCCATCGATACCGGAGTCCAGGCCAAAGTCGGCGTAGTGGCAGTCGACCGGTCGGTATTTATCCTGGCTGAAAACCGCATGAACCTGGAGCAAGTTTTTGCCGAACTTGAAAAGCTGTATATGGACCCTCAGGCTGAAATTCATGAGGTTTCCTTCTATCCGACCGCAAGCACCGTTGGAACCGCCGATGTGTTCAAAAACGCCGGCGTTGCGGTGATGACCAATAACAAGATTCCTGATGGCCAAAAACACGAGGTTCAGGGTTCAGGTTCTTTCCTGGACAAGATATTCCAGTTCTTCTGGGGCAGAAACGATTTCGCCGAAATGGACGGCGGCATGTTGCCCCCGGCTGCCCAGCCAGCGGCAACCAAGACAGGCGCCGAACTGGCCGAAGTTGAAAGAGTGCGCCAGTTCTTTCCCGAAACCTGGCTCTGGTTCGATATGGTCACTGACGAGAACGGCAAGGCTTCCCGTACGGTGGCTGTGCCCGATTCCATTACCACCTGGATGCTGAGGGCAGTGGCAGTTTCGGAGGAAAACGGCCTGGGTATCGGCGAAACCAGCCTGATAGCCTTCCAGCCGTTTTTCCTGACAGCCGATCTGCCCTATTCGGCCATACGCGGCGAGCAGTTCCCGGTGCGAATTGCCGTCTACAATTACCTGGATACGCCCCAGGAAGTTGTCGTAACGCTGGAGAATGCCGGCTGGTTCGAACTGCTGGATGAAAGCAGTAAAACCATCAGCATAGGCGCCAACGATGTCGGCGGAGCCTCCTTCCTGATTCAACCCAGTGCCATCGGCACCAAACAGGTTGAGGTATCAGCCAGGTCGACCCAGGCGGCTGATGCACTTGTCAAAACGATAATTATCGAGCCTGAGGGAGTCAGCCGCGAACTGGTCGACAACCTTTCGCTTTCGGCTGGCGTCAGCCGTATTATAGACACTTCCATCCCGGAACTGGTGATCGACGATTCGGGCCGGGCCTATATCGCTCTTACCTCGAGCTTTTTAACCCAGACCATTGACGGACTGGAGGGGCTCCTGCAGATGCCCTTCGGCTGTGGCGAACAGAACATGATAGCCTTTGCACCCGACGTATATATAACCCAGTACCTGCTCGATACCGGCCAGATCAAACCGGAAATCTTAGCCAAAGCCGAGAAGATGATGATCACCGGCTACCAGCGCCAGATGACCTACCGGCGTACGGATGGCTCGTTTTCGGCATTCGGTATGGAGGACCAGGAAGGAAGCCTCTGGCTTACCGCCTTTGTCTTGAAAAGCTTCTCCCAGGCAAAGGAGCTGATGTATATAGATGAGAGCGTATTAAACGAAGCAGCCGCCTGGATAACCTCCCACCAGAACAGCGACGGTTCGTTCGACCAGATCGGCTTCGTCCATCACCAGGAAATGCTGGGAGGCTTGAGCGGTCGGGACGCACTGACCGCTTTTACCGCCATAGCCCTGCTTGAAGCCGGAGGAAGCGCCAGCAGCACCAAGGCGGTGGGCTACCTGGAAGGCCGGCTGGATGAAATAGAGGATGCCTACACCCTGGCCATCACGGCCTATGCGCTGGAGATTGCTGGTTCCGGTAAAACCGGCCAGGCTTACGATAAATTGATGAACATGGCCAAAGAAGATGAAAACGGCCTCTACTGGGGGGATGAAGTGGTGGAACCCGAACCGGTAACCGGAGAAAACCGCATGATGCCCGTTTTCCGCCCGGACATCAACCGCAGCGCCGGCATCGAAACCACCGCCTATGCTACCCTGGCTCTGACCCGCCACGGGGATGAATTCAACGCTTCACGGGCAGCCAAATGGCTGGTTTCCAGGCGTAATGCTTACGGCGGCTATGGTTCTACGCAGGACACGGTGATAACCCTGCAGGCTCTTACCGAATATGCTGTCAATACCCGTTCCAGCGCCGATCTGACGGTTACTCTGACGGGCGAAGGGATTAACCGGATTATAAGCATTAACCAGTCCAAATTCGACGTGCTTCAACTGGTCGAGGTGCCGGTCAATGCCCTGATTGAAATGACGATGGAAGGCACCGGGGATGCCATCGGCCAGGTTGTTCGGCGTTTCAATGAACCCGAAGCCGACACCGAACCGTCAGCCCGAATGCTGGAAATCGATGTAGACTACGATACCACCGAGGTATCGGTAAATGATTTGCTGACGATATCGGTCAGCCTGAAGTTCAATCCTCTGCCGGAACTTGAAATTGCCGAAGCCGGCATGACTGTGCTGGATATCTCGATACCCACCGGCTTCGAACCGGTATCCGATACGATTGCCGCTATCGTTCAAACCATGGACAATATCAAGCGCTACGAAATCGCCGGGCGCAAGGTAATATTTTACGTGGAAAACCTGCTGCCTGGCGATACCATCGCCTTCGATTTCCAGGTAAAAGCCCTCTATCCGGTGAAGGCCATGGGGGTAACCTCTGCTGCATTCGCCTACTATAAGCCGGATATCCGGGGAGAGGATTTAAGCGAAGCAGTGACCGTCAACTAATCAAACGGCAGCTACACCGAACAGCAACCCCCGGCGGTACTCGCGAACCCCGCCGGGGGTTTTGTTATTGATAACAAAACCTGAAATTTTAATACCTGAAACTATTGACTTGGCGCACCGGGCGGGAGTAAAGTTGATTAAAAGCCGGGAAAGGAGATGGCAATGGCAAGTATAGCTGACATCGAAGGCATCGGTCCTGTTTATGCAGAGAAACTCAAGGCCGCCGGGATTAAAACTGTCGAAGGGATGCTGGAAAAAGGCGCTTCCCGCAAGGGCAGAAAGGAAATCGCTGAAAGCACCGGGATAAGTGACAAGCTCATCCTGGAGTGGGTAAACCTGGCCGATCTTTTCCGCATCAAGGGTATCGGAGAGGAGTATTCCGACCTGCTGGAAGAAGCCGGGGTCGACACGGTTGCAGAACTGGCCCAGCGAAAAGCCGATAACCTCCATGCCAAACTGGAAGAGGTCAACAACACCAAGAAGCTGGTGAGGCGCACGCCTACCCTGGACGCTGTAAAAGGCTGGGTGGAACAGGCCAAGAAGCTGCCCCGCGTGGTTGAATATTAAACCGGTACCGGAAGTTTAGAATGTTACAGGGGGAAGCGTGCGCGCACGCTTCCCCCTGTGCCTTTTCCACAGTATGTCAGCCGGCAGCATACTGCCGTAGGTACAGCGGCAGTATTAGTTTGTGATATCTATCGACGGAGATACGCATGCAGGACTATGAAAAGCTTGGTGTTTTTTACCTGGGTAAAACGTACGACTTGGCGACAAAAACACTTGAGGCCAATCCTGTACTTTACGATTCCAAGGACCTGGTTACGCATGCAGTGTGCGTAGGTATGACCGGCAGCGGCAAGACAGGTTTATGCATATCCCTGATTGAAGAGGCCGCGCTTGACGGCATTCCGGCTATCGCCATCGACCCCAAGGGGGACCTTACCAACCTGCTGCTGACTTTCCCAAAGCTTGAAACTGGTGATTTTCTGCCCTGGATAAATGCGAGTGATGCCCGGAAAAAGGGGCTGACAAGTGAAGAATACGCCGCCAAACAGGCTGAGACGTGGAAAAAAGGCCTGGCTTCCTGGGACCAGGATGGCCAGCGTATTCAAAAGCTCCGCGATTCAGCCGAGTTTGTCATTTATACACCCGGTTCAACCGCTGGTATGCCGGTTTCGATTTTAAAATCCTTTGCCCCGCCTCCACCGGAAATTCTCCAGGATGGAGAACTGCTGCAGGAACGCATCAACACCACGGCTACCAGCTTGCTTGGCATCATCGGCATTGCCGCTGACCCCATAAGAAGCCGGGAGCATATTCTGATATCAACCTTGCTTAACCTGGCATGGCAGCAAAACCACGATCTTGGGATTTCCGGGCTTATCAGCCAGATTCAATCTCCTCCCGTAAATAAAATAGGCGTTATCGACATCGAATCTTTCTACCCCGCCCGGGACCGCTTCGAACTGGCTCTGGCCCTTAACAACCTGCTGGCGGCACCTGGTTTTTCCAGCTGGCTGGAAGGCGAAGCGCTGGATATCAATTCCATACTCTATACTCCGGGAGGCAAACCGCGAATTGCCGTTTTTTCTATAGCTCACTTAAACGATGCCGAGCGAATGTTCTTCGTTTCACTGCTTTTAAACCAGGTTCTGGGATGGATGCGCACCCTGTCCGGCACCACCAGCCTGAGGGCGATAGTTTACATGGATGAAATCTTCGGTTTCTTCCCGCCCGTGGCCAACCCGCCCTCGAAGACTCCATTGCTTACCCTGCTCAAGCAGGCCAGGGCTTTCGGCGTGGGTATAGTACTGGCCACTCAAAATCCGGTTGACCTGGACTACAAGGGCCTTGCCAATACCGGAACGTGGTTTATCGGCAGGCTTCAAACCGAAAGGGACAAAGCCCGCATGCTGGACGGCCTGGAAGGCATTGCGGCAACATCCGGTATAAAATGGAACCGGCAGGGTATGGAACAAACCCTGGCAGGACTTTCCAGCCGGGTATTTTTATTAAACAACGTCCATGAGGACGGACCAGTGATATTCAATACGCGCTGGGCAATGTCCTATCTGCGCGGGCCGCTCACCCGCTCCCAGATAAAACTACTAATGTCACCGGTTAAAAAAGATCTCGGCGCTGCTGATACTGCTCTCCGCACTGCGTCGCATACTTCTTCGCCGGCGCCGGCGAATCAAAGTCAGACCGGGAATGACATCACCCCTACCCGGCCGGTACTGCCGCCCAAAATAAATCAATACTTTGCCCCGGTTCGAGGGGCTCGGCCTGCTGATGCAGGCCTCGTTTACCGGCCGGAAATAATCGGTTCGGCAACAATTCATTTCAACAGCGTGAAACTTGGAGTCAACCTGATTCAAGAAACCGTTTGCCGTGCTGCGGTGACCGATGCGCCCGTGGCAGTCAACTGGGATGAAGCCCGGGAAACGGAAATTGTATTAAACGACCTGGAAACCTCTCCGGCCGGACCCGCCCAGTACACCGATTTGCCGGCTGTTGCCATGAAAGATACCAGTTACAAAACATGGGGCTCTGAGTTTGCCGGCTGGTTATATCGCAATAAACAACTGGAGCTTTGGAAAAGTCCGGAATTTAAACAGTATTCCGAACCGGGTGAAACAGAGCGCGATTTCAGAATAAGGCTGCAGCAAAAAGCCCGGGAACAGCGTGACGAGGCCGCCGATAAGCTCAGAAAAAAATACGCTTCCAAAATTGCCACCCTGGAAGAACGTCTGCGCCGCGCCCAGGCGACCGTCGAAAAGGAAAAGGAGCAGGCCAAACAGCAAAAAATACAGACCGCCCTTTCTTTCGGTTCCACTGTACTGGGCGGCTTTCTGGGTAACAAAATCCTCAGCTCAGGTTCGATAAGCCGGGCCAGGACTACCATGGGCAGTATGAGCCGGACAATGAAAGAAACCAGAGATATCGAAATGGCTAAAGAAACCGTCAAGGCCACCCAGGAAAGACTGGACCAGCTTGAAGCCGAGTTCAAGGCGGACATGGACATGTTACATGCCAGAATGGACCCTTCGAGCGAGACCTTCGAACGGGTTCCGGTGCGGCCGGCCAAGAAAGATATTTCCATAAATCTCACGGCACTGGGATGGTTTCCCTACTGGAAAAATTCCGAAGGCATATTGACCCCGGCCTGGTAAATATACAACCCCGGGAAAGGAGGTGGGACCGGACAATAACGGTTAATAACGGAATTGGTACACACCCGGTTGTACAATAATACTGGTACGCTATAAGGAGGAATCAAATAATATTATGAAAATGTTAGGTTTTCTGGCTTTTATTATCGGTTTCATTTTAGCTATTGTGGCGGGCTTGTTCTTCCCGGATAACGCCGTTGTAATTATCATTCTTCTGATATTGGGCCTTTTGATCGGTTTTCTCAACATCGGGTCCGAGGAAATGGTGCCCCTGCTGCTGGCCACCATTGCCCTGGTAGTTGTCGGTAATGTGTTTTCCCCCATTGAAACCTTGAATATCGGAGACAAACTTGGCGATATCATGGCGCTCATCGCGGCCTTGATGGCCCCAGCTGCCATCGTAGTAGCCGTAAAGACGCTCTACACGGTAGCCAAACCACATTAAGCACCCCGGCTTCAATGTATTTTTTGAAAGCGGCAGTCGAGACTGCCGCTTTCTTAATTTTATTGGAAAGGCCATGCGGTTTTAAGTCCGGGGACAACACTGGTATAATCTCTTTTTAATGCGAGTTTTAGTCACCGGAGCCAGCGGCCACCTCGGAGCCAATCTTATTCGCCGCCTCATCAAAGAAGGCGCCGGGGTACGGGTACTGCAGCACCAAACCCGCCGGGCTCTGGAAGGACTGGATATCGAAATATACAAGGGCGACGTAACCGACAGCGTTTCGATAAAACCCGCCTTCAAGAACGTAGACACTGTATTCCACTTGGCAGCCAGCATTTCTATTCACTCCGGTAGTTACCGCCAGCTGGAACGCATTAATGTCGCTGGTACCCGCAATGTGGTAAACCACTGCCTGGATTCCGGGGTCAGCCGGCTGGTTCATTTCAGTTCCATTCATGCAACCGGAAAAGGCAAGCTGGACGAAAGGTTGAATAAAAATACCGTCGACACAGTAATCCCCGACTACCCGGCTTATGACCGGTCCAAGGCAATGAGCGAGTTCGAGATGTATTCCGGGCTTGAAAAGGGGTTAAATGCGGTAATAATCCGCCCCACCGCAGTGCTGGGGCCGTATGATTTCCAGCCTTCCTACCTGGGCCGGGCGATAATTAAACTGGTCGAACATAAATTGCCTGCCCTTGTTTCCGGCGGTTATGACTGGGTCGATGCCCGCGATGTAGTCAGCGGCGCTGTAACTGCCTGGCAGCGGGCAAAACCAGGTTCCTGTTATCTTCTTGCCGGCCACCGGGCTACATTCTGCGAACTCGCCAGCCTGCTCGAGGAGATTACCGGAATCGCCAAACCGCGGGTGACCTGTCCCCGCTGGCTGGCGTATTGCGCTGCACCACTGCTCAATGCCGGGGACCGTTTAAGAGGCTCCGAACCTCTTTTTACTTCGGTTTCCATTAAAGCTATGGGTGAAAAACGTGAAATCAGCTGCCGGAAAGCTTCAAGGGAACTTGGATATGAACCCAGGCCTCTTAAAACCACTCTGGCAGACACGCTTGAGTGGTTCAAGCACCACGGGATGATAGCTGCATCGGTAAAAATAAACCGGGAGTAGCCCATTGACGGAAGAATTGTTTTATGAATATATCCTGGCTGGCTGGCTGGTTACGGCAGGAGCAGTATTTATATTACTCCTTTTCGTAAAGGCGCCTTACGGGCGCCATTTTTCCAACCGGTGGGGACCAACAATCGACAACAGGTTAGGCTGGCTGCTGATGGAAGCCGTTTCGGTGCTGGTTTTTACCGTCTGTTTTTTCACCGGTCCTAATTCCGGGATTGTATTTACCATATTCTTTTTAACGTGGCAGGTTCATTATATCCACCGGGCTTTTATTTATCCCTTCAGCCTTAAAAACAACTATCTGCGAATGCCGCTGGCGGTAACGGGCATGGGTATTATTTTCAATACGGTTAACAGCTACCTAAACGGCCGATATCTTTTTAATTTTTCTACCGTGTATGACATTGACTGGTTGAGTGAACCCCGGTTTATTATCGGGCTCAGTCTTTTCGGAGCGGGTTTCGCCATCAACCGGCTGGCCGACAGCGCCCTGGTCAAACTGCGCAATGGCGACAATACCGGTTACCATATTCCAAGGGGAGGCTTGTTCTCACTGGTATCGTGCCCCAACTACCTGGGGGAAATCATAATCTGGACGGGGTGGGCTGTTGCTACCTGGTCTCTGCCCGGGCTTGCGTTTGCAGTCTGGACTGCTGCCAACCTGGCCCCCCGGGCGATAGCCCATCACCGTTGGTACCGGAAAACCTTCCCTGAATATCCACTGGAACGCAAGGCGTTGATTCCTTATATCTGGTAGCCAGCTGCTTCCGCCAGTGTCGCAGCACGGGTGTATACTAATAAAAAAGAAAAACGCTCGCAACCGGCAGAGTTCCGCATACAGCCGGAATCCGGGCATATTCGACTCTACAGGAGGGAATCTTGGCCTCGAAACTATTGTCAAAAACCAAATACTTAAACGGGCTGCAATGTGCCAAATTATTGTGGATGTACTGCAACCGGCCGGACACGTTTCCACCGGTGGATATGGCCACTCAATACGTATTCGACCAGGGCCACCTGGTAGGCGAACTGGCTAAAAGGCTTTTCCCCGAAGGAATCAACATACCGACAGACGATTTTATCGGCAACATCAACCTGACCAGAAAACTACTGGGCGAACGAAAAACTCTGTTTGAAGTCGGGTTGATGGCTGGCAGGCTTTACAGCCGTGTGGATGTATTGAAACCAGCCGGACAGGACAGCTGGGATATTATCGAGGTAAAAAGCTCAGCCTCTATCAAAGAAATCAACGTTCACGATGTAGCTTTTCAGAAAAAAGTATGTGCAACAGAAGGTCTCAAGATTAACCGCTGTTACCTGGCCTATATTAACACGGGTTATGTAAAACACGGTGAGATAGATCCTCACCAACTGCTGCGCGTGGAAGATATTACCGGGGTGGTCCAGGACGCCAGCGCCGATATCGAAGAGCGGATTATCAGAATGTTTGAAATTATAGATGCAGCCAACCCCCCCGAAAGGCCTATCGGCAAACACTGCCTTGCTCCCTATGAATGCGCCCTGAGACAGGCTTGCTGGGAATTCCTGCCGGAAAACAGCATCTTCGACTTACGGGGCGGCAAAGCCACTCAGTTCTCTTTGTATGAAAAGGGCATCCTGAAAATCGAAGATATTCCGGAAGAATTCATGCTCAACCACCAGCAGCAGATCCAGAAAGGCTGTTTGGAAGACGGCAGCGTCCACATCGAACACGAAGAAATCCGGCAGTTTCTGCAAAAACTCGAATATCCCCTCTATTACCTCGATTTCGAAACCATAAGTCCGGCTGTACCCCTGTATGATGGTACCCATCCATACCAGGACATTCCTTTCCAATTTTCCCTGCATATAGTGGAAAACGAAGGCTGTGTCCCGCAGCACTATTCGCACCTGGCAGAAGGCGCATGTGACCCCCGTCCGGAACTGCTCAAGCGCCTGCAGCAACTCTCAGGTTCCCGCGGCAGTATCATCGCTTACAACGCCAGCTTCGAGACCGGTGTCTTAACAGACCTGGTGAAAATACTGCCGGAATATGAACCCTGGCTGACTGGCATTCTTGGCAGGATTGTTGATCTGCTCAAGCCCTTCAGCCATTTTCACTATTACAATACGTCTCAGAAGGATTCGGCTTCCCTTAAGAAAGTACTGCCGGCCGTCACCGGAATCGAATATACAGATATGCCGGTATGTAATGGAACAGATGCCAGCGTACTGTTTTACAAGCTGATAACCGGAGCTACCTCTCCTGAAGAAGCCGTTGCCATAAGGCAGGGGCTGCTCGACTATTGCAAGCTGGATACCGAAGGTATGGTTAAAATAGTAAAAAAACTGAAGGAAATGGCATGTTATAATGGATAGCCAGGGAGGTGTACCATGTGGAAATTGATACTGGGAATATTTTTTATCGTTCACGGCCTGATCCACTGGATATACGTAGCCCCCGAGCCCAACACTGCCGGTGCCAGGATGTGGAGTTTCCTTACCGGCCGGTGGATCGTTACCAGGGGAATACTGGAAGAACATACCGCTATGGTGATCGGTATTGTCCTTATTTCGGTTATTACCCTGGGTTTTGCCATCAGCGGTATCGGTTTGTTGACCTCCCAGGAATGGTGGCGGGTAACTGCCATCGCTTCGGCGGTAGTTTCCCTCGTCCTGGTCAGCCTTTTCTGGCACAACTGGATGATAGCCGGCCCGATTCTAAACGCTGTCATTATATTTGTAGCCCTTTTCTGGGATAAATAACGGCACCGATTCAATCAACCAAGAATCCGAAAGGAGAACTGAAATGATTGAAAACCTGCGCTTGAACAAATCTCTGTGGGTGATTACAGCCCTTGCTGCAATGGCGGCTGCTTTTGCCGGGATAAAACACCCCGGCATATATGAAAAGGTCGTTTCGAACGATATCATGCCCGGGGTGCTAGCCCAGGACGGGATCACTCTGGCTGCCAGCGTTGTTCTTCTGGTTCTTGCCCTTATTGCCAAGGCCAATAGTATGCGTATTCAGGTGATTGGTTGGGGTATAATGGGCTACTTCTTTTATGCATTCGGCATTTACATCATCGAACAGATATACAACGTAATGTATTATGTGTATATGGCAGTTTTTGCCCTGTCTTTCTGGTCAATTGCATATGGCCTCGCCAAAACTCGCCAGTCAAATCCTTCAAAGGTTGATCCAGGCCGCATAATACGCTGTGCGACAGCCGTTTTTGCTTTCGTCGTTGGAGCCGTTTTTACCGTTATGTGGTTTTTCGAATTATGGCCGCTTATCCAGACCGGCAATAAAATCGAGTTTTTATATTCGGTTTACATTCTGGACTTGTGCTTCATTATGCCGGCTTTTTTTATTACCGGGATTATGGCACTAAAAAAGATGCCGGCAGGTATATTAACCCTGCCCGCGACGTTTGTGCTGGGATTTGCGCTCATGCTTTCACTGGCAATAGCCGAAGTGGTTAAACCGATATACAACCTTCAAACGGATACAGGCGGACTGATTCTTTATTCGAGCCTGTCAGCAGTGTTTCTGGTACTTGGGGCGTTTTATATCAACAAGATGAAGCCGAAACCCTCCAACACCTAATACAATCCAACCCTGACTTTATTCAAGGTTGCGCGATTGAAGGCTCGGTAATCAGACGCTCCTTGACACTTTTAGCAAAATTTTGTATATCAAAATTAAGAATATAATGAATGGAGGGCTTCGAATGGAAGCAACGGTCAAACAGGTATCGATCTTCAAAGGTCATGAAAAAGCTGTCCGGGGAGTATGTTTTATCCCGGGCGGCAAGCAGCTTCTGAGCTGCTCGGCCGATAAAACCCTGAAACTGTGGAATATTGAAAACGGAGAGTTAGTCCGGACGTACGAAGGGCATACCGATGCCGTTCATGCTGTAGCACTAAACAGCGACGGCAATTTTGCCATCAGCGGTTCGCGAGATAAAACCCTGATACTATGGGACCTGGAAAAAAGCGAGCCGGTCAGGATTTTTCAAGGCCACACCGACGCGATTCACAGTGTTGCCATCAGCCAGGACGGTGCCATGACAGCCAGCGGCTCCGGTGACGGAAGCATCAAGCTGTGGGACGTGGCGAGCGGTGAACTGATCCGAACCTTTGAAGGCAACCTGGGCTGGGCCTGGGCGGTGGCTTTTAGCCGGGATGGCAATTATGTTTTCAGTGGAGCCTGGGGTAAAGCTGTAACCCTCTGGGACGTACAAACTGGCAAAACGGTTCGCTCGTTCAGCGGGCACACCGGCGATGTGCATGCTGTTTCCTTCGCCGGCGATGAAAGACGGGCAGTCAGCGCCGGAGACGATAAACAGGTAATCATCTGGGACATTGAATCCGGAGAAATCATACGTAAATTCGAAGCCCACGATAACAAGACCCGCGCTCTCAAACTCAGCAATGATGATACGGTAATTGCAACCGGCGCCATGGATAAGCGCTTCAAGCTCTGGGATATGAATACGGGAAATCGCCTGTTCAATTCTGAGACGCTTGATGCCGGTGTTCATTGCGTCGATTTGACCACCGACAATAAGATGGCCGGTGCCGGCCTGGATGACGGCTCGATTGTTCTATGGCAAATCGAAATCGTAATACCTTTGCCTGAAACGGAAGAGGCTGAATTCGGACATGGTACGGAAACTATCGATTAAACCAAGCACCGGCAGGGATAGGTTATCCCTGCCGGTTGTATATTCATGTACGGCTTACATCAGCCTGAAGCAATACTATCCCCAATCGACAATGGAGAGAGTTAAACTCTGATGGTCGATTAAAAGGGGTTTAAATTCCGATTCCGGCAAACCGAAAAAATCGCCTATCGAACTCGGAACAAGAGCATAATACAGGTCGGCTTCTACGGTAATCGTTCCATAGGAAAGACCATCAGGCACACGATAAAAATAGGTTTCAGTCACCGGTTTTCCGGGAGCCAGGCGATAATTCACCAGGCTGTTTTCCGCCGTATACCACTGGCAAATGGTCATATCCCCCTGCGGATTGAAAAATGGCCGGCGGAATATGCGGGCTCCGTCCGGAATATCGCCATCGCGGGATAATCCTTCAAAGCCGGCAATTTCCATGATTTCACCCAAATCGCCGTAGGCGGTGGCAAAAGAATCTGCGATGGTGTACTCTTCTCCCTCAAAACCCTTGGCCAGGCAGGGCAAATGATATCTCTGGCCGGCAGCATCGGTAATCCACAGTTCGAGCCAGAGCATTCGTTCCTCGGTAGAACCGGTGGGGAAATAGTGGCCGCACGAATCATTGATCACGTCTGCATATATGGTTATTGTCCAGCCTGCCCGGGCTTCAGGTCTGTCCGTGGTGAGCTTTATAGAAGCCGCTCCTTTTAACCAGTTCTCAGAGTGAGGCCCGTAAAAGGTATGAACGGCGATGTCATCACGTTGTTTTCCACCTGGGGCCGAGATGCCGGGGGCGGAACCCATATGACAGTCCTGGCACAGAATATTTTCACTGCTGCAAGAACTATCTTTCCATTCCTGATAGGTTTCCTTGACCCAGGCACCATAGGGGTTCTGTTCATCATGGCAGGTAGCGCACAGCCGGGATGAAATGGTGAACCCTGAGTACTGGCTCTGGTGAAAAGTGCTGAAAGCATCATCCCGCGGCCCGTACTTGGTATCTCCCACATCCATGGTAACGGAGAAGTTAAAGGGTTCCTGCCCGGTCGAACCGGTAATGGAATGGCATACCTCACAACTCACTCCTTCATTTACACGAGTACCCGCCGACGGTTCGGCCGGCGGAATATCTCCTGCAAGGTAGGCCAGAGGCCCGTGACAGGCGATACAGCCGGATTTAATCCCGGAGACCTCGTCCAACTTGCGGGCGTGCGGCAGGGCAAGCTGGAAATATTCCACATCATCCCATTGGTGCACAAAAGAAAGGGCCATCAGGCTGTTACTCCAGTCTTGGTGTATATTCTGATGGCAGGCGCTGCACGCATCAGGCTGGTTAAAATCCTGGTATGTGTAGGCTCCTTCCAGGCTGGCAGGTGTTATCGTGCCACTGCAACCGGCCGGAGCCACAATCAACCACGCGAAACCGGCAATCGCCAGGCAGTACACGACCCGGCCAAACCTGAAAACCATACCGTCAGCCCTCAGTTTATTGACATGAATTACCAGTAGCATTGTAGCACGGCTGTCAAGCAACCGGGCAAACAACCGGCTGATGTGCTTTACTCATAAGGCATTTATAAAATATAATAGCCCCGTAGCTTGATTCACTTTTTGTGTTGATTAGGAGAGGCATGAGTTCAAGACTTGAAAATATTACCGCCCAGAGACAGGAGAAAATCGAGCGTTTGCGGGCTAAAGGCATCAACCCATTTCCTGCCAGATTCAAACGCAGCCACACTGCCGCCGAAGCAATCAGCGCATTAACGTCCTGGGAAGCTGATTCAAGTCAGCCTTGCCTGATAAGTATAGCCGGGCGTATTACAGCCATCAGGCGAATGGGTAAAATTTCCTTTGCCAACCTGCTTGACGGTTCGGGTAAAATTCAGCTTTTTTTCAGGCCGGATAACCTCAACGAAACGGACCTGGAACTTTTCAAGGACCTGGATATCGGCGATTTTGTGGGTGCCGGGGGAAAAATGTTTCGAACCCGGACGGGCGAACCTTCGCTTGAGGTTGCCGGTATAACCCTGCTCAGCAAGTCTATGGAGCCGCTGCCGGAGAAATGGCATGGTTTAACCGATATAGAAACGCGCTACCGCCAGAGATACCTTGACCTGATAAGCAACCCTGGAGTGAAAGAGGTTTTTCTCACCCGCTCCAAAGCCATTGCCGGGATTAGAAAGTTTATGGACTTGCGCGGTTTTGTCGAAGTTGAGACGCCGGTGCTTCATGGTTCAGCCGGCGGCGCCCTGGCCAAACCCTTTATCACTCACCACCATAGCCTGGACCGGGAGCTTTATCTCAGAATTGCCCTTGAACTGCCGCTTAAAAGGCTTATAGTAGGCGGCTTTGACAAAGTATATGAACTCGGCAGAATTTTCCGCAACGAGGGTATTTCCACCCGGCATAATCCTGAATTTACCATGATGGAAAGCTATGAAGCTTACGCTGATTACCGGGACGTAATGTGCATGGTCGAGGAACTCGTTTCTACCGTGGTTAAAGAAACCACCGGGAATTACACAGTACCCTATGGTGACCGGCAAATAGACTTCACTCCACCCTGGCGAAGATGGGACCTCAGGCAAGCCCTCGAGGAAACCAGCGGCATTGATTTTACCCTGTATCGTGATGTCGACAAACTGAAAACCCACCTTGAAGAACGCAACATAGCTTTCGACCCGCTGTGCAACTGGGCCAAGCTTATCGATAACCTTTTGGGAATTTATGTCGAGCCCCATCTTACTCAACCGACATTCCTAACCGATTACCCCATTGAAATGTCGCCCCTGGCTAAATCCACGGATGGAGACGAAAGTATAGTAGAACGCTTCGAAGCTTTTGCCGGAGAAATGGAAATTGCCAATGCCTTTTCCGAACTCAATGACCCTGTAGAACAGGAAAAGCGGTTTATCCGCCAGATGGAACAGCGCCATGGCGAAGATGAAGAATCAGCCGCCAGGATAGATTATGATTTCTTGAAGGCTCTTTCATACGGAATGCCGCCTACCGGCGGGCTGGGGCTCGGTATAGACCGGCTGGTAATGCTGCTTACCAACCAGAGTTCCATAAGAGATGTTATACTGTTCCCACAGCTTAAAGAGAGAGGTTGATAAAAAATGAGTGGTATTATGAGCGTAGCTGAAAAAAAACAAGTTATAGAAGACCTTGCCGCCACCATTTCCGCCTGGTCGCTATCTTCCACCAGAACTTTAATGGCGGAAATGTATGAAGTGCTTATCGAAAAGGGTATAACCCGCGAGCAGGATTACAAACTCCACCTGGAAATGCTTACCTTTTTTATGCTTAGCTTTGAAAGATATGCCCTGGGCGCCGGCGGTGAAAATCTGCTGAACTTGCTTTTAAATGAAACCGCTGACTGGTCTATCCGGCTTTTACTGGATGAGATCGAACCCGGGTTCGATAGCTCTGACGGTGCCGCCATCAAGAGGGCGCTGGATTATTACAACGAAGCTGCCAGGGATTATGACTACTGCCCGGCGCTGGTAGAAAAAAAGCCGGATTACGAAGGGAAGAGAACCGTGCTGGGCAGGCTGAGCAACAGGATTGCAGAGATTCTACAAACTCCCAATATCGCCGAATTTGGAGATATTGTATCGGTTGTTGCTGCAGAAGCGCTGGCCGAATCCGCACTGAAAGCAAAGGTAGAAAAGGCGGCCGCGTTGCAGTATTAAGCCGCAGCAATCAGGAGACACCGATATGCTTGATTTGAAATTTATCCGTGAAAATACCGAACTGGTTCGCCGGGCGGTTGAAGCCCGCAATGATAGCGCCCCTATTGATGAGATCCTTGAACTGGACGAGGCCAGGCGAAACAACCTGGCTGAACTGGAAGACCTCCGGCGTAAGCGCAAAGCCATCTCCAAATCCCGTGACGTTGCCGGGCATGAAAAAGGCCGGGAACTGCGGGACCGGATCAAGCTTCTGGAAGAAAACAGCCGAGATATCGAAGCCAGCCTAACCGACCGTCTGCTACGGGTACCTAATATTCCCCAGGAAAGCGTACCCCCGGGCAGAAGCGAAGATGACAACATCATAGTCCGAACCTGCGGCGAACCTGTCAAGCTGGATTTTGAGCCCCTGCCGCACTGGGAAATAGGAGAGAGGCTTGGCATTATCGATTTCGAATCCGGTACGAGAATATCCGGTTCGCGTTTTTACGTGCTGAAAGGCGCCGGCGCAACTCTGCAGCGAGCACTAATAGATTTCATGCTGGATGTGCATATCCGGGAACATGACTACCAGGAAACATACTTGCCCATCATGGTCAGAGCCGAAGCTCTGGTGGGCTCATCCAATTTGCCCAAATTTGCCGACAACCTGTACCGGGATGCCGAAGAGGATTTCTGGTTTATTCCAACGGCCGAAGTCGCCCTTACCAACCTGCACCGCGACGCAATTCTGCCTCCGGGCACTCTACCGCTTTACTACGTAGCTCATACACCCTGCTTCAGAAGGGAAAAAATGAGCGCCGGTAAAGATGTAAGGGGTATCAAGCGCGGCCACCAGTTTGAAAAGGTGGAAATGTATAAATTCACCACTCCCCAGACTTCAAATGAAGAACTGGACCGGTTGGTAGGCGACGCCGAAGAAATATGCCGGCGCCTGGCAATACCCTACCGGGTAAAAGCGCTGTGCACCGCTGATATCAGCTTTGCTTCCAGCAGAACCTATGACATAGAAATGTGGGCGCCTGGGTGTAATGAATGGCTGGAAGTCAGTTCATGCTCCAACTGTACCGATTTCCAGGCGCGCCGGGCAAATATTCGGTACCGTCCCGAACCGGATGCCAAAGCTGAATTCGTTCATACTCTTAACGGTTCCGGCCTGGCTTTGCCCAGAGTGCTTATCAGCGTACTGGAAAACTACCAGAGGGCTGACGGCTCCATCGATATACCCGAGGTTTTAAAACCATATACCGGCTTTGAGAAAATACTGCCGGCCTGTGGAGGTTGATATGAATATTAAAAAAGTTGCCACCATAGCAATAGGTGTTTTGGCCATTACAGCCGTCATATTGGGCAGCGTGCATATATATTCCACGGCTGTTGCCAGGAAAATTCTCGAGCAAACCTTGAACGGCATTACCATTGTAGGAATGGCCCCGATGCAGCGGCTGGAAAACCCGGCCCGTTTTACTTATCAACTGGATATAAAAATCGCGAACGCTTCCCGGCTCACCGCCGATGTAGAAATCCTGGACTGGCAGGTCCAGATAGATGAAGCCATTTTTACTGCTACGCCGATTAACGCCTGGCAGGCCACCATTCACCCCAGGGAAACTCGCGACCTGCCTTGTGCGCCCAGAGGGCAAATTACCATAATGGAACCTACCATCATCGAACTCAAGGAAAAGGATATAGTGCCGCTGGTTATCACCGGAACTATCAAGGTAACCGCCGGACAGGCGTGGGTAACCGAAACGATTACCCACGAATTTAAGCTTGAGTCCAGTGTAATGTTCGACTAAATGGAATGACGTTTGATGCTGGCGACGAGGCGATTTTACCGTGAACCGTTTCAAGAAATAGCGGGTTGAGATGAACAACATCAGGTGGCAGAGGTACCCTGCCGGTATCGGACTCGTAATTCTGGCAACCCTTCTGGGGCATCTGGTTCATACCTTTTTTGCTCCGGCAAATATTATCATGATCTACCTGCTGAGTGTTACGGTTTCAGCCGTAACAGGCGGGCTTGGTCCTTCTATCCTGGTGTCCGTTTTGGGAGTCCTGGCTTTTGATTTCTTTTTCGTAAGCCCTTTTTATACATTCGCTGTAGACGACACGCAATATATTTTCACTTTTTCTGTCTTGCTACTGGTAGGTATCACTATCAGCTATTTAACTTCCAGAATACGCAAACAAACCGAAATTGCCAGGATCAGGGAAAGACAAACGGCAGCTCTTTATGCTCTGGGGCGGGACCTTGTGGCTTCCAACAATTTGGCATCGTATATAACGGCGATAACCAAAAGAATCGAGGAGTCCACTGGTTTGAATGTAACAATTTTACTGCCGGAATACGAACACGCGACATCTCTTAAGACGTTTTCAGCCGACAATAGTGATATCAGCCGGAAGGAAATGTCTGTGGCGATACGCAGCCTTCAAGAAAAATGTAAAATTAGAACAAACCATGACCCTCCGAACGCCGGCACAAAATTATATCTACCCCTTACCACAGCAAGGGGCGGAGTCGGAGTAATGGTGCTTTGTTCAAACGTCAGGACACCGGAACCCAATCCCATGCTTGACCATCTTATCGGTGCTTACGCCGATCTGGTTGCAGTAGCCATAGAGGGAATTCAGATGGCGGAAGAAATACGTGACGCCCAACTGGTCAAAGCAACCGAAAAATTACAGAATGCCCTGTTGAATGCAATTTCTCACGATCTTAGAACTCCTCTGGTATCCATCATCGGCACATTGAGTAGCCTGCAGGAGGAAAGCATACAACTGGATTCTGCTACCAAGCACAACCTGGTAAAAGTTGCCCGGGAAGAAGCAGACAGGTTGAATCATTTAATAAGTAACCTGCTCGATGAATCCAGGTTAAAAGCCGGGGTACTTTGCCTGAACCGTCAGCCTTCAGAAATTCAGGACCTGGTCGGGGCTGCCCTTGAGCAACTCAAACCGGTCATACAGCAACGCCCCGTTCTGATTGAAATTCCAGACAGTATGCCGTTCATATTTGTCGATTTCGGGCTGGTTGTACAGGTGCTGGCCAACATTATCGAAAATGCAACTAAATACTCGCCTCCGGATTCCCCCGTTGAAATACGGGCTTTTAATGCCGATAATGGAGTTAAGATTGAAATCACCGACCGGGGCATCGGGATTCCCGAACAGGACCTGGAACATATATTCGACAGGTTCTATCGCATCAAACACCGGGGGAATGTAGCCGGTACCGGCCTGGGTTTATCGATCAGCCGTGATATAATCGAATTGCACGGCGGGCGCATCAAGGCTGGCCACGGCCCTGCTGGAGGCACACAAATAATAATAGAGCTGCCCGTAGATAGCGATAACGGCAGCACAGGAAAACACGAGGTTGAAAAGCAATAATATACTCGTAGTCGATGATGAATCTTCCATTCGCAAATTCCTGCGTATGACCCTGTCCTCGCAGGGATACACTGTAATCGAATGCTGTTGCGGCAGGGATGCCGTTTCCAAAGCCATTGAAGATAAACCCGAACTCATTATACTTGACCTGGGGTTGCCCGATGTCGACGGCATAGAGGTAACACGCCTTATCCGCAAATGGAGCCGGGTTCCCATCATTATATTGTCGGTTCACGGCGCCGAAGGTTCTAAAATACAGGCGCTCGATGCCGGGGCTGACGACTATCTTACCAAACCTTTTAATGTCGGGGAGTTGCTGGCACGGCTGCGTGCAGCTCTACGGCGTGTGGAGAAGACAGCCGACGACCCCATTTTTACATCAGGACACCTGAAGGTGGACCTGACGAAGAGACTGGTGACCGTTAATGGTTGTGAAACCGGTTTGACTCCCAATGAATACGAACTCCTCAGGATTTTGATTAAAAACGGCGGCAAAGTACTCACCCGCCGGTATTTATTGCAGGAAGTCTGGGGGCCTGAATATGGTGACGAGTTCCATATGCTGCATGTAAATATTTCCAATCTCAGGAAAAAAATCGAATCAGACCCGGCAAGGCCTCAACTCGTTATCACTGAACCGGGCGTCGGTTACCGATTGAGAGCCGGTGATTAAACCGGTTCTCAAGCTTAAAACCTTTTCCAGAATGACGGCATGAATAATACCAGCAGGGTATAAATTTCGACACGCCCGGCCAGCATTAAAAAGGATAATACACTTTTTCCGGCGGCGGGGATTTCAGCGTAATTGCCGTACGGGCCAACCTGGCCGAATCCCGGGCCCACACTGGCCATGCAGGAAGCAACCGAGGATATAGCAGCCTTGATTTCCACGCCCAGGGCACTCATGGCCATCGTTCCGGCAACCAGCAACACCATATAAAGCAGTATAAGTTCCAGAGCCCTCCTTTCTGTCTTTTCGGAAAGTACTTCTCCGTTCAGTTTAATCTTCAATACCCGGGCGGGATTAAAAAACTTCAACAGGTCCTTATGAGCATGCTTGACAAGTATCAGAAGGCGGATTACTTTCATCCCCCCTGCAGTAGACCCGGCCGATCCACCGACAACCATCAGCATAAGCAAAACAGCTTTTGACAAACTGGGCCAGGTATTGAAATCGACAGTGGAATACCCTGTTGTTGTTGAAATGGAGAGGGTGTTAAAAATTCCCGTCCGGACTGCGTCACCGAAGCTCATTCCTGCATTGGCCATGAGGTCATAATTTACAACAACAACAGCTGTAAAAGCGATAAAAGCATACAACCTGAATTCGGCATTGCTGAATACCTTTTTTATTTGCCCGCAAAACACCAGCCAGTAATACAGGCTGAAATTGATACCCCCGAGGAACATAAAAATCATTATTACTACTTCCGCCCCACCGTTGTGGTAATCCTCAATACTCAAATTGGTCGGAGCGAAACCACCGGTTGCAATCGAGGTGAAAGAAATATTGATGCTGTCGAATACTGGCAAGCCTGAAACCATTAAAAAACCAACCTGGGCAAGAGTCAGAACAACGTATATTGTCAACAACCGCCTGGTTGCGCTTCTCACAACGGAATGCAACTTCTCACCTTCCTGACCGGCTGGAGCTTCAGCTTCCATCATTCTGGCAGAACCCATTCCAAAAACAGGGAACAACGATACAAAAAGGGTTATCAAGCCCATCCCCCCCAACCATTGAGTGAGGGAACGCCAGAACAAAATCCCTCTTGACTGACCGGCAATGTGAGTCATTACACTTGAACCGGTAGTTGTAAAACCTGAAACCGATTCAAACAAAGAATCAACGAAACTGGAAAAGGTGGAAGTGAAGTAATATGGCAGAGCGCCAATAATGCTGGCGAACAACCAGCTGCCGGCCACTACCAGGACGGCATCCCGATGACTGATAAAACCCGTTTGACGCCGGGTCCCAACAAACATTATCGCTGAAAAAGCCAGACTTGCCGCGACGCAGCCAAGGAAAACGAATGCTATGGAGTGTTCGGAGTACAAAACACTTACAACAGCCGGCAACAGCATAGCAAGGCCCACTATGCCAGTCACCACGGAGATATAACGCCTGACTAAAACAAAATTCATGCTGGTTTATTGCATTGAAACAGTTCTTTATCCGTAACTGAACTTACCAAAAAACAGGTAAAGAATGTGTCAAGAAACCAGCATTATCAGTCAAGATATTGTCAAGAACCGGGCTAATCCTTTTCTACTGTGCGCTTGAATATTCCTATTCCAGTTGAGACGTACAGTTCGGGCAGCGTTTTGCCTGAATCGGGATGACACTGCAGCAGAACGGGCATTCCCGGGTAGTCGGCGCCGGTGGCGGCTGTGCCGCTTTTTCTCTGGCCGAAAGCCGCGTAATAGGGCGTACAATAAAAAAGAAAACGACAAAGGCTATAATCAGGAATATAATCAGGGTGTTTATAAAAGCTCCGTAGTTCAAGGTGACGGCTCCAGCTTCCCTGGCGGCTGCCAGGGAATCATAAGGCCCGGGAACAGATCCCTGCTTCAATACAATCATCAGGTCGGAAAAATCTATATTACCCAGGGCCATGCCGATCGGCGGCATGATAACGTCGTTGACCAGTGACGTTACGATGGCACCGAAAGCGGCACCGATAATGATACCCACTGCCATATCAACCACGTTGCCCCGCATGATGAAAGCCTTGAATTCATTGAGCATGTCTCTCCTCCTTGATATACCCGTGCATTGATTATATTCCCGGCTGAATTACAAAACAATACTTGATATTCCCTTATAAGTTTAAGCTGCCGGACCGGTGAAAAAACAACCCCTTATGGGTTAAACTATATAAAGTTCGAGCCGGAAGCCGGCTTTTGAAGGACGGGAAGTCAATGGTTGGTATTGAAGAAAAAATCATGCACAAAGCCCGCGAAATATTCGACGTAGCCGGGGCCGCATCACAATCCAATGGTTCCTGCCTGCTGATTCTGGGAATGGAATCCACCCCGGAAAGAAACCTGGACGAGTTCGGTCACAAGGACGGCGTTTTCTTAATGTACGGGTTCAGAATACATGCAGCGCCAAGACTGGAAGCCATTATCAATTATATTCACAAGAAAGGCTATTCAGCCGAGCTTATGGGAAGGTATGGATATCCACTTGAAGGAAGCATAAATTTGAAGATAGAAGCTGTTCGCGCCGGAATCGGCCTCAGAGGCAAGAACACGCTGGTTTTGCATCCCAAATTCGGGGCACGCCTTCGTTTTATGGCAATTAAAACTTCCGCCCCCCTCATTGACCAAACCACAAAAACATATCCGGTCGAAACCAGAAACCCGATGTGCAAGAACTGCTCGGAATGTATTAAAATCTGCCCTTCGCAAATACTTGAACCTTACCGGCTGGCTGAGCCGGCAAAGTGCCTGTCGAATATTTCACCAATGGACAGTAACGGTCGTTCGATTCTGTGTGATAAATGTGTAGAGGTATGCTCCGCCGGAGGAAAACGAAAAAGGCAACATCTGCGCAAGAAAGACAAAGCTGTCGAACCTGAAGCTGAGCAGTAAAACATGGCCGGTTCGACAGCCAAGCACCCGCCCCTGGATTTCAACCCGCAATTTCAATATGCCCTGGAACTGATGGAGCATACCAGCCGGAATATATTCATCACCGGCAGAGCCGGTACCGGCAAATCAACGCTTCTGGACTATTTCCGCCATACTACGACTAAAAAAGTGGCTGTTATAGCCCCTACAGGCGTTTCTGCCCTTAATGTCAGGGGTCAGACCATCCATTCGTTCTTCGGGTTCAAACCCAACATTACCCCCGGGCGGATAAAACAGATTCAATGTAAAAACCAAAATTCAAGCGTTTTCAAGAAACTGGATTCGATAGTCATTGATGAAATTTCAATGGTCAGAGCCGACCTGCTCGATTGCATAGACCGCTTCCTGAGGCTTAACGGCCCCTCTCCCCTGAAACCTTTCGGTGGAGTTCAAATGGTATTCGTCGGCGACCTTTACCAGTTGCCACCGGTGGTTACCCGGAACGATAAAACGGCACTTGCCGCCCTGTATAAGACACCCTATTTTTACAGCGCTGGAGCTTTCGAACAACTCGAAATGGAACTGATAGAACTGGAGAAAATATACCGCCAGCACGACGCCGGTTTTATCGCTCTATTGAATGCTATCCGCAACAAATCCGTGACTGCTGATGATCTCGAACTGTTGAACCGGCGGGTATCCCCGGATTTTCAGCCTGATGCGGACGATTATTATATTTCCTTGACCACCACCAACGCACTTGCCCGGCAAATAAATTCAAGCCATCTGGATAAGTTGAGGACCCCGTTGTTTACCTTCACCGCCGATGTAGACGGCGATTTCGCCCCGGAATACTACCCTACCGTTGTGGAACTGGATATAAAAATCGGCTCCCAGATAATGATGCTCAACAACGATTCCGCCGGACGCTGGGTAAACGGCAGTATCGGCAAAGTTTTCGATATAACCCCGGCTGGCAACGGAGACTATATCATTGTTGCAGAATTGGACAACGGAAAAACAGTGGAAATCGAACCTTATACCTGGGAAATCTATCGGTTCGAGGTCGACGGCGAAGAACTGAATTCCCGCTCTATCGGCCAGTTCACCCAGTATCCCCTGATGCTCGCCTGGGCAGTAACCATCCACAAGAGCCAGGGAAAAACATTTAAACGTTTAATACTTGATATCGGGCGCGGCACTTTCACTCCCGGCCAGATATACGTAGCCTTGAGCCGCTGCCAAACTTATGAGGGCATTGTTCTCAAGCAGCCAATCCTCAGCAAGCATATCTGGACGGATTTCAAGGTGGTCGATTTCCTTACGAAGTACCAGTACCGCAAGGCGCAGGAACTGTGTCCGGTTGAAAAAAAGGTTGAAATTATCACCGGAGCTATCGAAAACGGTTCCAGGCTGAAAATAACGTATTTAAAACCCGGTGATGAGAAATCCAGGCGGGTCATCGTTCCGATTGCAGTCGGCGAGATGGAATACCAGGGTAAAAACTACCTTGGCGTCAGGGCATTTTGCTTGAAACGAAACCGGGAAAGAGTTTTCAGGCTCGACAGGATTCTGGAAATCGAAGAACTGCGGGACGCTTCTCCGAAATCGTAGTCTGTTTATACCCGGCCGCTTGGACCGCTGCCGGTGCACCATAGTGTATTGTTTAAGTTTGACGATGCCGGGAGCTTGCGGCATAATTATACAGCCGGGAAACACCACGGTATGCGGCCAATAAGCATCCGCTTGCCAGGCGCCGGCCCCGGAGGGATGTCCGAGCGGTCTATGGTGACGGTCTTGAAAACCGTTGTTCCCGCAAGGGAACCGTGGGTTCGAA
>JAFGLQ010000068.1 GCA_016928015.1 Dehalococcoidaceae bacterium
GAGGGAGAGGGATTCGAACCCTCGACACCGGTTTCCCGGTGTAAGCGCTTAGCAGGCGCCCGCACTAGACCACTATGCGATCCCTCCTGGCAGATTGCCGGAAGCATTGTTGCCGACTCTAATATATCATAACTGCCGCCCGGTCTTAAAGTTTAGTTGTGATTGTATAAATTTAATTGAAATGGGTTTAAAATAGCTTTGTATAAGTGAATTTATGGTTGTTTGCATTTCTGCTGGACATAACCAAACTTTATTTTTTTAACCCGTTTTTGTCCAAATATAACTTGGCTATTATGGGCAAATTCTGGCGTATTGGGGAGATTTTCAGCGTTTTGGGGCCAATCCATTCTTGCCCAATGTGCCACAAATGCCTTGCTCTCCCCGTCGGCATGTTGTTAACATTATCTCCGCCTTACAAATTCTCTCTTCTTAAATAACAGTTTCTCGGTATTTGTTATTTCTTTAGCCCGGCAGCGGGCCAATATTACTGATTAAGGAGTAGCGGCTTAATAATGCCTTCGGCACAACAGATCTGGCAAGCGGCCCTGGGAGAACTGCAACTCCAGATGACCCGCCCGAATTTTAACACCTGGTTGAAGGGCTCCTCAGGGCTGAACTTCGAAAATGGGGTTTTTACAGTCGGTGTGCCGAGTTCATTTGCCGCTGAATACCTGCAAACCAGCCAGCTTTCCCTTATAGAAAGGACGCTGATTCATCTGGCCGGAGACGGCGTGAGTGTATGCTTCAAGGTAACAGGAGGCACAGAAGGCCCGCCTGAAGGAAACGGGCGCAATGGCCGGCCCGGCCTGGCTGTACACCACCGGTTTAACCCGCGCTATACTTTTGATTCTTTCATAACCGGGGAAGGCAACAAGCTGGCTCGCGCTGCCGCCCTCTGCACTGCCAAAGGCCCGGGTCAACTTTACAATCCTTTGTTCATATACGGTGGAGTCGGGCTGGGTAAAACCCACCTGCTGCATGCCATTGGTCACATCGCCTCCGAAAACAACCTCCAGGCCTTGTATGTCAGCGGGGAACAATTCACCAATGATTTTATCGGTTCTATTCGTTCCGGCAGCGGAGAGGATTTCCGCACCCGCTACCGCAGTGTGGATATCCTGCTGGTGGATGATATCCAGTTCATCAGCGGTAAAGGCCAGACGGAGGAATGCTTTTTCCATACCTTTAACGAATTACACAACGGTTCACGCCAGATCGTTCTTTCCAGCGACCGCCCTCCGAGGGATATGCCCCTTATAGAAGACCGGTTGCGTTCACGTTTCGAATGGGGCCTGACCGTAGACATCCAACCACCGGCATTCGAAACGCGCATGGCGATTCTTCGGGCCAAGGCTGAAAGGGATGGAATTTCCATTATTCCCGAGGTTCTCGAACTCCTGGCTACCGAGATACGCAGCAACGTGCGCGAACTCGAAGGCTCTCTTAACCGGATTATTGCCTATTCCAGGCTGCTGAATGCAGAAATCACACCGGAGATGGTTAAAAGGGCTATCGTGGATATCGGCAGTATAAAGCCTTCAGCAAACACCCTGTCTCCGGAAAGTATAATGCGGGAAGTGGCTGAGGCTTTTTCGCTTAAAACTGAAGATTTAACCGGCCGCCGCCGGGACAAGACCACCGCGCTGGCCCGCCAGCTGGCGATGTATTTATTGAAAACTTATCATAAGTACCCCCTGGAACATATCGGCGCCCTGCTCGGCGGCCGCAACGCTTCCACAGTGAGTCATGCCTGCGACAAGCTCGATCGCGAAATTTCCAATAACCCCATACTTAAACGCCATCTGGATTCTATCCGGCAGAACCTTTCGACCAATCCTTCAAGCTAGTATTCTTGTAAAACTCTTTGCCTCTTTATTGTTTTATTCTATTTTTTCCTTTAATTTTTCGATAACAATTTGATAAACCGGATCTGTTTTTGAATAACTTGCTTTCATGTTCGATAACTCGCCGGGGTTCCAAACGTAATTTTGCCATATTTTCTGCTTCTGCTCTTTTTTTGCACTTGTGTTATTATTAGTAGTATTACACAAACAAATAAAGCAAAGAGAGAATTTGGAATAAAAGTTATCATATGTTTGATAGAACTGAAATAATTATCAGGTCGGGTAAGGGTGGAGATGGGGCAGTCAGCTTCCGCCGGGAAAAATTCGTTCCGCTGGGGGGTCCTGACGGCGGTGATGGCGGCAGTGGCGGGGATGTGGTATTTAAAGTGGACCGAAATGAAGACACCTTAAAGAAATATTACTACCGCAAGGAACACAATGCCGAAAACGGCCAGCCGGGCGGGAGCAGGAAAAAATACGGCAAAAGCGGCAAAACGCTTGAGTTGCCGGTGCCGCCGGGCACAATCATCACCGATATTACCGCTGAACATAACCCGGTATTAATGGCGGATATGGACGAGGAAAACCAGCAGTTACTGGCGGCCAAAGGCGGTAAAGGCGGCCTCGGGAATGTACATTTTTCGACCTCAACCAACCAGACACCCCGGCTTGCTTCAAAAGGCACCCCGGGAGAAGAAAAACGCCTGCTGCTGGAACTGAAACTTATTGCCGACGTGGGCATCATAGGGTTGCCTAATGCCGGCAAATCCTCATTGCTCTCGGTCAGTTCCGGGGCAAAACCTAAAGTTGCCGCTTATCCTTTTACCACTCTGCAACCCGAACTGGGTACGGTATTGTCAGGCCAGGCGGCTTTTGTAATGGCTGACATCCCGGGACTTATCGAAGGGGCAGCAGAAGGCAAGGGGCTGGGGCATGAGTTTTTAAGACATATAGTGCGCACGCGTCTTTTAGTTCACCTTATAAACGGCAGTTCGGAAGACCCTCTGAAGGACTTTAACCTGGTTAACCGGGAACTCGCCGTTTATGACCGCGAGCTGACCCGTAAAAAACAGCTGGTAGTCGTAAACAAGATCGACATGCCTGAAGTTGCCGGCAGAACCGGTGAACTGATACACCGGTTTGCCACCGAGGGCATCCAACTCGACTTTATCTCAGCACTGACCGGGGAAGGGGTCCACGGGCTGATGGAAAAAATTTCAAGGCAGCTGGAAAGAATTCAACCCGCTGAAATAAAGAGCGAAACAGCACCGGTCAAAGTGTTTAAACCCGGCCCGGCAAGAGCCGCCGTAAATATCGAAAAACAGGAAGGGTATTATATTATCCACGATACCGACCTGGAACGGATAGCATACGGCAGTGACATTTCGAATGGCGAGGTCCGCCGCCAGCTCTGGGGGCTGATTGAAAAGAGAGTAAGCGCCAAAACCCTGCAGAAAATAGGTATCCAACCCGGAGACGTTGTAAAACTTGGGGATTTCGAATGGCGGTGGTAGCACTAAAGTGAAAACGGGTATTCTGGGGGGAACTTTCGACCCGCCGCACACGGGGCACCTGGAAATGGCTCGGGAGGCCAAAGCAGCCCTCGGCCTTGAAAGGGTGTTGTTCATGGTGGCGGGGCAGCCGCAGTTGAAACCAAATTCAAACATTTCCCCCGCCGCCGACAGGCTGGAAATGGCAAGGCTTGCCATAGACGGCGAAGAAGGCTTCTCGGTATCAGCTATGGAGATCGAACGGTCCGGAGCCACCTATACGGCTGACACGCTGGAAGAACTGAAGCGGCAGGATTCCGTAACCGACCGGTATTACTTCATATTAGGCTGGGACAACCTGGAAAAACTGAAAGACTGGCACCAGCCGCTAAGAATAATTGAAAATTGTTACATTGTGGCCATACCGAGGAAAGGTTATGCCCTGCCGGATACGGAAAAGCTGGAAAAGGAACTGCCGGGTATTTTGCAGTGTCTGTTTCTGCTGGATAAACCCGTTATCGATGTAAGCGCTTCGAGCATACGCCAAAAAGTAAGGCTCTCTCAGGATATTACCGGTTTGGTGCCCGAAAAGGTGGCCGGCTACATCCGGGAACGGGGCCTTTACAAGCCGAATCCGCTTTAAATAAAAACAACAATCGGAAAACAAATGGGCGATAAACCTGAATGCGATAACAACGAACCCGAATTTCCGTGCTTTTTATGCGGGGTGTGCTGCAGCCGCTACCAGGTGCGCATAACCTTAGCCGAAGCCAGACAGATTAGTGAAAAACTCGGCATCGGCTGGGATGAATTCCTGGAAGGCTACACCGATTCCAGGTGGCCGGGGGAAACCAGCCTGCTTCTGGTGCATAAAAACCAAAGGTGCGTATTCTTGAAAAAATCCGCTGGAGAACCGGTTCATATATGTACAATTCACCCGTTCAAGCCTGCCTCCTGCATACAGTGGACACCCGGGCCTTTCCGAAGGGAATGCCGGGAAGGCCTGCAAACCTATTGGAAGCTGGATGTGGACGAGCAGGGCCGGCTTACCGGTAAATCCGAGGACCTCGAGCGTTTTTGCCGCTTTCTTTCTTCTTTTCCCAAGAGCCCGGGCGAACCGGAAGAATAAGCCGGCTGGTTGCTTTCTCCCGCTTAAATAACACGCACTTCAACATGCCGGCTAAACTATTTATAATATTCATGTTGACAATAAAATAATATTATGATTATAATAGCTTATGGTTATGAGCGCTATACAAGAAGGCAAATCCATCCAATGTTCTGACGCAGAACTTACTGTGGCGTATGAATATTCAGCGGGTGACAGCACCGATCGGTATAAGTGGCTGCTGGAAAATGCTCCTGCCATAGAATATTCGCCCGATCCGCAACATTTGGAAGCCGTGCCGCTTCACGTCACACCCTTTCTAAACAAGGATATACCGGTGCGGTTTCATACCCGGTATTTCGAATATGAAATGGGCAGCGCCGACCGGCAATCCGCACGGATCGGCCTCGACAGGCATATGAAAACCATCGATGCCATCCGGGGTTTAGGCGAGCCTTTTATCACTGTCCATATCGGCTTGAACCGTACCAGCCAATTAAGCAGCCGGTTTGCCCGGGATAACCTTTGCCGTCTGGTCGAGTATGCCTCGGGCAGGGGAATCAGGGTCAGCCTGGAAAACATGCGGGACGGACCTGCCTCCAACCCGGATTTTATCCTCGCCCTGTCCCAGGCGTCCGGTTCCCTGATAACGCTGGACATCGGGCATGCCGTATCCTCCGAAGTAGTAAAACAAGGAATCATTACACCGGCCGAAATAGCCGTCATGTTCAACCGGAAGCTGGGGGAAGTGCATATCTATGCCAAAGAGGAAAACGACCGGCACCACCCCATTACCGATATCACCCCTCTAAAATCAGTGCTGGGCAAACTGCTGGAGAGCCCTTGCCGGTGGTGGACGGTTGAGCTTAAAGACACGCAAGAAGCGGTTGATACACGCGGATTGCTTCTGGACTATTTACGTCACAAAGAATAAAACAGGAGGAAACCCCATGGGAAAAATCAAATGGCTCGCCGTGGTGCTTTCACTGGCGATGATTGGTGCCTCTTTGCCACTTGCCTCGTGCACGGGGGGAGGGGGAGAGAAAGTGCTCAACATGTACGTGGCCTACGGCAACCCGGAGATCGTTGCTGAGGCGTTCGAAGAAGAAACCGGAATCAAGGTCAACTTTTTACCCATGTCTTCAGGCGAAGTATTGACCCGGATCAAGGCGGAAAGTGCCAACCCGCAGACAGATATCTGGTTCGGGGGCGGTTCCGATGCCTTCCTCCAGGCAAAAGAGGAAGGCCTGATTCAAGCCTACGCTTCACCCAACGCAGCCAACGTTGATGAATATTTCAAAGATGCTGACGGCTACTGGACGGCGGTATCGATTGTGGTTGTCGGCTTCGTTGTCAATACAGACCGTGTGGCAAGCAAAGGCCTGGATATACCGGAAACATGGGAAGACCTAATCGCACCCGGGTTCAATGACGAGATAAGCTCTCCCGACCCGAATATTTCCGGCACGGCCTATACAATGGTCTCGGGCATACTGCAGATTATGGGGGAGCAAGCAGGCTGGGAGTTCCTGGACAAGCTTTTCGCCAATATAGACTATCTTGAGAAAAGCGGCTCGACGCCTCCTTCGAAAGCCCTGCAGGGTGAGTACTGCCTGGGTGTAGCCCCCGATCCACATATCACTATAATGAATAACCCCGGCGCTGCGGTTACCGCAGTGTTTCCTGAGGACGGAGTCCTGGCCTGGCCGTCCCCTGTTGCGATTGTTGAAGGGGCCAAAAACCTGGAGAACGCCAGAAAGTTCGTTGACTGGGCTTTGTCGGACGATGGCCAAAAAGTGCTCATGCAAGCCAGTCCCCGCGTCCCTGTAACCAACGTTGAAACCATCGAAGGTGTACCTGCTCTGGCAGACCTGAACATGGCCGGGTATGATTACAATTACTGGGGCGCTGAGAGGACAAGGGTCCTGGCTGACTTTAATGCCCGTTACCCTCAATATCAATAGAATATTGAATATTTGACCGGGTATCCGGATGGTCTCCCCGATTGCCGCTTTATCGCCCGGGAGACCATCCGGATACGCATGTGCCAGAGCTAAAAACCACTCGGACAAGGGAAATGATAAACAGTAGTGTTTTATGATGAAAGCAAGCATGGCCGGCTTAACAGGCCGGTTTAAATGGCAGAAGTACATATTACCGGTATTATTTTTCATCCTGCTGGTGATATTTATAATTTACCCCACCGCCACCGTTTTTGAGAACAGCCTCAAAGTCAATGGCGACTTCAGCCTGGGGAATTATATCGACATGTTTGCCCGGCCTAATTTCTTCAAAATACTCTGGCAGAGTTCCCTGGTGGCAGCGCTGGTTGCCGCTGTGTCTACCATGCTGGGATTAATTATTGCCGTAGTTGTGTTAAAAACAACTCTCCCGCTGCGCCGCCTGTTCAGTTTTGCCACGGTAGTACCCCTTATCGTGCCCGGTTTTGTAGCCTCACTGGCATTCATTTATTTGTTCGGGCGCAATGGCCTTGTTACCTATCAACTGCTTGGACTCAACCTGAATATATACAACTGGCCGAGTGTAGTCGTTGTCCAGTGCATGGATTTTACCGCTATGGCCTTCCTGTTAATTTCAGCCGTGTTAATATCGATTGACAGCCAGGTAGAAGATGCAGCCCGTGATTTGGGCGCCAGCGAATGGGAAGTATTTAAAACAATAACCCTGCCTCTTTTAAAACCGGGAATTATTGCTGCGGCGATTCTGGTATTTATGCGTTCCATGGCCAGCTTTGGCACCGTAATATTTCTCGGAGGGCCTTTTTCTACGCTGGCGTCAGCTTCCTATACGCAGTTAATAGGCGCTTATAATATTGAAACGGCAGCCACATTTAATGCGGTTCTTATGATAATCTGTGCGGTTGCTTTCTGGCTCTATGTGAGGGCTCAGGCAGCCGGCAGCAGGATAAGGGCGCCGTTTACCGGAGCTGCTAGAAAGCCCATCAATTTCTCGCGCCCGTTAAAAATATTCTTTATGGGCGTAATTTCCATCTTTGCAATATTTATACTAATGATACTGGCATCCGTTTTCCTGGCAGCTTTTACCAGGTACATAGGCGCCGATTATTCCTTTACTTTTGATCATATGAATCGTGCCCTGCAGCGTGGTTCAGCAGGGATGATGAACACGCTGTATTTTGCCTCGGTTACCGCGATTGTGGTCAGTATCACCGGCATAATACTGGCATATATCATCACGAGGATTGATTTTAAGGGCAAAGGCTTGCTCGACCTGCTGGCTACCATGCCGTTTGCTATCCCCGGAACCTTTATCGGCATCGGTTACATTCTGGCTTTTAACCAGCCGCCCCTGCTCCTTACCGGCACCTGGATAATTGTAATGGCGGTGACTATAATAAGGCAGGTGCCTTTGGGATTGCGTGCCGGGACCAGCGTATTAAGCCAGCAGGACCGGGCTATTGAAGACGCTTCTTCGAGCCTTGGAGCAAACAAGATTACCACGTTTATCCGTATAATTCTGCCCATGGCAGGGCCGGCTATCCTGGTTACCGCCCTGTATGCCTTTGTTTCCACGGTGCAGACTCTGGGCGCAATAATATTTCTAATTACTCCGGGAACCAAGTTATTGTCTGTTGACGTATTTGAAGCAGTTTACAAAGGGGAAATCAGCACCGCTGCGGCACTTTCAGTCATAATGCTGCTGCTTTCAGCTGCCGGGATGCTGGGGATATATTTGATACAACAAAGGGGGAAAGCTGCCAAATGGGTACAGAGAGCATTGCTGCAGCGGCCGATGTAACCACCGGGATAAGACTGCGTAATATAAGCAAGAGTTTTGGAAAAACCCGCGTGCTCGAAAACTTTTCCCTGGATGTTTACCAGGGGGAGCTGTGTTGTTTGCTGGGGCCTTCAGGCTGCGGGAAAACTACGGCTTTAAAAATCGTTGACGGGCTGCTCGAGCCCGATAACGGCCAGGTTTTTCTGGAGAATCAGGACATAACCAGGTTGTCGCCACAAAGGAGAAAACTGGGGATGGTTTTCCAGAACTACGCCCTTTTTCCACAGATGGATGTTTTTGAGAACATTGCCTACGGACTCAGGAGAAGAAAGGCTCCCGCCTCCGATATTACAAACAGGGTTAGCAAGGTGCTTGACATAGTGCGGCTGGCAGATTATGAACGGAGGCGTGTTTACGAACTTTCCGGAGGACAGCAGCAGAGGGTTGCCCTGGCGAGAGCGCTGGTTATTGAGCCCCGGGCTCTTTTACTGGACGAGCCTCTCTCCAACCTGGATGCAAGGCTGCGGGCTGATATGCGCCAGGAGATAAAGCGCATCCAGCGGCACCTGGGAATCACCATGGTTTACGTTACCCATGATCAGGAAGAAGCCATGAGCATTGCTGACAGGATAGTCGTTATGAACCAGGGTGAGGTGGAGCAGATCGGCCTCCCCAGGGAAGTATACGAAGATCCGAAAACTCGGTTTGTGGCCGATTTTATCGGCAGGATTAACTTTATACCCGTCGAGCGAAATTCCTCCAGCTTTCGCATGTTTGGCAACAGCTACACCCTGCCGGGTGAGTTTTCAGGTGCAGGGCACACAGACGTGATCGGAGCTGTAAGGCCTGAGAGAATCAGGTTGACCAGAGATGACGCTTCAATGCCGGCAGCTTTAGTGAGGGATGTGTTTTTTATCGGGGCCGCGGTACGCTACAGGCTGGAACCGGTTGACAGTACCAAAAACATGGAAATCGAAGCCGAGGCGTATGTTCCCGAGGAGGTGTTCGAAAAAGGCCAGAGGGTCGGGCTGGTTATCGAGCCGAAAGACATTAAGCTATTTCCTAAATAACAGCATATTTAAATTTATATATATCTGTAAAATAGTTATCGCTTATCAGGTTTGAATCCGTTTAAGCTTAAATCATAAGTTACGGTATGGTATAATATCGGCGGAGGCGGATAGGCCCTGGTGGGTCTCGCGGACTTCAAATCCGTAGGCGGTAACTCAAGTTGCCGCGGGGGGTTCGATTCCCTCCCCCTCCGCCAGTATTTAGCGCTCAAGCGCTTGGAAAGGAGAACGATCTATGACAGACAATCAGGTCAACCTGATGGGAATGTCCGAATTCTCCGGCTGAGCAGCTAAAATAAGTCCGGGAGACTTAGAAAAAGCACTCAGCGGCCTCGAATTCAAGTACGATCCCAACGTGATAGTCGGGGTGGAAACCAACGACGATGCCGGCGTCTACCGGCTTACCGATGATACAGCGCTGGTCCAGACCCTCGATTTTATAACCGCTATCGGAGACGGCCAGCCTTATACTTTCGGCCAGATTGCCGCCGCCAATTCACTTTCCGACGTATGGGCTATGGGCGGCAAGCCCATTACCGCCATGAGCATTGTCTGCTTTCCATCGGATACAATGGACATATCGATCCTGCGGGATATTATGACGGGCGCCCTGGACAAGGTGAACGAAGCCGGCGTTGCCCTGCTGGGCGGGCACAGCGTGCGCGACAACGAGTTGAAATTCGGGCTTTCGGTAACCGGCATCGTGCATCCGGACCGCGTTATTACCAATAAAGCCGCCAGGCTGGGCGACCGGCTCATCCTGACCAAGCCGCTGGGTACCGGCATATTGAATACCGCTATAAAAGCCGACATGGTAGGCGACGAACTGAAAAAGAAAGCCATTTATTATATGGCGCGCCTCAACAAGGCCGCCGGTGAGGTAATGATTGACATGGGCGCCAGCGCCGCTACCGATATAACCGGTTTCGGGCTTATCGGGCACGCCTGGGAAATGGCCCACGGCAGCGGAGTTGCCATAGAGCTCGAGGTCGAAAAGATACCGGTACTCGAACGGGTGGTTGAATTTTCCCGAATGGGCGTAGTGCCGGGTAAACTGCATGACAATTTGAATTATTATGAATGTAAAACCGAGGGTGATCTTGCCAAAGATGAAGACTGGATGAGCATTTTAAACGACCCCCAGACTTCCGGCGGGCTGTTCATCTCGGTGCCCGAAGACAAAGCCGGTGAAATGCTGGAACGCATTCATGCCGCCGGCAGCCCGGAAGCGGCAATCATCGGCCGGGTAATAGATGCACACAAGGGACATATATATCTGAAATGAACGAAAAGGCAAACCAGGTAGATAAGGAAACCCTCAACCGGGAGATGCGCAAGCTTCCCCAGGTGGAAATTCTGCTTACCAGCCCCGACCTGGCGGCTTCCATCAAACGCTACAGCCGTCCTTTGGTGATGCAGGCTATTCAGCGCGTGCTGAGCACCGTTCGCTCTGGTATTGCCGGCGGCGGCACCGCTCCTGCCATGGACGGGCTGGTTCAAGATGTTAAAGAAGACCTGGCAAAAACCTGGCCCGGATTCAGGAGCCCGGTAATCAACGCCACGGGGGTAGTACTGCATACCAACCTGGGCCGCGCACCTATGCCTCCCGCCGCCCTGGAAGCCATAAGCGAGCTCTGCGGCCAGTTTTCCGTACTGGAATATGACCTGGTTACCGGCAAAAGAGGCAGGCGGGCCCAGGAACTGGAAAGGCTGCTGTGCATACTGACCGGCGCTGAGGCGGCGCTGGTGGTCAACAACAATGCAGCTGCGGTACTGCTGATCCTGGTTGCCCTGGCCAACGGCCGGGAAGCAATCGTTTCCCGGGGCGAACTGGTGCAGATCGGCGGCGGTTTCAGGGTCCCGGAAATAATGACTCAGAGCGGGGTCACCCTGAGAGAAGTGGGTACCACCAACCAGACCTACCTTGAAGACTATGCCAAAGCTATAAACGAAAACACGGGGATTTTATTAAAGGTGCACCGTTCCAATTTCGCCCTCCGGGGCTTTACCAGCGAAGTAACCGTTGCCGAGCTTAAGGCGTTGGGCAACAAGCATTCCCTGCCGGTAGTTTATGACGTGGGTTCCGGGGCCTTCTTCGATACCGAGGAGTACGGAATGGAGCACGAGCCTTCAGTGCCGGACGCCATCAACGAAAACGCCGACATCATCTGCTTTTCCGGCGACAAGCTCTTCGGAGGCGCCCAGGCCGGCATCATAATCGGTAAAAAAGAATACATCGACAAATTGCGCAAGCACCAGCTGCTCAGAGCAGTGCGAATCGATAAAATGGCTACCATAGCGCTGGAAACCGTGGTGATGCATTACCTGAACAAGGAAACCAGGGAAAAGGTGCCGGTGTGGCAGATGATGGGCTACAGCGCCGAAGAAATCGGCCGGCGGGCTGAAATTGTAGCCGGCAAACTGGCTGAACAGGGCATCGCTGCCGAAGTAAAACCCGGCTTGAGCATGGTAGGGGGTGGTTCCCTGCCGGACCAGACTCTTCCCACTACCCTTATAGCCATCAAGCCCGAAATATCATTAGATGCCTTCTCAAACCGGCTCAGGTTTGCTACCCCGCCCGTAATCGGTAGAATAGAAGACGAGCGGTTCCTGGTCGACCTGCGCACCGTATTTGCTCACCAGGAAGAGCAGCTTATGCAAAAGATTCTGGAAACCGCCAGATAACTGCAATGCTTACTATCGGCACAGCCGGCCATATAGACCACGGCAAGTCGAGCCTGGTAAAAGCCCTCACCTCCATCGACCCCGACAGGCTTCCGGAGGAAAAACTGCGGGGGATGACCCTGGACCTCGGTTTTGCCTGGATGCAGCTTCCCTCTGGTGAAAAAGTCGGCATTATAGACGTGCCCGGCCACGAACACTTTGTGCGCAACGTCATTCCCGGAATGAGCGGCATAGACGGTGTAATCCTGCTGGTTGCCGCCGATGACGGCTGGATGCCCCAGACGGAAGAGCATATGCAAATCATAAACCTGCTGGGCATAAAACACGGCATTATCGCTTTAAATAAAATTGACATGGTTTCAGATCCTGAATGGCTGGAAATGGTCGAGGCTGAAATAATCGAAAGAACCCACACCACCACCCTGGCGGGCTCGCCCATTGTGCGCGTGAGCGCGCGCGACGGTACCGGAATTGAGCAGCTCAAGTCGGCCATCGCAAAAATGGTGGGGCAAATTACCACCGGCCGGGACATCGGGCGGCCGCGCCTGCCGGTGGACCGGGTCTTTACCATCAAGGGCAGCGGTGTGGTGGTTACCGGAACGCTTAACTCTGGTTCCCTGGGCTGCGGTGATGAGGTGGCGATCCTGCCGTCCGGGCTCAAAGCCCACGTGAGAGGGGTGGAATGTTACAAGGAATTCTCCCAGAAAGTGGAGCCGGGCTGCCGCGTGGCCTTGAACCTTACCGGCGTCAAGAAAGAAGATATCACGCGCGGGGACGTAATAGTCTCGGCAGCGGGCGACCGGAGCATTTCCAGGCTGATAAACGTGGAAGTAAAACTGCTGGGCCACCCGGAATTCAGGCTGAGAAACGGGGAAGAGGTCTTGGTATATATGGAAACCGGGGAATATATTTCCCGGGTTGCTTTGATCGATGCAAAGGAACTCAACGGCGGCCAGTCCGGGCTGGTACACTTGAAACTTTCCAGCCAGGCTCCGGTATATATCGGCCAGCGCCTGATCGTAAGGCGGCAGTCTCCTGCTGACACAATCGGCGGCGGAGTGGTGCTGGACCCGTTTGCCCCTGCCTTTAAAACCCGTCATGCCGCCGAAACGGCTGAGTGGCTGAACAAGCGGCGCAACCTGGACGTGGAAAGCCTGGTTATGACTGAACTGGAAAGGCGGCATTTTGCCGACAGGAAAGGATTCCTTGCCTACACCTGCCGGTCGGATGATGAAATACAGTCGGTACTCGACAGCCTGATCGGCTCAGGCCGCCTGCGCGCCGTGAACAATTTCATTTTTCCCGCAGGGGAATGGGAACAGTACAAGCAGAGGCTCCTCCAGATTGTCGACCGGGAACACAGGGCCAACCCCTTGAAAAGGGGTGTCGCCCAGGCGGCGGTACAGGGCGAGCTGGGGCTAACGCGTGAAATATTTACCGCTTTGACCGAAGAGCTTGTTTCGGCAGGCGAACTTGTCCGGCAGGAAGACTCGCTGGCTCTTTCGGGGCATAAACCCCAAGCCAGCGGCAAGCGAAAAGCGCTGCTGGAACAAATTATCGCCGAATTCGAAGCCAGTCCATTTTCGCCGCCGACTTTCAAAGACCTGGCCTCGAGGTTTCCCGGCAGTGAAGACCTGATTTATTTCCTGATCGGAGAAGGCAGAATAATGCAGCTGGCTGATGGGGTATTAATTGATAAAGACGTTTACCGGCAGGTCAAGGACGGGGTGGTGGCTTTCCTGAAAAGGAACGGAACCCTGGCCATCCAGGATTTGAACAAGTTGTTCGGTTTTTCGCGTAAATATTCCCTGCCCATCCTGGGCCAGCTCGACAAGGAAAAGGTAACCCGGCGGGAAGGGGATTTAAGAGTACTGGTTTAACGCTCCCGCCCCAAAGGCGCCAGTCTTTACAACACCTGCCTGCTCCCATATAATTTATGACGGTTTCAGCTTCAGGATTATCATTTGTGCCGGGGTGGCGGAATCGGCAGACGCAGCGGACTTAAAATCCGCCGGAATAAAATCCGTGTGGGTTCGACCCCCACCCCCGGCACCA
>JAFGLQ010000069.1 GCA_016928015.1 Dehalococcoidaceae bacterium
CCGGGTAAGGTGTGAGCCGGTGCTTGTCGCAGGAATTGAATGGCCCCGGGAGCTGTAAACCGAAAGAGGCATTCGCCTTGATTAGGCTTTACCGGAAAGGGCACCGTTATCGAAGCCCAGGGTATCGCTTTCGAAAGCCGTACCTGAAAAGAGAAAGCTCGTATTATTCGAGCTAACTAGGGTGGCACCGCGAAGATTAAACCCTCTCGCCCCTACGGCGAGAGGGTTTATTTATTTATGCGGAGAAGAAAATGTACCACCCAGGCATTGATGAGCTGAACAACATGAGAGGCAAAGGTACCCGGGTCGCGGTTTACCGGGAAATACTTGCCGACATGGAAACTCCGGTTTCGGCTTACCTTAAAATCAACCGGGGCTGCCCTTCATTTCTGCTGGAAAGCGTTACCGGCGGCGAGCGCATTGGCCGTTACTCCTTCATTGGCACCGAGCCGTCAGACATTATCGGCCCTGACTCACAGACACAGAGCGACCCCCTCGAACTGGCCTTCAGAAAACTTGATACACAAGGCTATATCAAACTGCCGGGCCTGCCGCGGTTTTGCGGCGGCGCGGTAGGTTATCTTTCCTATGAGATGGCAGGCAGATTTGAAAAACTGTCATTTCCGGATGCAGACCCGGTCAACATTCCCGAATTCCTGTTGATGTTCGCAAATGAAGTGCTGGTTTTCGACCATGTAGCTCATACCATTAAAATCCTGAGCCATATATCACTGGAGGGAGACATCGAAACCAGCTACTTCGAAGCGACCGGCAGAATTGAAGAGCTGGTGCGGCGCCTCCAGGGGCCTGTGCCGGCAAGTAATCCCGCAAAACATGTGGCAGAATCCAGATCCAGTCCAGTTTCCAATTTCAGCCGGCCTGATTTCGAAGCCGGCGTGGACCGGTTGAGACAGTATATTGCTTCCGGCGAAGCTATACAGGTGGTTCTCTCCCAGCGTTTCACCTCCGAAACCTCAGCACCTCCGTTCGATATTTACCGATCGCTGCGTTCCATCAACCCTTCCCCTTATATGTTTTTCCTGGACTTTGTGGATTTTCAGCTTATAGGAGCATCCCCCGAAATCCTGGTGGGCGTCGAGGGTGAAAATATAACTACCAGGCCGCTGGCCGGTACCCGCAGGCGGGGGAAAACGGCCAGCGAAGACGATATGCTGGAGAAGGAACTGACCAGCGATGAAAAGGAACGGGCGGAACACATCATGCTGGTCGACCTGGGGCGAAACGATATAGGCAGAGTCAGCCAGCCCGGAAGCGTAATAGTAAGCGAGCTTATGGAGGTGGAACGCTATTCCCATGTCATGCACCTGGTCACCAACGTAACCGGCAAACTGCAGCCCGGTGTTGGGGCTGTAAACGGGCTCAAAGCCTGCTTTCCAGCCGGCACGGTGACCGGCGCTCCCAAGATCAGGGCAATGCAGTTGATTTCTGAAATAGAACCGGAGAAGCGCGGCGCTTATGCCGGAGCAGTCGGCTATTTTTCTTACTGCGGCAATATGGATATGGCCATCGCCATACGCACTATAGTGTACAAACAGAACATTGTATATGTGCAGGCTGGTGCGGGAATCGTGCATGATTCCCGGCCGGAAAAAGAATACGAGGAAACCCTTAACAAGGCAGGGGTCCTGCTGGAAGCCGTAAAACAAGCAGAACAAAAATCCGGTGGAGGCAAAGCTCATGATTCTGATTATCGATAATTACGACAGTTTTACCTATAATCTCTCCCAGTACCTGGGTCAGCTTGGTCGTGAAGTATTCATCCGGCGCAACGATGAGATCACCCTGGATGAAATTGATCGCCTCGACCCGGAAAGGATTATCATTTCTCCCGGCCCTTCTACACCCTTGAATGCTGGCATATCCAACCAGGTGATTCTCGCCATGGGCAGCCGCATACCCATACTGGGAGTGTGCCTGGGCCACCAGTGTATAGGGCATGTATACGGGGGCAGGGTGGTCAGAGCCCGGGAAGTCCGCCATGGCAAACCTTCGCAGGTTTACCACCGCCGGGAAGGCATTTTTGCCAATCTGCCATCCCCTTTTTCCGCCATTCGCTACCATTCCCTGGCAGTGGCTGCAGACGGTCTTCCAACCTGCCTTAAAATAACCGCCTGGTGCGAAGACGGCACCATAATGGGCATCGAACATGTAACATATCCGGTTTCCGGTGTTCAGTTCCACCCGGAATCGTTCATGACCTGCCATGGGCTTGAGCTGATAGGCAACTTTTTAAATCAGGGGGTAAAAAAGGATGATAAAGGAAGCATTGCGCCGGCTCGTCGAACGCCAGTCTCTTAATGCAGAAGAAGCCTCCCAGGTTATGGCTGAAATTATGGAGGGCAAGGTGACCGGAGCCCAGTTCGGCTGCCTGGTTACCGCTCTGCGCATCAAGGGGGAAACCGAGGAAGAGATTACCGGCTTTGCCCGTACCATGCGGGAGAAGGCGGTACCGCTTGTGACACCGTGGCCGGTAATAGATACCTGCGGTATGGGAGGTGATTCAGCCGGCACCTTTAACATTTCGACTACAACCGCCTTCGTTGTGGCTGCCGCCGGGCTGAAGGTAGCCAAACATGGCAACCGGGCCGTCTCCAGCCGGTGCGGCAGTGCCGACGTGCTGGAAGCGCTGGGGGTGAAAATAGACCTCACCCCGGAAGCAATCAGTAACTGCCTGGAACAGGTCGGCATGGCTTTCCTTTTTGCTCCGGTGTTTCACCCGGCTATGAAATATGCCGCCGGGCCGCGCCAGGAACTGGGTATAAGGACCGTTTTCAACCTGCTGGGCCCGCTGGCCAATCCGGCGCATGCCAACTGCCAGATAGTTGGCGTTATGGATGAAAGGGTTGCAGTGAAAATAGCCCGCGTTCTCAAAGAACTGGGCAGCCGTTCGGCAATGGTAGTTCACGGCAAGGACGGACTGGACGAACTCACTGTTTGTTCCACCAATGTGATAGTCGAAGTGAGTGAAGACACACTTGAAAAATACCAGTTGTGCCCGGAAGAAGTGGGACTGAAGCGCTACCCGCCGGGGAGCCTGGCCGGTGGCACTCTGGACGAAAATGCGCTTCTGCTCAAAGGTGTGCTGAGCGGTGAAAAGGGGCCCAGGCGTGATGCCGTTCTTTTCAATGCGGCCGCTGCTTTGAAAACCGGTGGTGCCGTAAAGGATATAACCGGCGGCGTTGAGCTTGCCGGGCATCTTATCGATGAGGGTAAAGCCCTGGAAAAGCTGGAATCGCTGATAAACTTCTCCCGGGGTTATACGGCGCGATGACGATGCTAACAGAAATTGTAGCACGCAAGCGTGCCGAACTTGCCGGCTTGAAACAGCAGGTGCCACTGGAAACCGTAACGCGCCTGGCCGGGGACGCATTGCCGCCCCGCAGTCTGTCACAGGCCCTGGAAGGACGTGAGTTGAAACTGATCGCTGAGGTCAAGCGTGCATCTCCGTCAAGAGGGGTAATTGCCGGCAATCTCGATGCGGTCGAGTTGGCCAGGGCCTATGCTGCCGGCGGCGCCGCCGCCATATCGGTAATTACCGAACAGAATTTTTTCAAGGGAAATATCGGCTACCTGAGTCAAATCAGGCGTGAACTGGGCGCTGAACGCCCGCCGCTTGTTCGCAAGGATTTCATTTTCGACGAGTACCAGATATATGAGACCCGCGCCATGGGCGGCGACAGCCTGCTGCTCATCGCAGCTATTTTAGAACCCGGGCAACTGGAAGGCTTGATCAAGCTAAGCTACAATCTGGGACTGGAATGCCTGGTGGAAGTCCATGATGAAAAGGATATCCACATCGCATTGCAGGCCGGCGCTGCAATCATCGGAATAAACAACCGGGACCTGAACACCTTCCAGGTGGATATACAAACCACCGTTCGCTTACGTCCGCTTATACCGGAAGGCCGCATAGTGGTCAGCGAAAGCGGTTTTAAGACACGCCTGGATATAGAACAAATTAAAGGGCTTGATATCGCCGCCGTGCTGGTGGGCGAAGCCCTGGTAGCCGCCCCGAGCGTTGCCGGGTGTATGGAGGAGTTGCTTGGTTAAAATCAAGATATGCGGTATACGGGACGCCGCCACGGCGCGTTATTGCGCCGGTTTGGGTATCGATTACATCGGACTTGTGCTGACCGAAAGCCCGCGTCGGATAAGCCTTGAAGCAGCCTGTGAGATTGGCGTATCCCTGGACGGTATTGAGGGGCGGCCCCGTCTGGCAGGAGTGTTCGTCAATCAGGATTATCGTACAGTCAACGACGTTCTGCACTACTGCAATCTGGATGTTGTCCAGCTGAGCGGCGATGAGAACATGGATTACATCAGCCGTATCGAAGCGCCGTGCATCAAGAGCGTGCACGTGCTCCCCTCTTCAACGGAAACTGAACTATTGTACAGGGTAGAGTCCCTGTGCGGGACAGACCGCACCGGCGCCAGGGTGCTCCTGGACAACCGCCCGGACCACAGGTACGGCGGCAGCGGTAAAAGCTTCAACTGGGCGCTTGCCGGTAAAATCTGTGCCCGTTTTCCGGTTATGGTTGCCGGCGGACTGACAGGGCAAAACGTTGGCACAATGGTTGACAAACTGCAGCCGTGGGGGGTGGATGTTTCCAGTGGAGTTGAGAAGGACGGGGTCAAGGACCCCCGGCTGATAAAAGATTTTGTGGCTGCTGCAAAGGGCAGTGATGTAACTGCAGGAGGCAATAATGAATAAGACACTTCCGGACATGAAAGGCTACTTTGGCAGGTTCGGCGGCCGTTATGTGCCGGAAACGCTTATGCCGGCTCTGGAAGAGCTCGAACAGGCCTATGCTGAGTTCAAGGCGGATAAGCGTTCACGCGAAGAGTTAAACAGACTCAACCGCACCTACAGCGGCAGGCCTACTCCTCTTTACCCGGCCGAAAACCTGAGCCGCCGGTTGGGAGGCGGCCGAATCTGGCTGAAAAGAGAGGATTTGAACCACACCGGCGCCCATAAAATCAACAACGCCCTGGGGCAGGGCCTGCTGGTAAAAATGATGGGTAAAAAAAGAATAGTTGCCGAAACCGGGGCCGGTCAGCATGGTGTTGCCACTGCCGCTGTTTCGGCCATGCTGGGCCTTGAATGTGCTGTCTATATGGGAGAGGAAGATGTAGCGCGCCAGGCGCTCAACGTAGCCCGGATGAAACTGATGGGCGCCGGGGTAATCCCGGTCGGTACCGGTTCCCGCACGCTGAAAGATGCCATCAATGAAGCCATACGGGACTGGATAACCAATGCAGACACCAGCCACTATCTGCTGGGTTCGGTGGTCGGCCCCAGCCCATACCCGGAAATGGTTAGAGATTTCCAGTCGGTAATCGGCCATGAAGCCAGAGAGCAAATACTGGCAAGCGCCGGTAAGCTTCCCGACTATATTATTGCCTGTGTCGGCGGCGGCTCCAACGCCATGGGCATGTTTTATCCATTTCTCGAAGACACCTGCGTCAAGCTGATCGGCGTGGAAGCCGCCGGCAGGGGGATTTCCAGCGGGAGCCACTGCGCCACCCTTTCGGCCGGCACAGTGGGCATACTTCACGGTTCGAAATCATACCTGCTTCAGGACGGCAACGGCCAGGTGGCCTCCACCCATTCCATTTCCGCCGGCCTTGATTACCCCGGTGTTGGACCGGAACACAGCTTTCTCAAGGATTCCGGGCGGGTGGAATACGCCAGCGCGGATGATGTGCAGGCTCTGACAGGCTTCCGCCTGCTTTCGCAAAGCGAAGGTATAATTCCCGCGCTGGAAAGCGCCCACGCCGTATATACCGCTGCCCGGCTGGCGGAAAAATCCGGCGAGGATACCGATATCCTGGTTTGCCTTTCCGGCCGCGGAGACAAGGACATGGAAATTGTCAAACCCTACCTGGAGGACGCTATTGAATAAAATAGATGAGGTATTCTCAAAGCCCGGGTCGAGGGCTTTAATCGGTTACGTTACCGCCGGCTACCCGGACCTCGATACAACAGTGAAGCTAGTAAGACTCCTGGCCCTTGAAGGCTGTGATATTATCGAGCTCGGTATTCCTTTTTCCGACCCGGTCGGTGACGGCCCGGTTATCCAGCAGGCTTCTTTCAGAGCCCTGCAAAACGGCACAACTGTTGAAAAATGCCTGTCGATGGCCGGATATTTATCTTCCGAAGTAAGCGTTCCGCTGATTTTCATGACCTATTTTAACCCTGTATGGAATTTCGGTATAAAGAGTTTCGTTGAACGAGCTGCTTCAGCCGGAGTCAGCGGTATGATCGTGCCTGATCTGCCGGTGGAAGAGAGCCCCCAGTTGCGCGATCCCTGCAAAGCCAGCAGCCTTGACCTGATATACATGCTCTCCCCTGCCAGCAGTGAAAAACGCATCACCCTGACGGCAGAAAATGCTTCGGGTTTTATCTACCTGATGAGCGTAACCGGGGTTACCGGAACGCGCTCTCAGATTCCAGCCGGGCTCGAACGAGTCATTGCCGGAATCAGGCGGTACTCGAATGTACCTGTATGTATTGGTTTCGGCATTTCCAACGCGGCTCAGGCCAGTTCGGTATCGCGGCTGGCTGATGGTGTTATTGTAGGCAGCCGGCTGATACAATTGACGGAAGAAGACCCCACCCTGGAAAAGGCCGGCTGCTTTATCCGGGAATTGAAAGGGGCGCTTGCAGACGAATAAACACGGCCGGCGCCGGCTTAGCCTGTATACTCTCGGGCTACCATTTGACAACCTGCCGGCAATGCCTTATTATTTTAGCAGTTGCGCATATATTAAGGTTATTGCTATGTCCAAACCGAAAGACAAATGTGAAATCTGGGTTGTCGATCAGGACAGGGTCGAAGCCACCCGGCGGACCCTGCCTCCGGACGAGATTTTTACCCTGCTGGCAGAAAACTTCTCGGCGCTGGCAGATTCCAACCGGGCCAAAATCCTGCACTGCCTGCTGGAACAGGAACTCTGTGTTTGCGACATTGCCTCCATCGTAGGAATATCGGAATCGGCTGCATCCCAGCACCTGCGTATTCTGCGAACTTTACGGATGGTAACCCAGCGTAAGCAGGGACGCATGATGTACTATTCACTGAACGATGAACATGTCAAAACACTTTTTAAAATCAGCCTGGAGCACGCCCGGCAAGCCTGACATTTTTTTTCAATCACTTATTAGCGTATACGCAATTAATTTATCGTTGGAGTGAAAATGACTGAAAAACCCGTTCCTGCTCCGCCTTCATGTAAAAGCTGCGGCCTTGAAAACGAAGCGGCCAGCCTTTCCCTTTTTATTGAGGAAATGGATTGCGCTAACGAGAAAGCCATTGTTACCAACAAGCTGGCAAACCTTGAGGGCATCCTCGATTTTGCAATCAACCTGGCCAGCCAGAAAGTGGATATCAGCTATTCTCCTGGTGTTATTTCGCCACAGGCGATTATTCGTTCGATTGCCGCAACCGGCATGAACCCGCGGCTGGCACAGGTCATGGCAAAAGACAACCAATGGTGGCGGGACTGGCGGATTAAACTTATCGCGGTATCCGGCGTTTTACTGCTCGGGGCTTTTCTGGCCGAAAGACTGGGGCTGGCGCGCGATATTGCCCGCTATGTTTATGCCGCTGCCATAATCGTCGGTGGCTACTTCCCGGCTAAAATGGCTGTGTCGGGCATCCGCACCAGGACATTGAACATCTACGCTTTGCTTATTGTAGCTACCGTGGGCGCTGTTGCCCTCGGCTTCTGGGATGAAGCCGCCCTGCTGGTGTTCGTATACACCTGGGGAGCGGTTTTGGAAACCTTTGCCACCCGGAAAGCGCGCAGTTCCCTGAAATCCCTGGTTGAGATGCTGCCTGCCGAAGCCCTGGTAATAAAAAACGGGCAAGAAATAACAACAAACGTGGAACAGATTGAACCAGGGGAGATTATCAAGATTAAACCCGGCCAGAAAATCCCCCTGGACGGAAATGTATTTGCCGGTTCATCATCGGTAGATCAGGCGCCGGTAACCGGGGAATCCATGCCGGTTGCTGTAACTGCCGGCGACAGTGTTTTTGCCGGGTCCATCAACCAGCAGGGTTATCTTGAAGTTGAAACCACCCGGAGGTTCGACGATACCACCCTTTCACGGATAATTCATTCAGTGGAACGAGCCGAAAGCAAAAAATCAAGCTACCAGCGCTTTGCCGAAAATTTCGGCAATATCTATACTCCCGTTGTTTTCGTGGTTTCGCTGCTGGTAGCGGTCGTTCCCTGGCTGCTGGGCCAGCCGTTTGATGAGTGGTTTTACCGGGCGCTTGTTCTGCTGGTAGTATCATGTTCCTGCGGTCTGGTACTCTCGGTTCCCATTACGGTGCTCTCCGCTGTCAGCGCAGCCGCTAAACACGGGCTGCTAATAAAAGGCGGCGCCGATCTCGAAGCCGCCGGTAATATTCAGGTACTGGCCTTTGATAAAACCGGCACCCTTACTACCGGCCATCCGCAGGTTACCGATATATTTTCGTTAAAAGCAAGCGATATGGAGGTCCTTTCAATTGCGGCAACCATCGAATCCCGCTCGGGCCATCCGCTGGCCGGAGCTGTACTGGAAAAAGCCCGCCGAGAGGGAGTGAAACTTGCCTCGATAGACGATTTTTCGGATCTGCCGGGATTGGGCGCCCGGGGCACCATCGCGGGCAAAACCTACTATGCCGGCAATACCGCCCTGTACCACAAACTGTCTATTGATGCCGGCAAACCGGCCGATTTATTGACCAGGCTGGAAAACGAAGGTAAAACTGCCATACTGGTAATGGACGACTCCGCCGTACTGGGCATAATCGCAGCAGCCGACCGGCTGCGCCCAGAAGCCCGTGCAACGGTGAAAAGGCTGACCCGGTCCGGGATGAAGCATATCGTCATGCTCACCGGAGACAATGAAGGCACAGCGCGCTCCATCGCAGCCGAAGCGGGTATAGAGGAATACCGCTCGGCAATGTTGCCGGAGGACAAAACCGATGCCGTGAAAGAACTCAAAGCCCGTTACGGCAGAATCGGCCTGGTCGGTGACGGTGTTAACGATGCTCCGGCAATGACGGCAGCCGATGTCGGGATTGCCATGGGCGCCGCCGGCAGCGATATTGCCCTCGAGACGGCCGATATGGCCCTGATGGCCGATGACCTTGCCAGACTCCCATACCTGTTCGAGACCAGCCGCAAGGCTGTGGCAGTCATCCGCCAGAATGTGGCAGCTTCGCTGATAATTGTCGGGCTGGTGGTCACCCTTGCCCTGACGGGCGTTATAGGCCTGGTACCCGGGCTGTTGATAAATGAAGGCGGGGCTTTGCTGGTAATGCTGAACGGTTTGAGGTTGCTCAAATGATGACAAGAAGATAATATTGTATCGAAGTGGTATCATTTAGTTATGTGTCAACTGATATTCAATCCGGCAACTTCAGGCAGCCGTATGACAATCGCCTGTTTTATCTCCGGCTCTGGCACAAATTACGAACGTATATTTGAGAAAGATCCAAGTCATCGTTATATCGTTTTTACCAACCGCCCCGGTTGTGAAGGAGCTAACAAGGCCAGACAGAATAAACACACCCTGATCGAACTCGACCATCTGCCTTTCCTGGCGAGCGCCCGTGAACGATACAGACCCGGAAGTGTTCCCCGAAACTGCCCCGAGAGGGAAGCTTTTGAACAGGAAGCCAGCCGCCTTATTGAAAAGGCTGCCGGGCGCCAGCCGGACCTCATCTGCCTGGCGGGTTACGACCAGTGGGTTACGGACTGGATGGTGGACAGGTACTATCCCAGGATGTTGAACGTTCACCCGGGCGATACCACCCGGGGCTATGACGGCCTGCACTGGGTTCCCACCGCCCGGGCGATTCTTGCCGGAGACGATTCTCTCAAATCAACCCTGTTCATAGTGGATAAGGGCGAAGATACCGGCCCGGTACTGGCGCAGTCAGAACCGATGCACATACAAAAAACGCTCGAGGAAATAGAATCCATGGGCGCCGGCGGCATGGTAAGCGACCTTTGCGAGGTTACCGGCTTTGCCCGGAGCCACGATATAACCACTTACAAAGGTTTCAAGGCAACAGCCGGAACGGTTTACCGGGAAAAAATGCAGAGAATATGTGAAAGCCTGCAGAACCAGCTCAAATACCGGGGGGACTGGAAAATTTATCCGTTCGGCGTCCACAACCTGATCGCCCGCGGGCGTGTTGCCATAGACGGCAGGACCCTTTTCGTTGACGGCGCCGCATTGCCTGCCGGCGGCTACCAGGTGGGAAAAGAAGAATAATCGCGGGTTTTAACGGTTATTAACTGCGCCTGAAAACAAACGGCATCAATAAAATGCTTTCCATGCAGCAACACTGCTATACTGTATGCGGTTAACCGAAACGGTTTGATTGCCCGGAAGCGTTAACCCGAAAACCTCCGATATGCAGATTAAAGAATTCAGAGACCTTGCCATATCAGCGCTGGCGCTTGCGCTGGCTTTCGGCATTGCACTTTCAGGAGGGTTAAGAGCATTTCAGCAGCCCGGCAGCCTGTTGCAGGTAGCCGGAATGGCTTTTCTTGCCGTTTCCACCTCTTTTATCCTGCATGAACTGGCACACCGCCTTATCGCCAGGAATTCAGGCTATTTTGCCGAGTATGCCATGTGGCCCGCAGGGCTGGCAATCGCCCTGGGCTCTTCCCTGCTGGGTTTTATTTTCGCCGCGCCCGGCGCCGTTGTCATTCGCCACAACCCGGGAACTGTTACCACGCCCGAACAACACCGCAGAAACATCGGCATGATTTCCATTGCCGGTCCGGTTACCAACATAATTCTGGCCATGGTTTTTCTTATCCTGAATAATGTCTATCCGATTTTGTTGTTTTATCTGGGCGCATTCATAAATACATGGCTGGCAATATTCAACCTGCTGCCGTTCGGGCCGCTGGACGGAGCCAAGATTTTCTGGTGGAGTAAAACCGCCTGGGGAGCAGCCATCGCTATTGCCGGACTTTTATACCTGGCACAGGGGTATTTATTCTAAAAACCGAAAAAACCCAGGTACCAGTCCATTATCGGTTGTCCCCAGAGTATTGCCGCCATAGTACCCAGCGAAAGAAACGGCCCGAAGGGAATCGGGTCCCTTTTGCTCTTGCGTTTCAGCATCAGGATAATTCCGGCGACAAGCCCGCCGGAAACCACCGCCAGGAATATACCCACAAATATACCCGGAAAGCCAAGAATCAAACCCATAAGGCCAGCCATCTTCACGTCCCCCAGTCCCATGCCGCCGCGGCTGGCAATGACTATCAGTAAAAACAGCAGCAGGCCAGCGCCGCCGCCGGCAAGGCCGTTCAAAAAACCGTGAGTTATGCCGGTATCGGGCCAGATAAGATTAATTAAGAGCACGGCCAGGGCCGATGGATAAATTATGACATTAAGAATCAACTGCTGTTCGAGATCTATGATAAAAATCAGTAGCAGCAGGCTGAAATACAGCAGGGCTATACCCAGTTCCGGGCTCAGGCCATAAAAAAGGTACAACAGCAAAAACATGATACCGGTGGCGAGTTCAACCATCAGCATCCGCCGTGGGATTGCGGCGTGGCAGTAGCGGCAGCGCCCCTTCAGCGCCAAGTAGCTCACAACGGGCACCAGGTCCGGCACGCTCAGTTTTACCCCGCACGCCGGACAGTGGGAAGCCGGCCTGATTATGGATTTTCCGGCAGGTAGCCGGTCGGCAAGCACGTTAAAAAAACTGCCCAGAGCCATACCGAGCAGAGTGAACACGACAGCCCAGTACAAAGTCATAACCCCATATATATAGTGGTTTACAGACTGCGCCGTCAACTCTTGAAGGAAACCGGGTATGTTGAATCGTTCTTACGAGCGCCGTCATGTGCAGCGGCAATCCGGTATTCCACTTTTCCTGCAGTTGTTGCGGTTTCTATTGCCATTAGTCTATATTTTAAACGCTTTCTTAACCGAAATGAACTGGGTACGATAATGCCAAAAGCGTTAACAGCCTTCTGCTGCCGCCACAGGGAAGATATCGGTTATATAATACTGATATTTATCAGTGCCTGTATTTTCTTCTGGAATGTAATACTCCATCCCGGTCAGCTTATCAGCACCCAATCCGTTTCCGGCAACGACATAACCGATTTCTTCTACCCCATGTACAGTTACGCATATTCTGCCCTGTCCGAAGGCAGCTTTCCCTACTGGAATTCCATGATACTTTCCGGCTACCCCCTGGCCGCCAATCCCCAGTTCGGCCTGTTCTACCCGCCAAGCATCCTTTTCCTCTTTCTGCCTCCGGCAACCGCTTTCGGTTTGAGTTTCCTTCTTCACGTTTTCCTGGGGGGCAGTTTCATGTATCTCCTTGCCAAACACCTAGGACTGGAAAGGATATGCGCCTTCTTTACCGCCCTCGTGTTCATATTCGGGGCGTTTATTACTTCCCATATCTATGCCGGCCATTATTCCATGATTTGTGCCGCCGTCTGGCTGCCGCTGCTGTTCCTGCTTTTCGATACGGCTCTGCAAAAAAACAGTACCGCTTGGGGATTGGCCGCCGGGACAGCGCTCGGCATGCAGATTCTGGCCGGGCACATACAGATTACTTATATTTGCCTTATCGGGCTAGGGGCTTACCTGGCATACCAGGTTTTCTTTTTCCTCGGGGAAAAGCAGTTCCACCGCATAGCCAAACCAGCCGGGATATTGGCCATCGCAGTCATAACGGGAATACTGATTTCCGCGGTGCAGTTTTTCCCGGCTTATGAATATTCCCTGTATACAACGCGCGCCGGCGGCCTGGATTACAGCACGGCCACTTCTTTCTCTTTGAACCCGGGACTGCTGAGCCTGATGGTATCGAACCCCTGGTCGGGCCCGGTGAGCTTCTGGTCCGATTTTTTTGCCTACCCGTTCTGGGAGTACTGCACTTATTTCGGGATAATGCCGTTGGTTTTGTGTGCTGTTGCTGTTTTTTCCCGGAATAAAACGAGGCAGGTAAAGTTTTTCATTTTACTGTCCGCAGCTGCATTACTGATCGCCACGGGCAAATACTTTCCTCCCTACTGGCTGTTGTACAAACTGGCTCCCGGGTTCGATAATTTCCGGGTTCCGGCTCGGTTCGTTCTGCTTTTCAGCTTCTCGGCGGCTATGCTGTCCGGCTTCGGCATGGCATATGTCCGCAGCCGGCTGTTCGGGGAGAACGTAAAAACTGCAGAAAGGGTGATTATCATTACTTTCCTGTTCGGGCTGGTGGCCGCTGGCGCCGCCATGCTGCCGGTGCATACTTTTTCCGCAGTGCGCATTGGTTTGGCGGTCCTGGGCGGGCTGCTGCTCACGAGCGCGGCAGTCCTGTATGCCCGTTTTAAAAACCGGTTTAAAGGCAAACTGTTCGATATCACTGTAATAGCATTTACCCTGGCCAACCTCTGGTTTTTGCATATGCCGTATATCGATTCCAACCCGGTAAGCGAGATTTACCAGGATGAACCTTTCATCGTGTTCCTGCAGGAACATGCCAGGGGTTACCGGGTATATGATCCGGAAGGGATAGTGACCAAGAACCGGCTAATGTCGATGGGTATTGCCGAAATAAACGGCTATGAAGCGACTGTGTTAAACCACTACTCAGGCTTTCTGGGCGATAACGCCGGGCGCACCGGCACCAACTACCTTTCGGTTTCGGCGGCCCGCGGCATCCAGGAACTGGGTATAAAGCTGAATTTGCTCAATGTTAAATATGTGATAAGCAGTTCCGAGTTATTGACCGGCGGCTTCGAACCGGCATATTCGGACTCAAGCGTAAACATCTACCGGAACATTGATGCCTTGCCCAGGGCTTTCATGGTTAGTAATATTCAACTGGCTGATTCTGATGAAAACGTTCCGGTATTGTCTGAACCGGCTGAAGTTGAAATAATTGAATATGGACCGCATAAGATTTCCATGCGGGCATCTTGTGAAGAACCGGGGTTCCTGCTGTTGAGCGAAGCCTGGTACCCGGCATGGCAGGCGTCGGTAGACGGAGAACCCGGTGAAGTTTTACAGGCATTCGATGCCCTGATGGCGGTATCGTTGCAACCGGGTACACACACCGTCGAATTTACCTACCGGAGCCGGGCTTTCGAGGTGGGGGTTGTTACCAGCGTGGCCGGCATCTGCCTTGTCAGTATTGTTTTTATTTACCGGTGGTGGACAGTTCGACGAAAACGCTCCGGCGCCGGTACTCAATTACCGGCATCCACTGCATTAGGATGAGATGCTTGTTCGGATTGCCCGAATATCATCCGAATCCCCAGGTAAAAAAGAAGGCTGGCTCCCAGTTTCCACGGGTAGCTGACGGGAGAAAGATACACAAAGCATGCCAGGTGCAGCAACACGAAAGCCGGCACCGTCCACGGCGATAATGCTCTTATCCATCCGGTGCTGGAACTGGCGCCCCGCTCAGTAATATCCCACAGGAATACGGTTATGGCGATACAGCAGGCGCCGACTGCCGGATAAAAATAGAATATATAGCTGGTACGGTCTGTTATCA
>JAFGLQ010000070.1 GCA_016928015.1 Dehalococcoidaceae bacterium
GTGTTCACCTCACCGGAACCCGTCAGGCTAATTCTAGCCCTTTTAATCTCGAAGTGGTATACATCATGAATGGAAGCAATATACATGAACAGTACTATTGTACCCGGTCGACAAGTACTTAAGTAGGGTTAATCATAAAATCACCGTGTGGTATAGTATTAGATTGCCTTATACCGTGCGATAAAGTATTAGATTGCCTTATGATGTTGAGCTACCAGCCCATTAGATAATTATGCAGCCTGAGACAGTATTAAATGCCGCTCCGGTCTTCATTGTTACCCCGTATGTAATTATTTACATTATTTCCTTTGCCGTGTGCCTGGTGGTGGCTGGGGCTGCCTGGATGAGGCGTGAGGCCGAGGGCGGTTTGCTTCTGTTTTTCATGATGGTCTCGGCCGCTGTCTGGTCCTTCTTCGGCATTTTCGAAGTGTCGGCTACCTCCTGGGAAGTTAAAATCCTTTTTTCCAAGCTTGAATACATCGGCGGAGTTACCCTGCCGGTTGTTTTTCTGCTTTTCATCGCCAGCCATGTCGGCCTCGGTAAATACATCACCCGACGTAACATGCTTCTGCTGTTTATCATACCGGCAGTTACGCTGGTACTGGCAGCCACCAACGAATATCATCATCTTATCTGGCTTTCCTTCTCTGCCGGCCCCGAAGGCTCCAATCTCATCATGTATGAACACGGACCATGGTTCTGGTTTTCGAATATCGGCTACTCGAGCCTGTGTGTACTGGCCGGAAGTGTACTGCTTGTCGGTTTTGCCATCTCCTCCCATCGGAAATATCAACCCAGAACATTTCTGATGCTGGTCGGGGGATTGCTGCCCTGGCTAATGGCGCTTATATATGTTTCCAGCCTCAACCCACTGCCGGGCTATGACCTGACCAGGGTGGGATTTTCCTTTTCCGGAGCCCTGTTCCTGCTGGCGGTTGTCCGCTGGCAACTGCTGGACCTGGTACCGGTCGCCCGCAGCCGGGTAATGGACACCATACGTGACGGCATAATAGTCGTAGATAAACGAAACGTAATTATCGACATTAACCCTGCAGCCGTCAAAATGCTGGGCTCTTCCAACGGCAGTCTAATCGGTAAAAGCCTCGCAAAACTGGCTGAGGAAATCTCGTGGCTGGCACCTCTGACGGCAATCGGAATCGATTCACCCGGAATCACCCTGATAACCGATAGCGCCATTCACCTGGAAACAGAGACTTACCCTGTTATCGAAGGCAGGGGTAAAGTCAAAGCCCGCATTTTCACTTTGCTGGATATCACGGACAGGGTAAAAGCCGAAGCCGAAAAACAGGCTATGATCAACCGGCTGGAAGTATCTACCAGGCTGGCTACTCTGGGTGAAATGGCCGCCGGCATCGCCCATGAAATCAACAATCCCCTGACCGCCATAATCGGTTTTTCCGAACTGCTGATGCAGGAAGACCTTCCGGCTGAGGCTGCTGGTCACGTGAAGTATATTGCCGAAGGTTCCAACCGCGTAAAGGACATCGTAAAACGGATGCTGATCTTCGCCAGGCAGGACAAATCCATCAAGCTCAGCATCGATATCCATGACGTTATTGAAAAAACGCTGGAAATGCGCCAGTATGTACTGAATACTTCCAATATAGAGGTTGTCAAGAACTATGACCCTGACCTGCCCCCGGTTACAGTCGATCCGGGCCAGATGCAGCAGGTATTCCTGAACCTCATCGTCAATGCTGAATACGTCCTGAAAGATATCCCCGCGCCGGCCAGGCTGACCATCATTACCAGCCACTCAGCCGGAAACGTTCGTATCACGTTCATGGATAACGGCCCCGGGATGCCCCCGGAAGTCCTCAACAGGTTGTTTCACCCGTTTTTTACCACCAAGAGCCCCGGCGAGGGCACCGGGCTCGGGCTTTCCCTGTCGCGTTCCATCGTTCTGGAACATGGCGGAGATATCCAGGCCAGGAGTGAAGTCGGCAAGGGTTCCTGGTTTACGGTGAAACTGCCGGTGGAACAAACACAAAAGCCGTCGGGGTAAACAATGTCGAAGATCCCATACAGTGAGCCTCTCGGCTTATTAATCTAACAGTTACGCTTGAATCGATTGGTGCCGGTTCTATTCCCATTTGAAGGTTTTTATCGCCACCCCGAACGCCGCCACCATCCAGCCGGCCACCACCGCAATATTCGTCCATATATCTCCAAGTCCCTGTCCATAGATGATTATCGCCCTGAAAGCATCGCCCAGATGAGTCGAAGGCAGGGCGTTGGCAAAATAGGACAGGAACTCGGGCATTATCTCGACCGGGAAGAATATCCCGCCCAGAAACATCAGCATGAAAAATACTATCATGGATATGGCGTTGGCACTGCCGGTGCTGTTAATAAATCCGGTCAGCGCCAGGCCGATTGAAAGAAAACACAGCGCCCCCAGGCTGAGCACCAGGAAAAACAGGAACCAGTTGCCCACAATATTAATCTTGAATACTGCAAAACCTACCACCAGCAGCAGGGCTGTCTGAGCCAGAATCAACAGGTAGCGGTTGATAAGCTGGGCGGAAAGAATAGTCTGCTTGGTAAGCGGTGTCAGGGAAAGACGGCGGTATATACCCTTTATCCGTTCTTCAACAAATGCAACGGTGGTATACATTATGCCGGTAACCATCAGCGCCATCACGATTATTCCCGGCAGCAGGTAGTCTATAGCCCGGATATCGTCCCATTGAGTTTCACCGTAAATCAGACCGAACAGCACTATAAAAAAAACCGGGAAAAGAAGGGTCCAGAACAGCCCGTCTACACTCCGTACGAACAGCTTGTTTTCTATTTTCAACTGTGCCAGCAATGCTTTCATGCCAGTCCTCCTAATCCCTTAACTTCCGCCCGGTCAGAGCGAGAAATACATCCTCAAGGTTTGCCGTCTTAAGGGAAAGGCCGTTGAGCATGATATTATGCCGGTTGGCCAGGCTGGCAATTTGCTGTAGCATGGCGGAAGGTTTATGAGTGTATACGGTGAATTTGCCGTCAAGCTCTGCGGTTCGCTTGACATCCTCCAATTCGGCGAGAATTACAGAAGCCTCCTCTGGAGTACAGGAAAATTCCACCACCGAATCGAGCCCGGCATCGGCAATCAGTTGTGAAGCAGACCCGATAGCTATAATCTTGCCGTGATCCATAATGCCCACCCGGCTGCACAGTGTTTCGGCTTCTTCCATGTAATGAGTGGTGAGGATTATGGTTTTGCCACTGTTTTTCAATTTTTCGATGCTTTCCCAGACATTCCGACGTGCCTGTGGATCAAGGCCGGTGGTGGGTTCATCCAGAAAAAGAACCTGCGGATCGTTGACCAGGGCCAGGGCCAGGGCAACCCTCTGTTTCTGCCCGCCCGAAAGGGATTTGATATAACTTTCGCTTTTGTCCACCAGGCTGACTTCCTCAAGCAGGCTGTCAGCTGTTACAGAATGCTTATAAAAGGTGGCGAACAGTTCTATCACCTCCCGGACTTTTATCTTGTCATGCAGGGTGGTGCTTTGCAGTTGTACCCCGATAATTTCCTTCAGGCGGCAAGGATCGTTCAGGGCATCTATGCCCATCACCTCAATACTGCCGGAATCCGGCTTCCTGAGGCCCTCGATCATTTCCACGGTGGTGGTTTTACCCGCACCGTTAGGCCCCAGCAGGCCGAAGATCTCCCCCTGCCCGACGGAAAAGCTAACGCCATCCACCGCCGTCAGGGCTCCATACCTTTTTATCAGGTTTTGTATCGTGACTGCCTGGTTCATGTGCTCACCTCGCCGGGTATATTAATATAAACCACAGGCGCAGTTCAACAACCAGGGCTGTCAATTTCTTGACATCCCTGGTTAAGATGGTTTATTTTCAACGCTGAAAATGTGGTGGATTGCATTAATTATCGTACCGGCAGTTGTAATCATTACCGGGGTGTTTTGTCTTTTCCTGGGCCAGGCCACCTTCAAGCGAAAGGCAGGCCGGGAAGCCGCCGGTCTATTACAGCAAGCTATTCGATTTCCATCCGGGATTATAACCGAAGAAGATATCAGCAGGCTGCCGGAGCCGGTACAAAAATACATGCGGTATACCCGGGCTCTGGGCAGAGAAAGAACCAGTACTGTCCGGCTGAAGCAGAGAGGGATGTTCCGCCTGCAGGGTAAACCCTGGATGCCGTTCGAAGCCGAACAGTATTACACCATAGATCCGCCGGCATTTTCCTGGACAGTAAGCATGAAAGCCTTCCCCCTGCTTTCCATCCAGGGCAGAGACCTGTATGCGGGTGGCAAGGGCAACATGCTAATAAAGATCCCACCGTTTTTCACCATTGCCGATGCCTGCGGTCCGGAAATCGACCAGGGATGCCTGGTAA
>JAFGLQ010000071.1 GCA_016928015.1 Dehalococcoidaceae bacterium
ATACCAGATAGGGGTAATGTAACCCTATCTGGTACAAGGCTGTATGAATCGATCAGTTATCGGTATATAAGTTAACCCAAGAATTATCGAACGGTGATGTTTGATCACAGTCAACGTCAAGGTTTGACAGGATTTGATCAAAGGTGGGATTAATTACAGGATTCCATTCAAAACTAATATCGCTATTTGAGCTGTCTTTGAACACTATATCGTAAAATTCTATGTCTCCCGGTACATCATCATCATCCTCGATGTTCCATCCTTCCAAGTCGCAAAACACGGCTAAATCATTTGAACCCGGTGTGTTGTAACAAGTTAAATACGAACTTCCGACATCCGTGTAATTATACAGATACACGTACCAGACATTGTATGACCTTGTCATAACACCCCAAATATCGTCTCCAGCGCTGACATCACAAGGTGTCGCCCGGTAATAGTCACCATCTATACCTTTCCAAGCTGCTCCGCTCCAATCACTGCTTCCGCCATAGTTCCATTCGACAACTGGCTGAATGATATCAGAAAAATCACTCGGCTCTACAGCGTTAAAAATATAGTTGACGGCATCTTCGCCGGGAGAAGGAGGATCCGAAGGGCAATCCCATTTGGCTCTACACCAAGACAGATCATCAACATCTAGTGCGTAAACATATTCTATATGCGGGTTGTAATCATCCAATAAGGCCTTTTTCACCTTATGATTTTGATTGATAACTGTCAAGATGCACTGGCTGGATGAATACACTTTTGTTACATTCCCAATAGTCTCAATGTACGAGCCGGAAGGAACGTGATGAACATGAGTCGCTCTAGCAAGCCCGCCCGGAGTTTCGATTATTTGTGCATCAGTATCCCTGGCAGTAAATAACAAAACCTTATCAGGTCCGTATACTTCCGTAGTATTGTTTTCGAGGTGGTATATAGTTGAGCCAAGGGGAATATCATATGCATTAGAAGAACCTTCGGGGCTTAACGGCTTTGCTATAACCCCGCTGTTCGTTCCTTGCGCGGCTAAGGGTATCAAGTTCAATGCCAACAGAGATAACATAAAAGCAGTGACAACATAAGCACATTTGTGCATTTTATTCATTCTTCTCTCCTTAAATTATTGGTACATCGTTACTGTAGCCCCTTCCTCTCATGAGGAAAGGGGCGCGCTTTATCCACTTGCATTACCCCATATAGTATAAACGAGTTAAAGAAACGAATAATTCTGAAGAGAGAACGTAATCCTCTTGTGGTAGGATTAATATTTCAACTCCTTTTCGGTTTCTACCGCGGAATAATGTAATGTAGATACATACAATAACCTAAGTGTATGCCGTTTCAATATTCCTGGTTTATATACAATATACGTAATATCTTCGAATAAGGTTCATAACCTTCCAGTGGCCCTGCATTCTTAGGCAAGGCTCTCAATTGCCCACCTGCCACACTCCGTAAAGCTTATTAAACCTCAGAATATACTTTATATACTTTTCTGAAATAAAGAACATTGCTTATCATTTCCTCGCTAATAACAATACGCATAAGAGGCTGGAAAGTTCATTTTCAACAACAGCAAACACAGGAGAAAAGGTTTGAGGTTGGCATAAAAAAGGGACCAGTAGAAGCCAAAACGAAGGTGGGATCATTTATAATTGCCAAAAACAAGATTATCAAAGCCGCATGAACTTTATCTAATAGAAATGAACTTTTTCCTATTGAATACGTAATATCTAATGGAAACCGGATGCATGTCGCAGAAAAAAGGAGGTGTCGTATCAGGCAATCATATAATATTCGCGTGAGCTGGGTGACCTAGGTATCTTTGATTCAAGGCGTAGTAAAGATTTTTAATAAAAAGGAGCAAATATGCTTAACAAGATGTTGGTGAGTTTTATCCTGGCCCTGTTACTCATTTTCCTAAACTTGGTCGTATTGTCCGCCCAACCTGACGTAGCAACTTTAGCTATAAACGGTATGACCATATCAGATTTAGAGAATGAATTTCCCATGTCCAAAGAGAGCGAAGCGGCCATTGCCCACAAGCCTTTGGGTGTGACCGTTATCATTGATGGAGCTAAATACGAATCTGACGAAATTCAGATCTTTAACGGCCAAAGATTGCGTTACGTATTTGACAACAACGGTCTCCTCCACGGATTTACCTCAGTTAAAGATCTGGAAGAGTTTATAGCAGTGAAATTCAGCCAGGCTGAACCCGAGATTGTACTCGATTCGCTTTATGCCAATTTTTGGGAGCACATGGGTTACGAAGGTTGGAATCTAACTGTATCCCCCGGTCTTGCCATTGGAGATCTTGGTTCCAAAAACGATGAAATGTCCTCCACCAGAGTCGATTCAGGTATAACCGCAGCCGTACTCTTCGAGGATGAGGATCTTCAGGGGGACTACTTCTATATCCCGGGGGGTACTAATTACTATCTACTGATTGCATTTAACGACCTGACATCAAGCCTGGCCGTTTTGGAGTAGCAATAATAGTTCATACCCATTCGCTGGAAATTAATATATACTCAAGATAGCTGAATAGAGAGCAAAAGCTTGTCGGACGGTTCCTATTTTGGCTGGAACACTTCACTGCGAAGAATCAATGAACTTTATAATAGGATTTTCGTAATATTACTATGGAAGACCTTGTAAAAAGGTGGCAGGCAGGCGAGGAAGCAGCCTTTGACGAACTGTTTCATCGATTCAAATGGCTGGTGTACAGAAATGCCCTTCTCATTACGGGAGATGAAGGAGAAGCAGAGGATACCTTGCAGGAAGTGTTTATCATTGTCTGGAAATCCCGCCGGCAATTTGATGCGCAGAAGGGCAAGTTCTACAGTTGGCTTTACAGGATCACACTTAACAAGAGCATCAGCAGGCGCCGAAAGAATAGAGGTTTACCACGCTTCCTCGATGAAGTCAGCCTTGACCAGATTTGTAGCAGCCGCCCGCAGCTTGAGAAAGCCTTGGAATGCAAACGGGAATATGACAGGCTCAAAGTAATAGTGGACAAGATGGACGATAAACATCGGCTGGTATTGATAATGAAGTACTTCAATGACCTCCGTAACGACGATATCGCCGATATACTCAATATACCTTTAGGAACAGTAAAATCACGCCTCCACAATGCACTGGCCATGCTCAGGCGACAGATGAAAGAAGCAGATAGTGAGATGGAATAAGGACGGTTAAATATCCTATGGACTGTGATGAGTTAGAAAAAAAGTTATCCGCGTTTATCAGCAGCGAAATTGGCAGGGAAGAAAAGCTCCGCTTGCTTTTCGAACTGAGCACAATCAATAGCTCGGTCCCAGATAATGCACTTGACAGGATAAAAGAAAGAATAGCTTTGGAATCCCCGAAACAAACATGGAAAAGGAGATTACAGAAGGCCTCCGAAGCTATTAAATCTTTGCATGAACACAGGTTATGCTTCCCCCGATTCCGCTTGAGTTGGAAAACAACTCTCTCTTTCATTCTAATCATCGCCTTGGCAATTATTCTGCCTGTAACCCTACCTTTGCTTTTCAGTAGCGATAGTAAAGCCTTAGCCAAAGAAATCGCCCTAAAAGACCCGAGAGTCCAGGCTATTTTAGAAGGCAGGCAGGTAACCGATTCTGATATATCGGAGATTGAAAATGAAGATGAACATATATTCGTTGTGCTTGATCTTGAATCGAAACTCTTATTGATTGCCGAAGTAAACACGGGTAAACAGGAAGTGGTAAATATATCCTCGTTCGAAGTCGATCCTGAGACTTCCCGGCAAATAAATGCCATCATTGCCTCAGACTCTAGGATAAAAGCTCTTCTTGCGCAGGGAGCGGAGGTAACCAGCTTGAAACCTCTGTATTACTTAGACCTTGAAACGGGCTTTGTTAATTTCAAGGTTGATGTCAGAATTAGTTTGAATGAAAAGGATTATAGTGCGATTGTAGACACTGAGCAGGGTAAGGTAGTTACTTTCATTCCGCATGTCGACTGAATCCGCGAGTGTAAAATATTGTAGGAGATGACCATGAAACTAAATATGCTGTATGGAGTTTGGCAGGTGGACAGTCTAGAGACCTTACTTAATAATTAAGGTTATGAAGCAAGTGAATATGTCATCGCTTAAGTTGAAACAGGTAATAAAACAAAGGGAGTTAGTAAAATGATTAAGTTATCTAAAAACAGCGTCTTTTTAACTATAATAACGTGTAGTATTGCTTTTGTTGCGGGGTCCTTACCGGTGCTTGCAAATATACAAACGGAATCTATTGACACGCTCCAAAATGATTCCCAGATTGATGAACAATATTCTATAGCTTCGCTTAACGCTTTAATAGTAACAGTGAACGGATTAAAGGAAGGAGATCAAGCAATAATTTCTCTGCTACCGAGTAGATCCAGTGATAAGGATATTCCGTTACTTGAAAAAATAGTTACCGGTGGAAAAACAGCAGAAATTGACATGTCCTTGCCTCTCAAAGATGGATACTATAAGTTACAAATCGTTGCGGATGAAACTTATTTCCGCGAGCCAAAAGCATGGCTTTTTTCAGTTATTGATTCTGAACTTGTTAATCCGATGGGAAAATCGGCCGTATTCGAATTAATTCCACCCGAAAATCAAAAATACCAACCGAAGAGAGAACCGGAAGACCCCGTTTCGCAATTGGAAGCGGGCTCGGCACCGCCTCCTTCTAACGAGCCTAAAGTTATGGCTGAATGTATGTTAAGTCTATCTGCCACCCCAAAAGAACCAATAATGTCTAAATCAACAGGAGCTCATCAATTTGGTTATTGGTCTACATTAGATTGCCCTGGAATATGGGGAAGATTTGAAGTAGTTGATCCCGGTGTCAGGCATGGAGCTACCGGAGAAATTGCGTTGGACCATATATATGCTAATGATTCAACTGGCGATCAGTGGATGGAAATCGGTTGGGCAGAAGTTAACTTCGATGATGATGTGCAATATTTGTTTGAATATGATTCGTATCGGGAAGACTGGCGACTTTATGATTTGCCAGCGAACCCTATTGAAGTATCATTGTTTAACTATAGTAGCACGATATGGACAGCGATGTATCAAGACAACGGGTGGACTGTAATGGCAAGTGAAAATGTCGGTTTTTCTGATGCCAGCAATCAATTCAATGCCGGTGAAGTTCGCACAGGCTACGATACCCACCCGAGTTTCCCTGAAGCAGATACGGACATAAGTAAATTGTATATCAGTAATCAATGGCAAAACTGGGATTGGCAACGTTGGGCGACTACGTATACATTAACTTGTGATACATACGATATACACACTTCGACCGCATACTACGATTTTTATATACACAAACATTGATTAATAGTAGCGGAGATGCAACAGTTGCCTTCTGACTGTTGCATCTCCGCTATTTAGCCATCATGATTTAATGTTCGTTTCTAGAATAAATAAGAATTAAGAAAGGAATAAGAAATGAGATATGATACTCTGTTTATAAGTGTATTACTGATATTATTGACTTTCTTCTTTTGCGGCTGCTCTCCTGTGAATCCGGTCCAAAAAATTATGATCTTCCCCCGTCCTGCTGAAAATGTAATACCGACTTCAGGCTGGGTTTTATTTACTAATCCATTTCCTACTGGCATTATGCATGTATTTCAACCCGAAGAGGAAATGCTGGTAGGAATAAAAGTTAGCGGCGAAATCGATACCTCTGTAACCTTTGACAAAATTACCTTCTCTAACCAGAATACTCTTGAAGAGATAACGCTATCATCAGATTTGGGGCCATATGAACCGGACCAATCATTTTATATTCCTTTCGATGTTCCAGATGAAGAGGGAACATATCAAGTATCAGTGTATGTAGATTCAGAACAGGTGGCAAAGGCCTTGTTTCAAGTTGAATGAGTCGGAACCACCCACTGTTTGGATTTGAACTTCATGGCTTTATTTTCCTATCTGAGACTGTTGGAGACCAGTTGTTGTATTGTTTGAACCACACCTTGATTCTCGAACAACAGTTCGGAATCTGTCAACCAAGGCCCACCATATTGGACTCGAACCATCTGGAAACTAAAGTACCATTGGGTAAAACTACCTGTTATTACCAATACTTCTTATGCGCCCCGTTCCTTTTTCTTGCACATTGTGCTACTTTATTAATACCATGCGTGCTTACCTGGGCGTTACGGATAACGACTGGTTCAATTACTTGAGCAGCTTGCCTGAACTGGCAGAGGTCAATTTCTGGCAGCCGCATGGAAGCCATACCTTCAAAGCCCTCGATCCCGGTGAACTGTTCCTGTTCAAATTACATTCCCCGGATAACTACATTGTCGGCGGTGGAATATTCTGGTATTCGAGTATTCTGCCGGTAACCTTGGCGTGGGAATCTTTCGGGCAGGCTAACGGCGCCAGGGATTATTGGGAAATGCGCAAACTTATAGTTCGGGCACGGCATGAGCCAGTACAAGCTAACGTTGATTTCAATATCGGCTGCATAATGCTTGAGCAACCGTTTTTCCTGCCGCGCGAAAAATGGATACCGGTTCCATCTGACTTTAAGCCCAATATCGTCCAGGGCAAGAGATATGATTTAACGGTGGAGCCGGGGCTTTCTATCTGGCGGCAGCTGCAGGGAGCCGAACAGTTAACGTGTACTGTATGCGAAGAAGCTGCGCGTTACGGTGAACCTGTTATTACCTTCCCGCGGCTTGGGCAGGGTACATTCAGAATTCTGGTGACCGATGCATACGAACGCCGCTGTGCCATGACAAACGAGCGGACGCTGCCTGCCCTGGATGCGGCTCATATTAAACCTTATTCCGAATCCGGCGGGCATACCATCAACAACGGAATACTGATGAGAAGGGATTTGCATGCCCTTTTTGACAGAGGTTACATAACTATCAACCCGGCGCTGGAAATCGAAGTCAGCCGGAGAATTAAGGAAGAATATGAAAACGGCAGGGATTATTACCGCCTTCACGGCAATAAAATCCACGTACCGGCTAAAGCGGTTTATCAGCCATCAAGGGATTATATAGAATGGCACAATTCAAAGGTTTACCTTGGCTGAGCCGGCACCTAACCTCTAACCCCATCCATGCGTTATTATATGCATAACCCGGCATGGCGAGGTGTTTTATATGGCAAGAATAAGTTCAACGTGCGTGATTTTGCTGCTGGCGGTGCTGCTGCCGGTACTGGCTACTGGCTGTGGCCAGGCACAAATGCATACCGAAGAGTCCAGCCGGAAAGTTGCCGAAGAGTTCGTGAGGCAGGAAGCCACCTTCAGGTTCGACGGCATTCCGGAAACACTGGAAGTGGCAAGCACCACTGCAATCGGCGAAGGCTGGCAGTTTGCCATCGAATACGAAAGCCGGCATGCCGGCTACGGGGACCGCAGCGGTGAAGCGCTGCTGGAGGTAATCACACCCCATACCTGCCTGGTAACCGTTGAAAACGGCGAAGTGGTTTCGGCGGTGATGGACCAGAAGTGGGATATGATCGAGCAGCAGTCCAGCCTGGAAATAAAGCTGGCGCCCATCCACGAGGTGGACGTGTACATCATGGAATCCAACCCGGAACAGATCGGGGTTCACATCCGGGGCGGGCTTTCAGACGGGTGTACCACCTTCCACGGTTTAACGGTAACCAGGGAGGGCAACGTGGTAAATATCGAGGTTACCGTTCAGCGCCCCAGGGGCGTGGACTGCCCGGCGATTTACACCTATTTCGAACAGAATGTGAACCTGGGCACCGATTTTGCCTTCGGCACCACCTTTACCCTTAACGTCAACGATTATACAACCACTTTCCCGGGCACGCTGATGCAGGGTTAAAGGGTTGAGGCTGCCTTCTCCAGCCTCTCCAGGGCTTCCTTGAGGATGGGCCTGGGGCAGGCAATGTTCATGCGCTGAAATCCCGAGCCGCCCTTGCCGAACAGGAAGCCGTCGTCCAGGCCGAGTCTGGCTTTCTTTCGCATAAACTCTCTGAGCGCCATGTTGTCCATGCCGAGCCCGCGGCAGTCCAGCCACAGCAGATAAGTTGCCTGCGGTTGGATGACGGTGATTTTGGGGACTTTTTGCCTGAAGAAATCCAGGGCAAATTGCAGGTTGCCTTCCAGATACTCAAGCATCTGCTCCAGCCACTCATCCCCGTGGCGGTAGGCGGCTTCCATGGCGGTGTAGCCGAACAAGTTGGGGCCGGGCATGCCGGTACCGGTTTGCTGGAAAGCATCACGCAGTTTCTTGTTTGGAATTATGATGGAAGAAGCATGCAGGCCGGGCAGGTTGAAGGTCTTGGAGGGCGCCATGCACACGATGCAGTTCTGTTCGAACTCCTTTGAAATGGCGGCAAAAGGGGTATGGCGGCAGCCCCTGTAGAGCAGTTCGCAGTGGATTTCATCTGAAATTACAACTGCGCCGCGGTGTATGGCAATTTCGCCCAGGCGCTCGAGTTCCGGCCGTTCCCACAGGCGGCCGATGGGGTTGTGGGGGTTGCAGAGCACTATCGCCTTTACCCGGCTGGGGTAGTTTCGCATGCCGGTTTTAGGGGCGAACCTGGCCTTGAGGTCTTCAAAATCCATTTCATAGCGGTTGCCGGTAAGCTTGAGCCGGTTGGTGGCAACCTGGCAGCCGCTTTGTTTTACCACCGGGAAGAAGGGGTAGTAAACCGGTTCCTGGAGGATTACTTCATCACCGGGGTGGGTAATGGCATCGAGGGCGGTACTTATGGCCGGGATAACCCCGGCGGTAAACACGATCCATTCCGGCTCTATTTTCCAACCGAACTTTTTATGCATGCGCTCAACGATTGATTCGATGAGGCATTTACTTGGCAGGGTGTAGCCGTAGAACGGGTGGGCGGCTCTTTTTTCGAGGGCTTCGGTGATGGGTTTGGCGGTGGGAAAATCCATATCCGCTACCCACATGGGGATTACATCTTTCGAACCGAAGATATCTTCGGTGGCGTCCCACTTGACGCTGGCTGTGTTTAACCTTGAGTGGACCCGGTCAAAATCGTATTTCATGGTTATAGTTTAACCTGTTTTAAGAAATCAGCCGGCGTTACGATGTTCAAGCCGGTTTGTTTTAGTGCATCCGCATTATCCAGGAAGTGGTTGTCCCCGGTAACGAAAAAGTCCGGCTTTGCAGTGATAGCAGCCGCCAGGATAGCTGCATCGCCCGGTTGCAGTGCATTCCAGCGCCGGATTTCAGCTAGAGGGGGGTCTGGGGTTACTTCCGGCGGCATGTTTATTAAAAAGGTCCGCAGGGCAGGCAGGGCATGGGGCAGTTTTTGTTTCAAGGTATAAACCAGTTCATCCAGCACCTGGCGGGAAACTACAACCTTGAATTTTCCCTGAACGTAGTGATCAAGGATGGTCCCCGGCGCACCTTTGGCGGAATAGAGGCCGGAGAAGATAACGTTTGTATCCAGAAACACCCGCAGTTCAGGCTTTGCCGGCATAATGCTCCCCGGCTATTTGCTGCCTAGCCTGGCGGGCCGAGGCGGTAAGCTCAGCTTCGGTAAGGCCGGAACGCTCGAAGGCGGCCCTGATTTCTTTCAGGGCTTCGACGGCGGCTGCCTTGCGGGGCTTGGCTATCAGTACGGAGCCTTCGACGCTCAGCTCGAGTATATCGCCGGTGTCTATGCCCAGCTGCTTACATACTTCCCGGGGGATCGTAACCTGGCGCTTGGGGCGGATGACGATTTCACGCGTTTTTTCCTGTTTCATGTTCATTCTCCTGTCTGACGTAGGAAATACTACGTTGGAATTCTTATTATGGTTGATTGGGGGATTAATGTCAACGGGGATTTTTTCCTCCCCCGGTGACCCTTGAGATCGCCACGTCGGGCTTACGCCCTCCTCGCGATGACCTATCGAGTGGCGGCTTCGCGATGAACTTTCTTCTCGTCTCTGCGAGGGCACCAAAGTGCCCGTGGCAGTCTTGGTGATAACCTTCGAGTGGTCAAGGCGGCTAATTGACTTGAATTATTGCCATTGTTATACTGGGATTTCGAGAGCGAAATATGAAACAGTACAGTTTGCATGTCATTGTTCACCAGCCCTCTGAAGAAACAGAAAATAAGTATATGGCCGAGGTTCCGTTGCTACCAGGATGCAGGGCCTGGGGCGATACACCCGGCGAAACCCTGGATTACCTCCGGGATGTAGTTAATAATTATATTCGATCTTCCAGGGAACATGGAGACCCCCTTCCAGGGGAAATCGAGGAAGCCGCTTGACATACCCAAGAATAAATTCGACGAGGTATAGTCCCATAATTCCGAGATTGATGGTGGAGTGAGATCGCCACGTCGGGCTTACGCCCTCCTCGCGATGACCTGTCGCCTGACAGTCGCTACTTTATTAACAGTTCGAACACTGGAATATTCAGTGCCTCGGCAATTCTTTCCAGGGTTTCCAGGGAAGGCTGGTGGCGGCCGTGCTCCAGCCTGCTGAGGTTGGGCCTTTTTATTCCTGTTCTGTCAGCCAATTCCTGCACCGTGTAACCTTTTTGCTCTCTTGCCTGCCGGATTCTTTGGCCGATCTTGCTTTCCTTACTTATTTCGGGGGTAGAGTTTTTCCCCTCGAAGAATTCGTATTCAGGTTCGCAGTTGTATAGAACCGTATCCCACGGTACTTCAATTATATTGCCGGATTGCTGAACTACCTGAATGAAATCCATATCCGGGCCGAGCGACCATTTCAGGATATCCGAAGAATCGGCTTCCGGGATATCCGAAACCCGCAATAGATAGGATTTACCGTTTTCCATCCAAATTAAAAATGATCTTGTGTCCTTAAGATATACGACCCGTTCGAATATTTTCCCGGAATTCGGGTCAAGCTGTTTTTTTATTAACGATTCGAATTTCTGGCTGGACAAGTTCATACGATCTATTAGCATTGCATTCCGGGGGAATGGATGGATAAACGAAGTGTCTGCGAGCCCGGAAACCAGGAATATCCAGCTTTTTCTGTTTGCGTCCGGCAGCGTAACCAACGGTGCAGGCCATTTATCCATATCTTTGATCCTGGTGTCGATTATAAAGAGCTGGCAGTCATAGTCGGTACTAAGGTCAAGCAGATGCTCTTTAAGTATTATGGGGAAATCGGGATTGTGATACTCCAATTGCATTTTCTTGAAGCCGGAATCGTCTGTAACTAAACAAACCCTGCGGGTTTTTTCTTTCAATACATTACTTGTTTTCATATAATATCTCCGTCCGCATACCCCAGCTTTACCAGCGCTTTCATTAACTTATCGGATATTTCGAAGGCGTCCATCGGCCTTTGATTTTCTATATCCCATCGTCCTATTTCCCTTCTTCCCCTTTTGATATGAACGTGGTAAGGTCGGTGGTCCCCGGTATATGTGATGAAAATATACCCGCCCCACCTCTTGATTCCCATCGATAATACCGTATCATTAATGATACTTTTAAGTCAAGGAAAAGGTGATATGAGATCGCCACAGCCGCCTTCGGCGGCTTCGCGATGACAGATGGGGAGTTGGCGGTTTCGCGATGCAACCCATTCCGTCTTTGCGAGGAAGCCCGAAGGGCTGACGTGGCAAACTCGGCAGTCTCTGAGATCGCCACGTCGGGCTTACGCCCTCCTCGCGATGACCCATGGATGGTGGTCCGCGATGAACCATGGATAGCGGCTTCGCGGTGAACTTTCAAAAAGTGTATAATAATAGAAGTGAAACTCAACCGAAGCTTAAAAGGCTCGCTTTACAAGCACCGCTTTCGATAAGCGGGCTTTTTTAATTGCACCCCGGTA
>JAFGLQ010000072.1 GCA_016928015.1 Dehalococcoidaceae bacterium
AAATTTAACGGCAAACATCCAAAAAGGTTAGGCCGGACATTCCGGGTAAAAATTTAAACCTTGTTATAAACCCAGTTCATCCGCAAGAACCTTGCGGGAGGCTCCAAAGTATGTTTTGCCTCCAGTTACAACTATCGGGCGACGTACCAGACGGGGCTCTTTTATCATCAGTTCTATCAATTTTTCATTGCTCAGTGTTTCAGCACCTACCCCCAGCTTCTTGAAAGAAGGACTTTTAAAATTAAACATCTCGGATGCTGGCACTTCTTTTAAGATACTTTCAATCTCCTGCCGCGTAAAAAGATTATTAAAGAAATCACGCTCTTTTAAGTTGAAACCTTTTTGCAAAAGAAACTCCTTTGCCTGTCGGCATGTGTTTCACCTTGCCCAGCAATAAAACTCTGCTTCCATAACATTTCCTCCTTTAACTGTGGTAATTACCAAAATATAGGGCCGTAACAAAAATAATTCAACCAGAATTATACAGGAAAGCAATCAATCTTTACGGTCGGTTGTTTGAGAAACTTCTTTGGGTTGTTATTCTTCGACGTTAAGTGTTATGGGTGCGTCAACATGGAAAACATCAGTATCGAAAGGGTTGGCTCTCTCCCCGGGTTGTTCATAGAATAAGCGGACTATAATATCAAAGAATCCGGCAGTTTGAGGTGTGAAGTTGAACACAAAAGGAAAATCCTCATCCGGAGGGATAATGAGTGCCTTTTCATCTATAACTTCCTGATTGACGATTAAAAAGGCTCGAGCCGGGCTTTCGTAGTTGCCAGAGCAGTAAATGTTGGTCCAGATGGAAACCGTCTCTCCCGGGCTTGCCTGTTTTGGCGAAAGTACAATGCTGTGAATTATCCATTCGTAATAGAGCCATTCCTGGGAGACGGCAGGGGTAGAACTGGCAGGTTTATTTGTAAGCGCAGGATCAGTATTAATACTGCTGGTGGCCGGCGCTTCGTTGTGAGTTGTTACAGAAGGTGCCGTCGTCTCTGTATTACTGGATGCGCACGAAGAACCGGCCACCAGCGCTAACGCTGCTGCGACAATAAATGCGGTTGGTCTTATTCTCCTCCACTCCATCTCTCGCCCTCACCAGGGTATTCCCTTACTGCATTGCTGGCAGTCTAAATTTGTTGTAAAAGGTCTCGGAAACTAATAGTCGACGCCTGCATGGCCTTCTGTTTCCACCCAGACTGGCGGCATGTAGGGCCTGGGTTCGCGCTGGATATCAACATAGGTATCTTTGAGTTCATTTACCAGTGGCCAGGAATTGATTGCTACCTTGCCGCTTCCGTTGCAGGCTTTGCATTCTGCGTCCCCCTCGTTAACAGATGCCCGGATTTCCGTGACTTTGGGCTGGTCAATCATTGCGCTGGTGGAGAAGTATACTACGAATGTGTTTTCGGTGGCAGATTGCGGTTCAACTTCAGCAATCGAGAACCGTGTATCGAGCAATTTGCCGGTGGTATAGTCGATAAGGTAAAGATTTACCCATCCTGCAGCTTCTTCGTGCGAGTGGTTTTCAAAGACAATATTAACCTCATATTGGTATACCCGGTATGTATCACAGCCGGCAAGGAAACGGGTTAGCTCGCGGTATTCCACACTCAATATCTCAACTTCATCCATGCCTGTGCTGGCTACTGTCCCGGTACCATCGCAAACCGGGCAGGGGGTTTTTATTAGAGCAGTAAGTGCCAGGATAGGTACCAGTGTGAAGAAAGCAATGTATCTTTTCTGGATTCTGAATTTGTTCCCTATGTTCATCTCATCTTCCCTCCCCTGAAACAAATTATATTAGACATCAGTTTTGCCTTTCAAGGCTGTATTTAAATTATACAATATTTTTATTTGTTTGTCTCATCGTATAAGAATAACCATCAGAGAGTTATCATCTATATATAACGTCTGCAAATAAAAAAAGATAGCAGAAACGGGCTGGGGGGTTCCCCAGCCCGTTTCTGCATTTACAGCGGTTATCCGCTTTAAGCCTTCAGGCTATTTGCAGGCAAGTATGGCACGTTTGGTCATAACCTTGGCGATCTGGATCTTGTATTTGTTCTGACCCAGGGCTACTGACCCTTTGGTGGCCTCGTTGCCGGCGGCAGTAGCATTGGCATCATCAATGGTTTTACCCTTGATGGCATCCTCGGCTGCGGTGGCACGGCGCGGAATGGGGTATACCCCACCCAGCACGATGCTCGCATCACTGCCGGAGATAACTGCTGCACAGCTTACCAGCGGGAAGTCGATGGATTTACGGAAGGCGAACTTCTTGTAAGCGCTCTTGGTTCCGGAAGCCAGTTCGGGTACCTGGATCTCGGTAACGATCTCGTCGGCATCCAGTGCGGTCATATCCTCGCCGTTGACGACGAAGAAATCAGCCGCTTCCATAGTGCGCTTGCTGGTCTTGATTTTGGCTTTGAGAGCTACCAGTGCCGGGGCGACGTCGGAAGGACAGCCGTCCACACAGCCTGCGGCTGCGCCGAAGATGGAGTGCTTGACGTTGTAGTCGGTAAGTGCATAGCAGAGACCGTTGGGGTTCTTGCGCAGGCAGTTAAAGGCATTGTGCTCGTTGCGGAAGTAAGGGCAGCGCGGTTTCTGGCAGATATTGCCGCCAATGGTGCCGGCATTGCGAAGCTCAGGTCCGCCGACAGCCTTGGCCGCCTGGGCCAGAACAGTGTATTTGCTGCTTACTACGCTGGATTTGGCAATCTCGGTAAGGGTGGTCAGTGCCCCGATCTTGAGCATGCCGCCCTCTTCCTTGATATATTTCAGACCGGAAATGGTCTTTAGGTTGACTATCTTGGCCGGTGGTGTGGGGGTGCACATACCCTTGAGGGTAGTGATGAGGTCAGTGCCGCCAGCGATAGCTGCAGCTGAACCCTCAGCCAGTTTGGCCACTGCATCGTCAACCGATGTTGCGTCTACATGTGTGATTTTATACATTATCGCTCCTCCCTAAGCCTTGCCCAGTGCTTTTAGAACTTTATCAGGTGTGCAGGGGCCTTTGTCGGGCTCGACCCATTTGCCGGTGGCGTTGAAGATGGCACAAATGCAGCCTGAGTAGTTGGTGACGCAGGGTTCGCCGATACCATGGGCACCGTAAGGGCCGGCAGCATCGTAGGACTCAAAGTCCTGCTGGTGAAGGTTCTCGCCCTTGAAATCCATGGCAGTAGGCATCATGGCCTCGGTGTACTGACTGCTAAGGCAGGCACCGCTTGCCTTGTCCCAGATGGAGCCGGCATAGAGAGCCTGCCAGATCTGGAGCTCGGAGCCGGACCTCATCTCTTTGTAAGCGCCCTGCTTGAAGATGGTGCGGCCGGTGTCAACTGCGTTCCAGTGACCAAGGACCTCAACCTCACCGGTATCGGTATCAACTGCAACTTCCCAGGCGGAACATGCGTTGCCGTTTGAGTTGCAGGTCTGTCCCAGAGGAACATCGCCGACAGGGCGGTTCCTGGTGTGGGAAGCCCAGCCGAAGCCGGAGCCTGCCTGTGGCGGAGTACCGCTCATTACCTGGCGATAGGTGATGCGCTTGGTGGGGTCTTTCGTGTAGTAGACTTCGCTGTTTTCGGCAGCAATGTCATCAACAGTGATGCCTTCGATCTCGCGAAGACCTGCTTTCTGGATGGCATAGGAGAAGAGCTTGTTGCGAAGATCCATAGCGGCATTGAAGAACCCGGAACCGGCGCCGCCGGTAAATCCGGAACCTGCCTGGATACCGGCATCAAGGCTGACATCGGTGTTGCCCCATTCGCCAAGGCCGACATCTTCATATTTCATGCCGAGGGTTTCAGCAACAATGTGGACACAGATCATCGGGCCGCCTGACGGGCCGCGGGCGCCGCCGACGTTGACCAGACAGGTGCCATCGGGGCACATGGTAACCATGCCGGCACGGGAAGCGCCGTTTACGGCACCATGGGAATCCCAGTGGCCGGTGATGGCGATACCGTGCAGTCTGCCGTCACTCATGACGTTATTCTCGCCCGGTTTGTGCCACTTGCTGGCATAACCAGTCTCCTGGTGGAGCCACTCAAACATATCCTTGACAGCGATACCGCCCCAGACGCGG
>JAFGLQ010000073.1 GCA_016928015.1 Dehalococcoidaceae bacterium
GTACCTGGTTGAGTTGACATAATCTTTTCCCGCCAAGTACCTGGAAGGTAGTGACTGAAGAATAGTTAAATGAATTAAGGTAAATTCTTTCTCTTGACATGTTAATGGTGCCTATCTAGAATGAAATTATGCTTTAGTTGAGATGGCTTTGATGCTGCTGTAAAATTAAATCATAGGGGGCTTGTTATGACAGGCCGCTGGAAAAATATAAGTGAAATTGTGCCCTTTGCAATAGCTAGCTTGTTGCTTTTAACCTCTTTATTTTCAGGTTCCTGTCGTGCAAACGAACTTTCTATTAAAACCAGTAACCCGCCAGGCACTTCAATTGCAGAAAATAACACCGAAGTATCGACCGATACCATGCCTGTGCCGTCGTCTTATATACCCCCGACAACTTCGTTAACGGACGGTGAAGAGGAACCGGATATGACTGTTAATACAACAACAACAGATTCTAATGATTTTGGACTTGAGGACCTGATAAGCCTGGCCAAGCAGGACCTTTCCGTGCGCCTGCAGATTTCGATCGGCACGATTGAACTTCTTGAGGCCCGATCAGTTACCTGGCCGGATGCCAGCATAGGCTGCCCTTTGCCGGGTATGCAGTACAAACAGGTGCCGGTCGACGGGGCATTGATCAGACTGGTTGCGGGGGGGCAGGTATACGAGTACCACAGCGGCGGCAGCCGCGGCCTGTTTCTGTGCGAACAGCCCCAGACGATGCAGAAGGATGCCCCCGCCCAGATCAATATTGTTCCGCCGACATATATTCCGCCAGCAGAATGACGAACCTGAACAACATTAACGGGCTTTAATCGGCATAGTTCAATAAGGTTTTATTTTTTAGCTAAGACGATCCACTCCGGTTTATAAACCGGAGTGGATCGTCTGCTTTCAATATCAGGTCAAGCCCGACTCAATCCTAGCTTCACCCTCCTACAGGTAAAATATTGTTGATATTGATCAGAGTCAAACCCATAAGACCTGAATCTCCGGTGTGGGATACCGCTCCCAGATGCCACTGGCCGTCGGTTGCGCCTGTCCAACTGACATTGATGGTTTCGGTAGCCCCGAGCGTTGCCGAAGCGGGCGCCGAATCGACTGTCAGATTGCCTCCGGGAGTAGCCGAGATAACCCAGGTATAGAGATCGTAGTCCGAATCGCCCCCTGGTGCCGACCAGCCATGAATATATACATTCCAGGTACCGTCAGCAGGCAGGAGAATATCGATAAGTTCGTTAGTGCCACCTGACGTACTTGAATATTCTTCGCCACCTGGACCGAAGACGAAAATGTCCAGATCTGCATCTGCCTCAGTGGCAAATGGCGGCATGGCAATGCGAAGGAACGCCGCTCCAGACAGGTTGAACTGATGCAGGTTGCTGTAGCCATCTCCAGGATCAAAAGTCTGGTCCGGGTCCTGCAACACATTATCCGAAGTAACAGTCGCCGGTTCAAGTCCGTGTGCAGCCGCTGAGTATGATCCGCTGTAACCAAAACTTACATCGAAGCTGATAGTGCCGTCTTCGCCACAGCCGTTGATTTCGGCTGGGGCTGCAAACATAGCGCCTTTTACAGCTATCGGGCTGTATACTTCGTAGTGGTTGTTCTTGTCTTTATCAACCCAGGTAAGCGAACCGAAGCGCCATTCGCCGGCAGGAGCGCTTACATTGGTTATGGTAACTTCAAACGTTGCCGACTGGCCGCTCTTCAATACCAGAGTTGAAGGGCTGACAGTTACTTCATAACCCACGGGAGCATCCACGGCAGCCTCATACGTCCTCCAGCCCTTGTCTTCGGCGACACTGGTGACGGTACGCTTCACCGTGATGCTGCCGGGAAGTTCGGCAACCCCAATGGAAGGATAGTTGAGGTTGTAGGGCTCCATAGGTACGCCTATGGATTCCAAGAATGCGCAACTGCCTGGCGTAAATACGCCCCAGTCCATGCCGCAGGTGAAAGCTGCGTACTCAAATAAACCTGCATCATATACCAGGCCGGGTTCGAAGATGGAGCCTTTGATAGCTTTACCGCCGGCATTGACGTGCCCGCTGCCCATATCGAACGGATCGGCCGGAGTCATTCCGTCCTCTTTCATGACGTCCTGGCTGGCAGTGGTCATGAGGGCAGACTTGGCCATGGCAGCGCTCCATTCGGGGTGAGCCTGTTTGATCAGAGCAAATACGCCGGCGATATGCGGGCTGGACATTGAAGTCCCTCCAATCGCCTGAAACAGTTCCCCTGGCACAAAACCGGGGTCCGGGAACGGGGAGGCACCGGCCAGAATGTTTACGCCGGGGGCCGTAATATCCGGCTTGATTATATCGCCGGATGTGGGGTTGGGGCCCCGGGAGGAGAAGGAAGCCATCCAAGGTGCGTCGATTTCAGTGTATTCACCACCAAATATTTGGGCTGTTGCGGAACTGCCTTCGCTGGCGATGTAGCTCTTTATCGTCAAACCGTCCGTGTAGTTGGTGTGAACGGTAGGCACCCAGTGGGTGTCAGTGTTGGTGTCCTGTGAATCGCTGGTGTTGTAGAGTATCATACCTGCACCGCCAGCCAGAAAAACCGCCAGGCTCTTTTCTACCCTGGCGTAGGTACCACGTTTGGCCAGCACGATTTTGCCGGTAATATCCTCATCGAAAATAGGAACCCGGTAAGGGTTGCAAAGCTCATTGCCAAGATCGGCAGCATCCACAATGGGAAGCATTTCCGTGCCGGCAGTTATGGAAGCGCCGAAATATTCCATGCCGTCGCCCAGCACTACCGAACCCTGGAAGGTGCGGTTCTGGGTGCTGGCACCTACGGTGGTAATCCATGGCATATTACCCGGGCTGCCGACCGTGGATGCGCCGGGGCCTGAGTTGCCGGCCGAAGTCGCTACGAATACACCGGCATCCGCCGCGAACAGGAAAGCGATATCATCGGCGCCTGGCGTGCCTGCCCCACCGCCTATGGAGTAATTGATTACGTCCACGCCATCGGTAACCGCCTGTTCTATGGCAGCTGCCAGATCGGAGGTGTAGCCGCCCAGGTTTCCCAGGGCTTTATAAGCAATTATGCGGGCGCGCGGAGCTATTCCGGAAACAGTACCGTAGGAAACTCCCTGGATGCTGGCTTCGACTCCGGCATTACCGGCCGCGGTCGAGGCCGTATGGGTTCCGTGTCCATCATCATCCCGGGCCGAATCGAACTCATCCGGGTCAGCGCCAATATAGTAACGGTAGGTTTCAAGCATCTGGTAGGCTCCCAGCAGCTTATCATTGTCACTGCCATCATAGGGTGCATCATTCGGATTATGGTCGGTATTGCCGAATTCATAGTCCAATCCCTCATACCCCGGCAGCGGGTCGTAGCTCCCGTCATCGGCAAAACTGGGGTGTTCTGGCCAGATGCCGGTATCGATGATGCCTACCACCACATTTTCACCGTCATAGCCTGTCATCCAGGGTCCGCCCGGATCGGTCAACCCAAGGAAGTCAGGCGAATTGTCAGTGGTCTTATAGCGCATCTGATCCTTGAGCACCATTGCTACGCCAGGCTGTTTGGCAATTTCTGCTACCTGGTTTACATTCAGAGCAACAGCGAAACCGTTCAGTGACATGGTGTAATCGTATATTTTTTCGCTGGTGCTGACACCCACAGCCTCAATAGCTTTGTTATGTTCCTTTTCCAGGAACCTTTCATATTGTTTTACAAGAGCGCTGTTGGGGTTGATTTTACTGCCTTCGGCCGGTTTGGTTGGTGCAAAACCATCAATACCACCTTCATATGCTATAGCTGGGCTCGATGACATAATTACGATGTAGATATCTTCCGGCAGGTTAGGTTTGGCAAACAATGTCGAAGGTATCATTAAGCCCAATACAAGCATTACAGAGAAAAGAATAAACACTATTTTTTTCATTACAATTTGTGCCCTCCTTCGATAAGTACTTAATAACAACGAGCGAAATACCTTGTGTGTATAACATATTTAACAATATGCCTGATATAACGCCTCCTTTCAGCCAAAAAGACTGTACCAAAATCGCCGGAATTATCCCCCACCTTAATATCAAACCATTTATTAAATACAAAACCAGCCTGAGAAGGCTGGTTCCACCAACGGCTCCCTCATACTCAAATGACCATGTTAAGAGTACAAGATCACAGCCCGTCTAAAGTAAGTTAATATTATTGCTATTTAATACTGTTACTGTTTAGTGTATCAGCCCGATCAGCCGATTTCAATACATATTTTCCGATTATTTTGTTGAATAATGTAAGGGTCCAGTACATATTGGACTTTTTGGGGTTGGCGATAAATTTATCCAGATAATAGCGCAGCGGGGGCACTTTGCCAA
>JAFGLQ010000074.1 GCA_016928015.1 Dehalococcoidaceae bacterium
AGTCATGATAAAAGCGCCCCCGCAGCATTGCCCGGAATGTGAAACCCTCAGCATAATGCCTCTTTTCGGGCCCGGTGTGCACCGGCACCACCACGGCGGAAGATGATGCCCTTAAAACAACTAAAAACACTGAGATGTTCAGAAACATGCAGAAGAGGAGGTGAGAAAGATGCCAGGATTTGACAGAACAGGTCCGGCCGGAATGGGCTCGATGACCGGTGGCGCCCGGGGATTATGCAACCCTCGTGGAATTGGTTTCAGGGGGGTAGCCCCCCGACATGGGTGGTATGGCAATCCCCACCGGGGTTACTGGCCGGTGGCGCCGGTCAGTACCGGCAAAGCAACTCTCGATACGTTAAAAAGCCAGGCTGCGACGCTCAGAAGTGAACTGGATGCCCTTGAACGGGAAATCGATGAGCTTTCCGGCAGCCAGAAGTAGCTTACGGTATCAGAAAGGAGGTGGCAGTATGCCCAGAGGAGATGGAATGGGTCCACCGCGCAATGCCAGCCAGCGCGGCGGCAGAATGCGAGGCGCAAACCCGGGGGCCGGCCCCGGCGGCGATTGTGTGTGCCCTGGGTGTGGAGCCAGAGCGCCGCATGCAGTCGGCGTTCCGTGTAACAGTATAAGCTGTCCGAAATGCGGCGGGGCAATGACCAGGCAGTAGCAGGCAGGGAACAATGGCGTGATGGTCAAAAAACGTTTGTATTAACACCCCCGCGGTTTTCTGAGCAGGGCGTAGTGAGGCAGTTCGGTGCCGGGAACCTTGCTTTCCGAGATCAGCTCGAAACCGAAATGCCGGTAAATGGCTACGTTTTTCTCGGTGTTGGTATCCACAAAGCACGGCAGTCCTTCCCGGTCAATCCGCTCCAGCATGGGCTTAACCAGCCGGCTGGAAACCCCCTGCCCGTGGTATGCCGGGTCAACCCCCAGCAGTTGCAGGAACCAGTGTGGTTCAGGCGCCAGTTCGCGGTGCAGTCTGTCGGAGTATTCACCGTAAGCCCGCATCTGGCTGCCGCCCTGCCGGCCGAACCGCAGCATAACCGGCAGGGGTACGGAACGCAGCATCTGCCAGCCGCCGAAAGGCGCCTTGCCGGGTCCCAGCCAGGCGCAAATGCCCTGCAAGGCTCCCGGTGTGGTATAAACCTCGCCGTACTTGAGGCACACGGCCATTGTGATCAGGATGAAGGTTTCGGCAACGGCATGGCGTCTGGTCTCATCCGGGTAAAAGTATTCAAGCATGGTGTAATCCTTGAAGGCCTTTGCCGCCACGGCCGTGGCGGTGTCCCGGTCTTTTATGCCCAGCCTCCTCAGGCCGTCCAGCGGGGTATTCATATTCACCTCCGGTCTGATGTTGGGCCAATTATAACAGAGGGAGCCTGTTCGAAGCTCCCTCAGGCGAACTAAACCCCTTCCGTTACGGCTGCTGTTTCTGCCCGGCTCTTCGTTCCAGCTCCTTTTGCATAAGCTCTATAACAGGAGCAATCTTCTCGGAATCCTGGAACTCTGCCGGGGAGGGTTTTACCTCGAACTTGGCGGTATTGGCCACCGCATCCTGGATATACCTGCAGGCATGGTCAAGTTCGCCCATTAACAGGTACAGGTCACGGTCCTTCATCCGGCTGATTAAGCCCGGGTATTTTTCCAGCGGAATTTCCAGCGCTTCAATGATCAATTTATGCGAGTTCGTATACCGGGTAGTTCGCTCCACGGTTTATGCCCTGCCCGGCTGTTTACCACCGAATTTGTAACCGGCGTATTCGATTATCATGCCGTAAACTATACCTACCAGCAGTCCTATGATATCCTCGAGCCCGGTCGAAACAAAGAACGCGAAGGAAACCAGGATGCCGACAACCGCGCCGCGTACCAGCACTTTGCCCAGGTCCGGGCTTGCCGGCGCCAGACCGATCGCCAGGCCCATAATCAGCCGGTTGTACCAGAAGGCAAACAGGTAAACAGCTTCCTTTTCGAACCCCGAGCGCACCTGGGCGCCTATGATGCACACGACTCCCAGCAGGGCCCCGGCAACCAGGCAAACCAGCAATCTTTTGCTAATCATCTTTTCACCGCCTGTAAATAGGCTATTATATCACCGGGGTCAAGAGGTGGATCCGGGGCATGGTAAAGGGTTTTTGGAATTTAAAGATTTTCGACAAGGCTGGCATAATGGGTTTTAAGCCAGTCTTTCAAGCTCACTTTCATCACCTATCAAAAATATCTTTTCGCCCTTGAGCACGGACTTTATGAAATGATGACCCTCTTTTGCCTTATGCCTGAATTCATCAACGGGATACACCACGGAGTTAATCTCTCGCCCCAGTTTTTCTTCGGCGCCGGCAAGAAGCATGACTACCTCGTCAACAGAGATTTCTCCGACTAACAACACGTCTATGTCGCTGGTTTTATCCTCATTGCCGCTGGCAAACGAACCGAAGACCAAAGCGACCCTGATCTTATCTTTGCAGGAGGATAGCGCCGAGCGAAGTACATCCGCAATCCCTACTGTTTTTACAATAAGACCGTGGAGGTCGTTAAAAAAGGGGCTTTCCCGGTTTGCCTGGTAATATTTCTGCCGCCCCTCTTTTTTTGAAACAAGAATACCGGCTTTTTCCAGCCGGATCAGTTCGCGGCTGAGGTTGGTGGAGTCTTCGTTCAGCAGCTTGGTGAGCTGGCGAACAAAATAACGCTCATCGGGGTGGGTAAACAACCATCCCAGCACTCTTGACCTGAGTTTGGAGCCTACAATTGCGTCCAGCATAATATAACCTGCATTGCAGTATCAACTACTGCAATTGTAGTATTTTATACTGCATAAACATGCAAGTCAATAACCAGCGATCCTGTTGCTGGATGCGGCAATTTGTGAAAAATACGCCCGCGTTGATTTCTACAACTCAATTTGCGTACAATTGCCGCACACTTTAATGAATGACGAACCGGATGAAGTTTATTAAAACCGTACCAGCACTGCTTTTGCTATTGCTGCTGCTTTCTTCGGGTTGCGAGCCGGAGCCCGGCCAGACCACGCCCGCCGGGATAAACTGGCTCAACCTCAGCCAGGGCCAAACCGTGTACGGCATAGTCAGGCTCGAGGTCAGCATAAGCGGCGCCCAGCCGCGGGAGGTTAGCTTTTACCTCGATTCCGGGGGCTCTAACAGCTTTATCGGCCAGGCGGAGCTTGAAAGCGGTTCAGTCTATACTTGCGACTGGTATACCCTGGAAACGGTTAACGGCAGCCATACAATAACTGCCAGAGCAGCCTTTACCGGGGCAGATGACCTGCAAGCCTCGATTATACTGGAGGTAAAAAACGGTTCAAGGGCCACCTCCATCCCCCCGGGAGCAGTCAAAATGACCCCGGAAAACGATACCGCTCCGCCCGTGTTGAACCCCGCTTTTGCCCACATCTGGCACGAACCGGTACCGCTGCCCGGGCCCGTAAACACCGCCGGCGCCGAGGATTCGCCGTTCATCACCCCGGACGGCAGCACCTTCTATTTCTGGTTCAACGGCGACCAGAGCCGGGATGCCTACGCCCAGGTCTCAGACCCCATGACCGGCCTTTACTGGACTGAAAAGGTCGACGGGCAGTGGCAGGAGCCCGAGAGGCTGTTTCTGCAGTACTTCGATAAAACCGGTTTCGACGGGGACCCGGCAGTATTCGGCAGTACCCTGTGGTTCGGTTCCATAAGAGAAGGCAACTACCGGGATATCGATATCTGGACCGCCGAACTGGCAGGTGGCAGGTGGACCAGCTGGGCCAACGCTGGCGAGCTGTTCAACCGGACCTGGGAAATGGGTGAACTTCACATTGCCGCAGGCGGTGATGAAATCTACTTCGGTTCCGCCAGGGAAGGCGGCCGGGGCGGCAGGGATATCTGGGTGATCCGCCGCAGCGGCGGCCAGTGGCAGGCGCCCGAAAACATTTCAGCCGTAAACACCGCCGGCGACGAAGGCCAGCCTTTTATAACGGAGGACGGCAGCCAGTTGTGGTTCACCCGGCTGACTCCGGCGCCGGAGGTGTACCGGTCCCTCAAGGTGGGCGGCCAGTGGCAGGCGCCGGAAATGGTCCTTTCCAGCCTGGCCGGCGAGCCCACCATGGATATGGCCGGCAACCTTTACTTCACACACCACCGCTGGGACGATGCTCTGGGCAGGGCTACCGAAGCCGATATTTACGTATGTTACCGAAGATAACCACCCATGTCGCCGGTATAATAGCTTGAAAGAAGAGGAAATTCGCCTATGCTGACCAACCTGGCCGCAATTATCGCCGCCTATTTCATCGGGGCACTACCGCATCTTTACGTACTGTGTAAACTGCGCCGCATATCCACCACTGGGGACCTGCACATCAACCTGTGGCAGGGCGCCGGGCCCTTCTGGGGCCTGGCGGCTGTATTGTTCGATGTCTTGAAAGGGGCGGCGGCAGTATGGATGGGGCACCTGCTCGGGCTGGACCTGGCAATCATCGTCGCCTGCGGTTTGGCGGCGGTAGCCGGGCAGATGTGGCCGGTTTTTGCCCGCTTCGACGGCGAAAAAGGCAACACCACCGGCCTGGGAATGGCGCTGGCGCTGGCTTGGCCGGCTACGCTGGCAGCCCTGGTACCGGCGTTGTTCGGCCTCGTTTCCAAGCTGGTAAGACTGCTCAAAATCAAAAACCAGCCCTTAAGAAAACGCTTCAAATCCGGCGCCGGCCAGAGCGATGCCCTGCCGGTTGGCGTGGCGCTGACCTTGTTGATACTACCCGTTGCCGCCTGGCTGATGGGCGAACCCGTGGAAGTGGTTTACGGCTTTGTTGCCTTGCTTGTAATTATAATGCTTCGTCGGTTGACCCAGGGCCTGAGCAAAGACATAAAAGAACGGCGGGATTTAAAGCGCGCTCTCTTCAACCGGCTGCTGTATGACCGCAGCCGGCATTAGCAGGGACTTTTATTATCAGCAAAATGTTTCAACAAGTTACACCGCAAACTAGCTTGTCGATCAAACGGCTTGACCTGCTGCCTCCCCGGCAAGCATAAAAGTAATAACAAAAGTTCGAGTCCAATGTGGTGGGCCCTGGTTGACAGATTCCGAACTTTTATTTGAGAGAAAGAGCGTTATCCCAGAGTTGCAATGCTTGTTAGCAAATAGCCTAAGATAGGTATGAGAGGCCATGAGGTTCATATCCAAAGCCGTGGGCCACTTTGTATGAAAGCCAGAACCTTCGCAATAGTTTTTAATTTGCCTTAATTATCGATTCGCATCCCAGGAAGGTACATCAACCGTTTTGCCTTAGTTCTCGGCGATTATCGTCTACTCCAAACATAAAATGGCAAATTGTTAATGCCATTACCCAGGTTTGCGCTTATATTACGCGCTGCTTGTTTTACACAGCTTATTGGCTTGCTCGCTGCGTATTTTCAAAGGGGTAATTTGCCGATTTATTGAAATTCTAGATCTAGACACGACTAGCCTATCCAACTATAATCAACCAAAATAGATAGTCCGGGGAGGGTGGCCCATGACCAATTTCAGGAACAAGGAAAAGGAACGCTATGAGTTAATTAAAGACAAGAATGTCTCAACAGGCAAACCCCTGTTTTCTTCAGGGGCTCAGATGCCTGGTTGTTACAACGGTATCTATAGAACATTTTGCTTACACGATGATTTATCGGATGAAAACCTTTATGGAAGCATAAGAGAATCTGCGAAGGGCTATTTCGCCGAACGCGGCATACCCTGGCACAAGGGACTCAAGAAAGGCTCGTTCCCCAGCAATCACCTTTGCTGTTCTCAATCTTGTTGTATGAATTTCCTATTTCCTATGGCCGACAAACCTTTGCTATTGAAGGCTGTTTTCAACCATTCGCTTACCGACATAGATAAAGTGCTGCCGTTGTTTCTTGATGGAAGCTTGCCTAACGGAGCCCCGGCACACATGGCATTTGAATGGATCGGCGAAAGGGATTATTTGGGAGAACACATCGGTAAAAGAGGAGCCAGGACCAGGGGGGCGAACTATACCAGTGCAGACTTCGCTTTTAGATATAAGAGCAATAGCGGCATAATAAAAATCGTGATAGGAGAATGGAAATACACCGAAGAATACGGGTATAAGGATTTCTTGAAGCCGTCAAATGCCAAGGATAAAAAACCAGAGGTTAGGTACAGAACATATAAGCCACTGTTTGAAAAATCAGGTGGCATATTTGCCAAAGCCAGCGATGACTTCTACCGTAGCTTGTTTTTCGATCCGTTCTACCAGTTGATGAGGCTCCAACTGCTTGCTCAGGAGATGGAAGCACATCACGAGATGGATGCTGAGGTAGTGAGCGTAGTTCATATTAGCCCCAAGGCCAATTTAATATTAAGAAACAGGATAACTTCTCCCTACCTTGAGAGCAAGTTTGCAGGCAGGGATATCTATGCCATATGGGAAAGCCTTCTGACAAAAGATAGATTCAATCATCTGAGCGTTGAAGAGCTGCGTAGCTTCATCACAAAAGAAGCGAAATATGCGGATGAAGAATGGGTAGAGTACTTGAATACAAGATATGGCTGGAAATAGATTGATGGAAATGGATTTCATAAAGGGTATTATCAAAAAGGAAGACTAGCTATGTTTAAAATCGATGGAAAAATCCATATATGCCGCGCTCGATGTGACCAGTGTGTAAGCGGTTATTTAATTCGTAAAGTAAACAAATGCAAGCTGTACTACATTCAACCACAATACGTTCCTAAAGAGCTAATGTGTAACAATCATTAGGAAGAACCAAAGCATGCCGGGTTAATAGTCAGTGAAGATGCTTTGAAAATTGGGTATGGATTGTTTGCTTGTGGTCCCGCGTGGAAATTCACAGACGATCAAATAAAAGCGGGGCTTAATAATCCTTTGTAATAATTAGGGGTTGTTTTTCAGGTCTCCAATTAAAACAACAAGCCTCTTTCTAAGCAAATCATAAAGCTTGATGGCGTCATCCGCATTCGAAATCAGTTCCGCCTTTTCAGCCCTAGCGATCGCTTCCGGTTCCTTTGGAGTGAAACCTATTAATGGCTAGTCAGCAGATTATCTTGATCACCTATTGACAGTGTAAATAGCAGCTTATTGTTAAAGGCATATTATTAATATTGTTATGCCTGGTTTCTATTGACAAAACAAATATAAAGAATAAAATGGTTGAAATGCCTAATATCCAACCCAGCCCTGTGCAAATGGCTCGCGAAAGTTCTCCTGAAGGTATGCGGGCTACAAGGCAACCCGGTTTTGTTCTCAGTTCTACATAGCACATCTAAGTATGTTAGCGACTAATTAGCCATATTTTGTTTGTATCTTTTAATCAGGCATATTAGTAACGAGTGACTATAAAACTCACGGAAATAATAATATTTCTTAAAAAACTATTGTTAAAACACAAGATCAGGAGTAAAATCATTCTCTAGCAGCGAACATATTGGTTTCTCTTGATTAACAAAGGAAGTGCGTTTGTGGCAGTATTTTTTCATATCGATATAGGTTGTTTCAAATGAACTATCTGGATGATTTTGGTTGATGACAATGATGCTAGGGTACCGGCCTAATAATGGTCGGTTTTATTTTATCCTTTTAAATTTGGAGTCGGTTAACTGGTAAAACAAATCGTAAGGAGAAAAACCAAATGGAAGGTTTAAGAAAATCAACTGGTTTGTTAGCAATCTTGATTCTGATTATGTCATTGGTTTGCGGCTGCGCCGGACCTCAGGGCATTCAGGGTCCCGAGGGAGAACAGGGACCTCAGGGTGAGCAGGGGATTCAGGGTATCCAAGGCCCCCAAGGTGAGCAGGGTATACAAGGGCCTCAGGGTGAGCAGGGGATTCAGGGCGACCAAGGTTTACAGGGCATTCAAGGGGAGCAAGGCGAGAAAGGTGAACCAGGACCTCAAGGCGAACAGGGGATCCAGGGGTTACAGGGTTTGCAGGGTATTCAAGGGGAGCCTGGGCCACAAGGAGAACAGGGGATTCAGGGAATGCGAGGAGTGCAAGGGCCCGTAGGTACAGGATTAACTACCGGAATGATATCTGATGTAGGCAGAGAAAATCTTGTTTATTCTCATTGGGAAGACAATTATCATTATTATACAGCGAGAATTGAATCATGTTTCGGTGGCAGCGTAGGCCATCTTTCCTTAAATGTAAGAGTGAATGGGGATTGCGAATGCTATGTATATGCTGTTAATTACGATCCAGAATTTATCGATGAATACTGGTTGATGCCTTATATTACTGCATCTGAATACATAGATGGAGGATGGAAAACTTATACCTACGAATTTGACTGTCTTGATTTTGCAGCCGAAATGGTTTTCCGAGCTTACAACGAAGATCCTGGTGATCATTACGAATCCTTTGATTCCTGGATGTTTTATTACTATACCTACACTTATCCGTCGATTCTGGATTAGATGTTGAGAGATTTTAAATCAAACCTGTCATTGGTCTTCGAGGGGTGATATTAACTAATAAAACATATTTCATTTTCGTCCAACATTTAGGTGTCAAGGCAAAATAGCCTGTTTTTTTGCTTTCAAGTATCTTGCTTATATTTTGAATATGATGCTTGGTGAGAAATTATATAGCATTGTGTACAAGGTATGTTGCTTTTTACTCAGTCTTAAACGCGAATCCCCTGATACAACCTCAAACTCTCTTCAAACTTCACAGACCTTGTATACCTGAGCACCATATCCAGGCTCTCCCATCCACCTAATCTCATGATATGCTCCTAAGCCATCCCGGGGAAATGAACTTTTTTCTGCTACGGTTGCGTATATTTAGTTGACATTGCTTAATTGTGAAGTAGAATGTTAATTGAATTTAAACATCCTCAAGGAAAATATATGGGCACCCTTAAAGTAATATTTGGCATTTCTATCCTTATTCTGATTTTATCTACTGCGAGTTGTACTTCAATACAAAAGAACGAATCTTATGTAACCCGCGATGTAGCTATTATGATTGCAGCAGCAAACGCGCCATCTAGCATTTTCAATGACGCTAGTACAGCAACACTAACTCTATGGGATGATAGTACATGGACGGTTAATTTTTTATTGACACAAGGTATGACCATTTCCAAAGATGAGCTAGGATGGCCTGAAGCGCTAACAAATAAATATGAGAATAATATATTACCCAAAGGCACCTTTACGTTGTTGACCTTTGACATAGATCGAAAAACTGGAGCCGTTCTGTTACGTCGTGCATCCGATGGGGTGCTTCTGGGTGGTCCGGGCACTTGGAATACAGAGCCTCCTGAAATAGTATTGTTCCCACTCTGGGCAGTAATAGCAGCGGGAGTTGTCGGTGTTTTAATTGGAGGGTTGCTTATATTTAGCCTGTTCTACCTGAAAAGAGTAAAAACATGAACGAGTTTCACAAAATAATAGTCATATTCCTTTGTGTAGGCATGATATTTCTAAACAGTTGCTATTTTAAGCAAGTAACCCCAATCCCGGAATCAACCCCTACAAAACCTCTGATGGTAACTCAGGCTGCAGATGACATCGTTCCAACACCAGGGGGTTATGCTTATAGAGGTAACATTCACCAGTTGGGAGAAGAGGATATTTGGCCTTCAATCGACACTGTTGAAGTAGCTGTAGGTGATAATGACTCCGCTAAAGCACGATATCGAAACATAATAACAACTAAGGCAGGGCAGACAAGGAACAATATATTATCTATCACTGCTCAACAATTCACCATAGATGAGTTAACGCTTGGTGTGATCAATATGCCCAAAGACGCCAATATTTCCGTTGAAGAAATAACGCGGTGGCATGGTCCACTGGGTGTTGTTTCTCCGGTTCTCCTTGTTATCATAGAAGAAGATGTTAAACCCGGTACGTATACATTTGATATTGGAATTGCAATCAATGGCAAGGATTATAAGTTTATTCCCTGCACAATCGAAGTTCTACCAGCAGATTAGCAAGTCATCATTATTTAGTAGCATAAGGTCAATCAGAGTTTGATTGAGTAGTTTTTTTATAACTTACTATCTCTCCAACCCACCAAGCCTCATGATATGCTCCACATCCAATCCCTGCCTATGCAGATTGGATGCAAATGTTCTCCTGAAGGTATGCGGGCTGCATGGCAACCCG
>JAFGLQ010000075.1 GCA_016928015.1 Dehalococcoidaceae bacterium
AGGCCTATAATCCAGGCAACCAGGAAAGCCCCGCCGCCGTTGTCATAGGCCATATAAGGAAACCGCCATACGTTGCCCAGGCCGATAGCCGAGCCGATGGCGGCAAAAAGAAAGGTGGTTCTACTGGTCCATCTTTCACGCGTTACTTCTGCCAAGTTATTCCTCCTTCCGAAAAAAGAAATTTTTTAAGAGGTACCAAGCCGGTGTAACTATATCTGATTATCGGTTATACTCCACACCCCCTTTCTAAAAAATGACAACACGTTGGGTGTTAATATTTCAAACCAGTTAAACCAGATACCCGAAAGATGGCCGCTTCAAATTTTATGTGGCATTGTAACCACCTGAACAGTCTGATGTCAACATTGTTTAGCCATGTAGTTTTGCAAAATTCCGGAAACTTGAATTTTCAAGCCGGACAGGTCACTGCTGTTATCGATTATCTCATCAGCCAGCCGGCAGCGCTCTCTATCAGTCAACTGTGCTTTCATACGCGACAGCACCTGCCGGCGGGGCATCTTTTTAGACTCCAGCCTTTTCATTATCATATTTCGTGGAGCAGTAACAACCCATACACAGTCAACCATATCCACCCAGCCGGCTTCGATCAGTAAAGGAGCGTCGATTATTACCAGCTCACAGCCCTGTAAACGATACTCCCGGATCAGACTTTCAACTCTGCAGCGAATTACGGGATGGAGAACACAATTGAGGAAATGCAGTTGTCCGGCATTGCCGAATACTCTTTCAGCCAGAACATGACGGTCCATGTTCCCATCAGGCAACAGGGCAGATGGGCCGAAATGTCCGGCAAGGATGTCTTTTACATCGGCATCTTCGCTCAATACCCGGTGGCCGATCGCATCGGCATCTATTACCGCAGCACCCATGCCGCCCAGGATGCCGGCTACCGTTGTTTTCCCGCTGCCGATTCCACCGGTAACTCCGATTATTTTCATGTGTTTTCCCTCAGCAAGTCTATCCATTTTCAAGCGGCTGCGTCAAGCTTTAAAACGGGATAAATACCTTGACAAGTTAAAGCCGGGGTGCTAAATTTTAATTAGCAATCTATTGCTTAGATTGCTAATTTGTTTGAAGGCAGCTTAATGTTACGGCCAAGAACTTCCAGCGTGCTCAATTCCATAGTGCGCCGCTATATCGAAACCGCCTTGCCGGTTTCATCTTCGGCAGTGCTTTCCGAAATCGGCTTGAACGTATGTTCGGCTACGATTCGCAACGAAATGGCGCTGCTCGAAGAAGAAGGCTATATCGGCCGTCCCCATCATGCCGCCGGCAGTGTTCCGCTGGATAAAGGCTACCGGTATTATGTAGGCAATCTGGCACACATAGGACTGCCGGTGGTGGAACAGATGCTCATCAATCACCTGTTTCACCAGGTCGAGGATGAAATAGAAGAATGGATGGAACTGGCCGGCTCGCTGTTGGCCCAGCAGGTAAAAAGCCTGGCCCTGGTCACCCGGCCGGCCGCCCCGTCAGCCAGGTTCAAGCACCTTGAACTCATATCGTTGCAGCCCAACCTGGCCCTCCTGGTCATGGTACTGGAAGGAGCCAGGGTGAAACAGCAGCTTGTAAACCTGGAAATGCCTATGTCACAGCAGGAACTTTCCGCGGCTTCGGGCAAATTGACCGAACGCCTGAAAGGTAAAAACGTCAACCGGATAGAAGCTGACGCTGAAAAACAGGAAGGGCTGGAAAAATCGGTAATCGAAGCCATCACCCGGCTCATGCATGCTGAAACCAGGGAAAGCCAGCAGGAGTCTTACATTGACGGCCTGCCTTACCTGTTGGGCCAGCCTGAGTTCAGCCGCGGGGACAACCTGGGTACCATTTTATCTCTCGTCGAGCAGAAACGCCTGGCTAAATTGATGAATTTAAGCGGGACTCCGGGCTACAGGGTGAATGTGGTTATCGGTCAGGAAAATGAGTCCCGGGATGCCCGTGACTTCAGCCTCGTGCTGAGCCGTTATGGTATTGCGGACGAATTCAGCGGAACAATCGGGGTTTTCGGGCCTACCCGTATGCACTATGAAAAAGCCATTGCCCTGGTAGGCTACCTTTCCCTGATTATGAGCAAGCTGGTAGCCGAGTTATACGGCAAAGAAGTGGCTGAACAGGACAATAATCCGGAGCAGAACTGATATATTTACTTACAGGGAGGATTCAGAATTGGACCAGGAAGAAAAGGATTTAAAAGCAGATGAGCTTAAACAAGCCGCTCAACCGGAAGATGAACCAGGTAATCCCGGACCGGCTGCTGCCGAAGACACGTTGAAGGCGGCCGAAGAAAAAGCCAGGGACTATCTATCCAAATGGCAAAGGGCGCAGGCTGATTTTATAAACTATAAGCGCCGGGTAGAACAGGAACGCTCCGATTTTGCCCGCCAGGCCGGAGCTGAAATCATACTTTCCATATTACCTGCCCTGGACGATCTGGACCGCGCTGTCGAAGCCGTCCCCGAGGATATCAAGGGCCATTCATGGGTAGACGGCATAAGGCACATTGACCGTAAACTGCGTTCCGCCCTGGAATCACACGGACTGGAAAGAATCGAATCGGTTGGTGAAAACTTCGACCCGAACATCCACGAATCGGCAGCCTTGGCTTATGGGAAAGAGGATATGGTGGTAAATGAAATCAAAGCTGGTTACAAGCTGTTTGACCGGGTAATCAGGCCCTGCACCGTAATCGTAGGCAGCGGCGAGGAAGCTCCCTGCCCGGCAAATGAGCAAAACAAGATTAAAAAGTCAACCAAAAAATATTAGGAGGCAAGAATAATATGGCAAAAGCAATAGGCATAGATCTCGGCACTACATTTTCCTGCATGGCGGTTATGGAGGGCGGCGAGCCCACCGTAATATCCAATGCAGAAGGTAACCGGACAACCCCTTCCGTGGTCGCCGTTTCCAAAAGCGGCGAAAGGCTGGTTGGCCAGGTCGCCAAACGCCAGGCAACTACCAACCCGGAAAATACCGTATATTCAATTAAACGTTTCATGGGGCGCAAATGGACAGACCCGTCCGGCCGCGAACTGCCTGTATCGGATGATGCCAAACGCAAATCCTACAAGGTTACCCAGGCAGCCAATGGTGATGTTAGAGTAGCCATGGGCGGCAAGGAATACAGCCCGCCGGAAATCTCGGCCATGATATTAGGTAAACTCAAGGCCGATGCCGAAGCCTATCTGGGCGAAAAGGTTACCGAAGCCGTAATAACCGTGCCGGCATACTTCAATGACTCCCAGCGCCAGGCAACCAAGGATGCCGGTGAAATCGCCGGACTTAAGGTCCTCAGAATTATTAATGAGCCTACCGCCGCATCGCTGGCTTACGGACTGGACAAGAAAGGCGATGAAACCATAGCCGTTTATGACCTTGGCGGCGGCACCTTCGATATCTCCATTCTTGAAATCGGGGATGGCACCTTCCAGGTAAAATCCACCGCCGGCGACACCCATCTCGGCGGCGATGATTTCGATCAGAGAATAGTCGACTGGCTGATTACCGAGTTCAAGAAAGACCAGGGCATAGACCTGAGCCAGGACAAGATGGCCCTTCAACGCCTGCGCGAAGCGGCCGAAAAAGCCAAATGCGAACTGTCAACAGTTCAGCAGACAGACATCAACCTGCCCTTTATCACAGCCGATGCTTCCGGCCCCAAACATCTCAATATCGCCTTGACCCGCGCCAAACTGGAGCAGATGGTGGGAGACCTGGTGGAAAAAACCATGGAACCATGCAAACAGGCTCTCAAGGATGCCGGCAAAACAGCGGCACAGGTTGACGAAGTAATACTGGTAGGCGGCCAGACCCGCATGCCGCTGGTACAGCAAAAGGTTACCGAGTTCTTCGGCAAAGAACCGCACAAGGGCGTCAATCCTGACGAAGTAGTAGCTGTCGGCGCCGCCATCCAGGCCGGCGTGCTAAAGGGCGAAGTCAAGGACGTCCTGCTGCTGGATGTTACTCCGCTTACTCTGGGTATCGAAACCCTCGGCGGCGTAATGACTCCGCTGATTCCCAGAAATACCACCATTCCGACATCCAAGAGCCAGGTATTCTCCACTGCCTCGGACAATCAGCCCAGCGTGGAAATACATGTACTGCAGGGCGAGCGCCCCATGGCTAACGACAACCGTACTCTCGGGCGCTTCATGCTGGACGGCATTCTGCCGGCACCCCGCGGCGTACCCCAGGTCGAGGTTACTTTCGACATCGATGCCAACGGCATCCTGAACGTAGGCGCCGTGGACAAAGGTACCGGTAAACAGCAGAAAATCACCATCACCTCTTCTTCCGGGCTTTCCAAGGAAGAAGTCGAAAAGATGAAGAAGGAAGCTGAACTCCACGCCAGCGAAGACAGTCAGCGCAAGGATGAAATCGAAACCAGAAATATTGCCGACAACATGGCCTATAACGCGGAAAAGACATTGAAAGAGCAGAGGGATAAAATTCCGGCGGATATGGCCAAGGAGCTCGAAGATAAAACAGCCGAACTCAAAACCGCCCTGCAGGGCAGTGATGTCGAAGCCATCAAGAGCCGCCAGCAGGAACTGTCGGAAGTAATGCAGAAAGTCGGCACGGCCGTTTATCAACAGCAGTCAGCCCAACAACCCGGCCCGGAACAGCAGGCTGGCGGAGAACAGGCGCAGGCCGGCAGCGAAGAAGGTGGCAAAACGGATGAAGGGACCGTCGAAGGCGAATACCGCGAGGTATAAGCTTGAGACTGAAGCCTTCTTTGTTTTAAAATAAGATTGTAAGGTTGAATTCTTAGCCCCTCTTGCATTTCGCAAGAGGGGCTAAACATGGCAAGTAAAATATATGGCTGTAAAACGAGATTACTATGAAGTGCTGGGTGTTGCCCGGGATGCATCCCCCGAAGACATCAAGAAAGCTTTCCGAAAGCTGGCCAAGGACTGCCATCCCGATTCGAATCATGAAAACGGTTCGGCGGAGCGCTTTAAAGAAGTAAATGAAGCTTATGAGGTTCTCTCAGACCAGGCCAAACGCAGCGCATATGACCGGTTCGGCCACGCCGGTGCACAATCACAGGGTTTCGAAGGTTTCGGCAATTTCGGTTTCAGCGGATTCGGCGATATCTTCGATGCCTTTTTCGGCGCTTCCTCCGAAGCCGAATTTTCACCCCGGCCGGGTTCTGATATACATACCCGTGTAACATTAACCTTCGAAGAAGCCGCCCTGGGATGCGACAAGGAAATCGACGTAAACCGCGTAGAGCGCTGCTCCCGCTGCCATGGTTCCCGCAGCGAACCCGGCTCTGAAACTCCGCGCTGCACGGAGTGTGACGGCCGCGGCCGTGTTCAGCGGGTACAGCAGAGCCTCTTCGGCCGTTTTACCAATGTCATCAACTGCCCCAAGTGCGGCGGCGAGGGGCGAATCGTGGAACAACCCTGCGGCCAGTGCCGCGGCAGCGGCAAGGAACGCAAACGCCATTCACTCAAGGTAAATATCCCCGCTGGAATCGACGACGGCAATGCCATCCGTCTTACCGGAGAAGGAGACGCCGGAGACCGCGGCGGTTCTCCGGGCCATGTTTATATAACCGCCGAGGTTAAGCCGCACGCATATTTCCGGCGTGAAGGTTATGATGTCAACTACGACCTGGAGATTAACTTTGCCCAGGCTGCGCTCGGCTGCGAAATCCAGGTTCCCACCCTGTACGGAGAAGATAAATTGAAAATCCCGCCGGGTGCACAGAGCGGAACTGTCTATAAGCTTAAAAACCGGGGCATTCGCCGTCTGCAAAGAAACGGCCAGGGAGACCAGCTGGTCAACTTGAAGGTGGTAACCCCTGAAAAGTTAAACAAGGAACAGAAAAAACTGTTCGAGCAGTTGTTAAACAGCCTTAACGGCGATAATGCCAGGAAGAAAATAGAACCTTAACGCTGGTGGCCTTTGCGGCGCAGAAAAGAAAAAAGGTTCCAGCGGTGCCCGGCCAGTTCATGCCGGCCTTCGATACCAAGAATTTCGGCAATGATCCTGCCGGGATCGGAACCTTTATACAGGACCTTGTACAGTCTTTCCGTTATCGGCATCTCCAGGCGCAGGTGTTGCGCAATATCCCAGACAGCCGCCGTAGTGGTAACCCCTTCCGATACTTCAGAACCCAGAGCCTGCCGGATTTCCTCCATGCTTTTGCCCCGGCTGAGTTCATATCCAACAAAATGATTGCGGCTCAGCGAACTGGCGCAGGTAGCAATCAAATCCCCCAGGCCGGAAAGGCCGGATAAAGTGAGGGGACTGGCACCCATTGCCAGGCTGAGTGCGCTCATTTCGGTAAGCCCCCGGGTAATAAAGGCGGCTTTGGCATTGTCCCCGTATCCCAGTCCGTCTATCATACCGGCGCCGATAGCGATAATATTCTTAAGCGTACCTCCAAGTTCCACACCGATAATATCATGCTGTATAAATATGCTGAAATTGGGAGCGGTCAACAGTTTTTGCGCCCGGTTGGCGATATCTTCCTTTTCAGCCGCAATAACCGAGGAAGCCGGCAAGCCTTTGAGTATTTCACGGTAAAGGTTCGGACCGGAAAGTACACAGATATTATGCCGGAGCGAGCGGTCGACCTCTTCGGCAATCACTTCGCTCATGCGCTTGTTGGAGCCGAGTTCCAACCCTTTGGCGGCGCTGACAATAAGAACCGGGCTTTTCAGAAATTTCCTGATCGCCCGGATATTGGTACGCATGGTCTGGGACGGCACTGCCAGTATGACCGCTTCCGCCCGGTCCACGGCTTCAGATGTATCTGAGGTTACTTTTATACCCGCCGGGATCTTGACTCCCTGCATTCTAACAGCGTCAAAACCTTCTTGAGCGATTTTCTGAGCTTCCTGAGGTGTACGAGCCCATAAACTGACATTCAAGCCTTTATTTGCCATTAAATAACTTAAAGTCATACCCCAGGTAGTGGTTCCGATAACTGTCACTTTGGCCATGGTTGAATATTACTCCCGGTTGCCCGGCTCCCGGTCTTCGCCGTTCAGCTTTACGCGAACGTTGAACCTTCTTTCGTTGCCTGCCACCAGCCGCTTGATGTTGTCGCGGTGTACCAGGGTAATGAGAACCGTCCCTGCCAGTGCGAATATAAGATATTCCAAAGGATACCCGTAAATCAAGGTAAGAGGCACCAGTATGGCATAAGCCCCCACAATACCGGTAATTGAACCCAGAGAAGCGTACTTGGTAAGCAGGGCAACCACGATCAGCAAAGCGCCGCCGAATAATCCGGCCAGAGGGCACATGGCAATGAGAGCGCCGAAGAAAGTGGCGACACCCCGCCCTCCCTTGAAGCCGGCATACACCGGCCATATATGGCCGGCAACAGCCGCCATGCCGGCCAGTGTCTGGGCAAAAACCGATCCCAGGCCGGAGCCACCCAGTGGAATAATATCTCCACTCACAATAAATGCTGCCAGCGCAACGCTGACGGCGCCCTTGGCAATATCGAGCAGTACCACCGCGAAAAAGGCTTTACGCCCCAGCGTCCTGTAGACATTGGTTCCACCGGTGCGCCCGCTGCCGTATTTTCGAATATCTACCCTGGCAAATTGACGGCTGATGATAAGCCCCCAGGGAATCGAGCCTATCAGGTAGCCCAGCAAAGCTACGAGTACGAACTTGAATACAACCAACTAGGAATCTCCCCGGTTTTTAAAGACCATCTTGACGGGGGTGCCATCGAAACCATAGGTTTCCCTGATTTTGTTTTCCAGAAAGCGCTGGTATGAAAAATGAACCAGGCGGGCATCATTAACGAAAAAGACAAACGTCGGCGGTTCGATTTCAGCCTGAGTTGAGTAGTAAATTTTAAGCACCTTTACTCCCGAACGGGGTGGCGGGTGCGAAGCCGCAACCCGGCCGATGAAACCATTCAATTCGCCTGTACCGATTCGCTTCTGTCTTTCCAGTTTAATGTTTCTGGCCTCCGGAATCAGTTTGTTAACTCCTTTTCCGGTTTTGGCCGAGGTATAAATTATGCTGGCATACGGCATAAACTTGAAGCGTTCGCTTACAAAACGGCTGAATTCCGCCTGCTCCACATCGCTTATCAGGTCCCACTTGTTCACCACCAGGATCACCCCCTTGCCCGCCTGCTGGATAAAACTGGCAACGTGGGTGTCCTGGGCTGTAGCCGGTTCGGTGGCGTCGAGCAGCAGCAGGGCGATATCGGCACGGTCAATCGCCTTGAGGCTTCTTACCACACTATACTTGTCGACACCCGTCCCAACCCGGCCGCGTCTCTTTACTCCGGCAGTATCGATAAGAAGCACTTCTTCCCCATCAACCTCCAACACGGTATCGATAGCATCCCGTGTGGTGCCGGGAATCTGGCTGACTATCACCCTTTCGCGCCCCAGCAGCTGGTTGAGCAGCATGGATTTACCCACATTGGGCCGGCCCACCAGGGCAAGCTTGAGTATATCCTTCTCTTCGGTCGGGTGGCTGGCGCTTTCAGGTAATAAAGCTACAATGCTGTCCAGCAGGTCATCAATGCCAAGGTCGTGGTAAGCGCTGATCACCACCGGTTCCCCCATACCCAGACTGAA
>JAFGLQ010000076.1 GCA_016928015.1 Dehalococcoidaceae bacterium
ATGCCGTTTTAATATACTGATTACCCTTAATCGGCGGTTCACTCTTTAAAAACTTGCACTTCGTGATAAACTACTGAATATGGACAAAGAACTTATTGCTCCCTGTGGAATGAATTGCGGACTATGCGCCAATTACCTGGCGATGCAAAATGGCTTGAAAAAGAAGGGTTTTCACAAGGATTATTGTGCCGGTTGCCGGCCGCGTGGGGAGAACTGTACGTATATGGACAAACAGTGCAGCCTACTGGGCAACGGTCTCATCAACTTCTGCTGCGATTGCGCCGATTTTCCCTGCCGGCGGCTCAAATCACTCGATAAGCGGTACCGCACTTTTTACCACATGAGCAATATTGAGAACCTGAAATTTATCAAAGAAAACGGAATTGAAAGTCTCCTGGAAAGGGAAGCGAAGAAGTGGAAATGCCCGGAATGCGAAGGAGTAATAAGCTGTCATAATGGAATTTGCTTCCGGTGCCACCCGGATGATATGAGAGACCGGGCAATTATCTCCAGGTGGAGAGGAACTAGGCAAACTCTTTCTTAGATAATACCACTAATATCACTGCCATTATGCCAAGAGGCAAAGGATTAACAGCGGCGGCAATTGAACCTGCAAGCGCCCATCCCCATCTTTTTCTGCGGATAGCGCATATTCCGCCGGCCAAAGCCAGCACGCCAATAACAAAACCCGGCAGTATCAAGAATACCAGCATTCCAGCTTCCACGTGGCCAATATTTGCGGGTATAATTGCAGGGATTACAGCGAATACAAGCAACATTATCAGGATAATAACGCCGATGGTTATATCTAGAATACCGGCTATCAGAGGCAGGCTGGTTTTATTTATCATTCCCATTGAATGATAACACAAAATAAATATATAAGTGATACTGCTCCTTTACCATATGAGGAGTATTGGGAATCCGGGCATACTGTTTATCATGAACGATATCTGTCTTGAAACCGAAAGGTTAAGAATCAGGCTTTTGAATGTCAAAGATGCCGCAACGCTGTTTAGTTACAGATCATTGAATGAGGTTTCCCGCTTCCAGGGGTTTCAGCCAAAGAACCTGGCAGATGCGACCGGTTTTCTTAATTCGATTTCACCGAAGCCAAATATTCCAAACACATGGTATCAGCTGGGCTTATTTCATCAAGAGAGCAATAAACACATTGGTGATATCGGCATACATTTTCTTGATAATTCGGCTGAAGCCGAAATCGGTTGTACCTTGGCTCCGGAATATTGGAAGCAGGGATATGCTGCAGAGGGCGTCAAGGCGGTTATTTCCTTTATTTTCAACACCCTGGAGAAAAAGATAATCACCGCCAATATCGATAGTGACAATATTTCATCCTGCAGGCTGTTTGAACGCTTTGGATTCAAACCGACATCCAGGACCGACAGCGAATTTGTTTACCAGCTTGGAGGGATTTGAACGGGTAAAGCCATCTGTTGTTATCTTTTATCAGGGAGGATTATGAATGTATACTAATATTACACTCTCCCTCGAACAGGCATTCAACCTCTGCCAGGCTTATACGGGGCAACATAAAGTGAGGTTGTTCAGTCAATGCTGGGGCTGTTTGAAGTATTCCAAAAACAACCCGGAAAAAATGTGCTTTTATAATCCTCCGAATAATGACGGCTGCCGGTTCGTCAACAAATTATATACGAGTCAGCATAGCAGTTAAGTAAGGTTCGAAGCCGGCCGGTGCTATTTGTGTTGCGGCAGGTTATACGTCGTTGTTTCACCGGATATCGAGTTGTATCTTGATGGCTTCCTCTATCCTGTGCATATCTTCGGGTGAAAGACTGTCGATTCGACTAAGGAGCCGCTCTTTGGCTACAGTTACCAGTTGGTCTGCCATGGCCTTGCTTTCTTCGCCCTGAAAAACCACAACGGCTTCACTGGGGTAAACGCGCTCGGTTTTCGAAGTGAGGGGTACCACCTGGACTCTGTTTAAAAACTTATTCGCAGCATCGTTGCTGATAATTACGGCAGGCCGCTTTTTCTTTATTTCCCCACCGATCGAAGGTTCGAAACTAACCCACCATACCTCACGCCGTTTCATGCCCGATATCCCCAAATGTTAACTCAGCCCATTCCAGAGCTTCCTGCTCCCTCTTTCTGTCCCGGGCCATTTGGGCATAAGCCGATTCAAGGTTGGGGCGGACCACATGCGGCCTGACAAGCTCTTCGATGAACCTGCTTATTTTCCGCTGTCCGATGTATTTGTGCAGGCCTTCATAGACTTCTTCATCAATTGTAACGGTCAATTTTTTGTGCATGAGCCGCCTCCTTATACGTATAATATACGTACTTTATCTGATAATGTCAAAAAAGCTGAAATATAAAATTGGTAGATAAGAGATATTGACCCGGGTCGAGTGCGGTGCTATTCTCTTGATAAATATAATCAGGAGGGCAACATGGGCATCTTTTCCAACAAGCTGGTGGTCGGTATCGTTTGTATTGTAGCGGGTTTGCTGATCCTGCCATTTTTGAGTCTTCCAACTATCGTTGCCTGGATTGTTGGCATTTTCCTCATTGTTTATGGCGTACTGGTATTAATGGGTAAAAAATAACCGGAGACCGGTTGCGCAGGACTATTAAGAAGGGGTTTGGAAACAGCCCCTTCTTTTTTTGTAGCAAGATTGCCTGGATTCAGCTCTTTCTGCTTAATCTCTTCTTTACGGCTTCGCCCTCAAGTTCCCTGATAGCGTCGGCGGCTATCCAGCGGGCGGTCCGTGAATCGATCTGCTTTATTCTGTAAGCGCATTCAATGGCAGCCCTGTTCAGGTTTAGATTTCTTTTGCCGATGTGCCTTAATGCCCAGTTCACCGCTTTTTTAACATAATTTCGTTCATCACCAGCGCATTTTACGATCAGCGGTAATAAGCCGATAAACCTCTCGTCTCCGCTGTTTTTATCATGCCAAGCCAGGCAGGCTATCAAGGAGAAAGCAGCCCTCTTGACGAATTCTTCATCGCGTTGAGCCCAGTCCTGAATTTTCTTCCAGGCAAGCGGCGATTTGTCGAAAAGGTTCATGCATACCTGGTCGCATACGTCCCAGGAGTTAAAATCCTTTACCCAGTCTTCCATTTGCTGTTCCGTTAACTCGTGCGGATCGGCAATGAGTGCAGCTACAATTTGTGCTTCCGCGATGCCGGTTGGCCATAGTTCGAGGGCGAGGTTGTGGTTTTTGCCCAGTTCCTTTGCCAGTTTTCTCATTTCAGGAACCGGCACACCCAGCCTTTTTTCAACGGCCATACCGTACCTGGCCATTCCTTCCAGGCTGCCGGGCTTGGATCTATTTTTCAGCTTATCGATTACTTCTTCAACTGAAGACATGATGCCGATACCGGCCGGTTGACAGCCATTCCTCCAAGTCGTTATATGTGTAATGGGGGTTATTTCTCTCAAATCTCATACAGAACTAATACAGGCGAATAAATGACGGAACTTAATTATTTGCCTTCGGTTTCCCTCTCCATCTTCTCCAGCCTGGTATAGTAATCCGGGAATTCATTCAGGTGTGCCAGGGCTATTTTACCGGTAATGATAGGATCGTCGTTGGTGACATTGGTAGCGGGATCTGCAAGGCCGTGCTCGAGTTCCGCGTCCAGCCCCATGCGGTACTGTTCAACATCAAACCGGCTCCAGTCGATGCCCAGTTTTTCCCCGATCTGCCTGGCTTCCTCGGTGGTAAAATGTTTCTTGCCCGTTTTTTCATCCTTGAAGGAATCGACCACACTTTTGCCGAAAACCTGAGCGGCTTTACCTACATCCCTGAATTTGGCTTTAACCTCCTCATCCTTGAATCTATTTGCCATGGTTTTGACTGAAGCCGACGCGCTTTCGGTAAATTCCCGGGCCCTTTCTTTCAAAGCAGGGTCGTTAAAAATCTCACCGATTGCTTGGCCGAAAGACGTGAAAATTTCAACAAAACTGTCTACCGCCTGTTTCTTGTCTGCCTTTTCCTCTTGTGACATAATTCCCCCTCCTGTATTTTGCGATGCTTTCTTTATACTTTAATTTAACCATTGAACTATCAACATTACAACTAAGCTTCCCCGCCTCTATGAATTATTGCTATTGTTTGATATTATTTCTATCGGTCGAACCTAATGAAGAACCGAAACAGTTTTATCTTGCTTCTTTTCCCGGCAGTTCTGTGTTTAGGCATATTCATGATACCTTTTGTCTCCGATTATGCCAACGACCTGGCAACCGAAGCGGCTGCCAGCCAAACCGGAAGATGGTTCTGGGGGCATATTGTCAGTTCCGTTGCTTTCGGAATTTCTATTGTGGCGGCCTATTTCATCGCCCTGTATTTGAACTCGGTAGGACAGGGCCGGTCCGGCACAATAAGCTTGGTTCTTATCACCCTGGGCGGGATCCTTTTGGCTGCCGGCCTTGGGGCTGACGGTATAGGAGCAGTAGCCTTCATAGCCGGGGGTTCACAGGCGTCGGCCTTTTTCGAAGGCAGCGGCATGATGGTTACCGGGCTTTTTATGGCGGGAATAATACTTTTTGGTTTCGGATTGATTAATCAAATTGCCGGGTTGGCCGAGGCTGGCTTGATACCCGGAAGCTTTCGTTTGGTTTTAACGGGTTTCGCAATAGTCCTCATGGGAGCAAGCGCGATTCCATCTACTCTGGGTTTGTATTTACTGGCATTTGCAGCCATCATTATTTACATTTGCCTGGGTGTTTCGTTCGGGCGCTGTCAGCGGGTTAATCCGAAAGATTGATAACCATGCTCTGCCACTATTTATACCAGTCCTTCAGCTCCGTCCGCGAAACGGCGGATACCAGTCAGGCTCCGCCACTTGTTGGGCGGTCTCATTGGCGCCGGTGAACATAATTACACAAGGCTCACATCAAGCCAGTCAGAGCCGGCTCAGCTTGAGCGTAAAAGAACACCGCTGCTGGCGCACGGCTATATAAGTCGTAATCGCGAATCCGGCAACTCCAGAACATATTACGGTTAACAATCTTGCAAACCAAGCGAAATTTGGTGAATAAGAGTTCGTATGCGATAATATAAGTCAAGAACCGGAGAGATACCGGTATATCGTCAAGGCGGCCCAGTTCTGCGCCTGATTTGCTCCGGGAGAAAACATGAAAATAAAAATAATACTGGTTCTGGTTACAGTTCTTGTATCGCTTGCCGGTTGCAGCGGCGCCACCGCCATGCTGCAACCGGGCGGTTACACGGCTGATGAAAAAACGCTTGAGAGTAACATCATTCTTTCGAACCTGGTTGTTGAAACCGTGGACCAGTCTGGATTTTGCGATATCAAGAACCTCGAATACGGCGAAGACATTATTATCTCGGTTGAGGCCGCTAATACCGCAAACATGCCGGCAGGCCGGGACATCACCGTGTATATCGACTGGAAGGAATACCAGACCCGGCATATTACCCTTGGAGCGGGCGAAAACACGGTTGTCGTATTCGATCTGATGATAGATACGCGTCCTGATGGCATATACCAGGTGGCCATCGATGAATTATGGTCGTTTTTCGGCGTCGGCTGAGCCAATTAAGCAGCGCCCGTGCGGCGCAAGACTGTTTAAACCCGGCGGGGTTTTCTCAGCATGGCTATTGTTGTTTCGTTTGAGCCCGGGGCAACGAATTCGTCGATAACCTCAAAACCGAAGCGGCGGTACATGGCCGCATTCTTCTCCCCTTCTGTTTCAAGATAGCAGGGTAAATTCTCCTCATCAACCCGGCTCAGCCCGTCTTTCAGCAACCGGCTGGCATGCCCTTTACCCTGGTGTGCCGGGTCGACTGCCAGCGCCGCCAGGTACCAGTGCCTGCCCGGAACCAGTTCTTTATGTTTTTGCAGTGTATATTCATCATGGGTGTTCATTATCCTGACCGTCTTGACGCCTATTCGAAGCGCCAGAGGGGCACAACCTGAGCCGAGGATACGCCAGAAGGTTCTTTTCTTCAGCCGGTCGGAACGTACCCAGACCGCAATTCCCTCCAAAAGGGGCGAAGTTATGACGGGCAGGCTGTATGAATAACTGAGGCGGAGATGGAATTCAATGATAACGGGCTCTTTTTTGCGCCTCTCTTCGGCATCGGGGAAAAGCTCTCTCATCCCGTCTTTGAATGCCCTTGAAAGCATCAAAGCTGCCTGTTTTATTTGTTTTTTCTCCAGTTTCGGTAAGGTGGATTGCGTCATGATAATTAATCCCTTTCAGGTAAATATACTATCATAACCGGGTATAATCCCGTGGTGCCGCTGTACCCGGTATGATGGTGCTGGATGCTTTAAGTAATAAAACCGGCATACTGGCAATCAGCAGTCTCCACCTTTATATTAATTTGTATATTGGCTTATTTGGGGCTGGCTGGAGTAAGCCGCCTGCAAATTTGTTACAAAAATGTATTAAATTGGTATTTACAGCGCCTTATAATAGTGTTATTCTGCATTCGTTTACTTTCACCGGCGAATAAGGAGGTTGGTTATGAAAACCCTCACCCGTACCGGTTTGATCCTGGCAGTCCTGATTTTAGGCTCCATTCTCATGGCTTCCTGTTCCGATGGAGGCCTGACCACTACCGTGACTCCCGCACCTGGTGGCACAACCACAACTGTCCCGGTTACATTTACCACGGCGGCTCCGGAGATTCCCCATGTCTACCTGATCGTCGACCCGAGCAACCCGTATATTCAAGGGTTGATATCGGAGACAGGCGGAGCAGTTTGTTTTTCCTGTCATGGTTTTCCGCCGTTGCACCAGCAATGGGAAAGAGATCCGAACATTTGTGCCGACTGCCACGTGGTCTCTGACAATCCGGTACTCGTTCCAAGGGGATAAGCTTACCGGTATCTAATTATTGTAAAAAGCAGCAAGGCTAATAACCACTAGGGGGCGGCAGCGTGCCGCCTTCTATTACCCAGTAAGTGCAGTTGATTATCGAGTAATATCTGCCGGTATAGCCCTGAACCTGGCCGGTAATGTCGACGACGAAACCCGGTCCGATTTCATCCAGGTCATGCAGATACATGGGGAAGAACCGGGCCGGGCCGCAGGCAGCGAAGAGTTCACCTGACATGAATTCTTCGCCCTGCAGGGTCCGCAGGTTCGATACCTGGTCAACCGCCACCGAAGGGAAAAGGAAAGCGTTGCCTTCATACAGGGCGGCAGCTCCATTCGGGTCGGAGACATATTTATTAGTCATCGTTTGTATTTCAAGCACAGGCGGCGCCTGCTCGAATACCGGTATGTGGTAGGAAAGGTTGCTGCACGACAGGGACGTCACAGCGGCTGCAATAACCATGCTTGTGTATAAAAGGCTCTTCATCCAAAGGTTTTTATTTGTCATTACGGCAACTTGATATATGCCATCATATCAAGAACAACCGCTTGCTGCGGTAACATTTGTTACTCAGGATTAACGGTATTGCCGGACGTCTATCTTGCGTTCTTTACGGAGCTGTTTTCTGCCACCCGGAAGCGGACGATTTTTTCGATAAGGTTATAGGGTATTGGCTTATCCAGAGGAAAACGGATCGAACCTTTCCCGCCTTTATACTGTGCCAGTTCTTGCTTGAACGCCTCGGTTCCGGAAGGGGTGGGGTAGAACCCGATATGGTTTTTGTGCGCGGCAAAATGCACCAGGTTGCCGTCAAGCCTGAAAGTCGGCATCTGGTAGGCTATGGCTTCAGCGGCATCAGGCGCCGCTTTTTTTACTGTTTGCCTTATTTTTTGCAGGATTTCCTGGACATGCGGTGGAAAGGTCTGGATATATGCATCTATAGCGCCGTAGGAATTGTTTTCCATTTTACCCCCTTTGTGTCCGGCTGTGGCTAACTGCTTTCCATTGCCATACGAAACTCCGGCCGGAAATACACCGTTCTTTCCAGTTTTTCGCAATCAACCTTAACGGCCTCCAAAAGCATCCAGGCTTCATCCGGTACGTCGAACTCGCAGCGAAATCCCTTCGGTTTGGCTTGAGTGAAACCAAGACGGGGGTAATACTCCGGATGGCCTACCAGAAATATAATGTCGTGACCCAATGACCGGATTTTTTCCATGCCTTCCCGGACCAGCATGGAGCCGATGCCCCTGCGCTGGTATTCAGGTAAAACTGCCAGCGGCGTCAGGGTAACTGAATTGAAGCCGGCACCATCAGGCTCGATTCTTACCGGGCTGAACAAAGCATGCCCCACCAGCAAGCCGTTATATTCTGCGACCAGGGACAAGGTTATTCCATGGTGGTCTCTGAGGTGATTTACGAATTCGGCTTCTTTTTCCCGGCCGAACCCCTGTGCGTTTATATGGTAGATAGTTGTAACATCGTTATCCGTTTCAACTCTGACGTTTAACAATTCGTTCTCCATGATTATACAGAGTATTGTATAACCAGGGCATGACAGCAATCAAACAAGCACTGCGACAGTTCTCCAGGATTGAAACACTTGTGCTCCAATTGACTGGATTATCAGCCAAAATCACGGATTGGATTTCTCCTTTCAGTCCAGGCTGCCGTGCCCAAAATGCAAAAGTGACGAATTCAGTTTTGAAAAGGATAAACTGTCCCGGTTTCTGGGTCAATGGTGCAAGTGTGCCGAGGACGTTGTTAACTCGATAGTACTATTGTGTTTAATGGCGCCGGGTATTATAATCACTGCCATCCAGGAGGTAGAAATGAAGAAAATATTACTCACACTGTTATTGGTTGGAGTGCTGTGCATCTCGGCAACTTCAACCGTGTTTGCTGGCGGCGACAAGGTTAGGGGGGACAACGGCCAGGGGACTGTAAACCAGGTTCAGGTTCAGGACCCGCCGCCTTTCCAGCCCTAAATTAATAAAAACCGGCTGGCAATGGAATTTGTAGCTGACAGCTTACCGCCGGGCGGAGGCTGTCAGCGGGCTGTTTGGCTGATAATTTTGTCCTGTAAGTGTAATGCGTTAATATTATTGCAGGACTTTCCGAAGCAAAACGGCGCATATGGAGGTTGGCAAAATGCCCCTGTATACTTACAGATGTAACAAATGTTGCCATGAATTCGAGTTACTGCTGCCCATGCATACTGATTCTGCAGATATCGAATGCGCCGCCTGCGGACAAAAAGGGGTGGAGCGAGTTTTTTCTTCTTTCAGTTTTGGCGTGGGCAAGAGTTGCAGTTCCGGTTCTTGCGGCGGTTGCAGTGGTTGTTCTTGAAGGATTGTAACTACTGCTTTTTCCTGGTGGGGTTATACTCCTTTATTCTTTCGTGGCCTGCTCTCAAGTCAAAAACCTTCCCGGCTTTCCGGCCTATAGTTATCCATTTGCTTGTCCAGAATTTCCATACTAGTCCTATTATGGCGGAGGCCATAATTCCCAGCACGGCAAAATAACCCCAAGGCCATTTGAGTTCGGGCATGTTTTCGAAATTCATACCGTAGATGCCGGCGAGCAGGGTAAGCGGCAGGAAAACGGCGGCAACGATCGCCAGCAGTTTCATTACTTCATTCTGCTTGATAGATAGTGATGAAAGATATGTCGACAACGCATTATCGGCAATTTCGCGGGTAGTCTGGTTGAGTTCCGAGATCCTCGTGATATGGTCGTAAACATCCCGGTAGTATATCTGCGATTTCTTTTTAATAACGGGAAAATCGCCGCGGCTCATGCGATAGATAATCTCGCGCTGGGGAGCCATTACCCGGTGGATTTGCAGGGTTGATCTTTTCAGGTCCATTACCGCCTCGAGGGAAGACCTTTCCGGATTGGCTATAATCGCGTCTTCGATTTCGACTGAAACTTCTGCCATACGGTCGACGGTAGGCAGGACGTTGTCAATCAAAGCATCGATTATTGCATGAGCCAGAAAGTCCGCCCCCTGTTTCAAAAAGCCGGCGCCGTTCTCTACATGATTCTTTACAGATTCAATGCTGTACAGAAAGTGGTGGTGGCCGGTAATAACAAAGTGAGGGCCGATAAACATCCTGAGTTCAGCTGTTTCGACAGTGTCGGTTTCGATAGCGTAGTTGATGCCATGCAGCATCAGCAACAGGTAATCGTTAAAATCATCAACTTTGGGTGAGTGAGTTGCAGAGTTAATGAAATCCTCGACCGCCAGGTGGTGGAACTTCAAATCTTCTTCCATAAACACCTTTTCCTGTTCTCCCGGGTCGAGAAAATCGACCCAGATAAGCCCGGTACCCGAATCAAGCGCTTCCTTGATTCCCTCCAGTTCAAGGCTGGTTTGCAATTCGCCGCCGGGGGTTACCATGTAAGAGCAATATAACATTCAGGCCTCCTTTGAGCGGGGCGTCATGAGCATGGCCGGCTGATCAAGCTTCAATTTCAGTTATCCAGCGTTCCAGTTCCGTCCGGTTCTGGCTTCTCAGTGCCATGGCATCGTCCAGATATTGTCTGGTTTGTTCAATATTTGCAGAAAAGTTGGCGCTATCTTCGCTTGTTCTGCTTTCAAGAGCCAACCTCAAATAGTGATAACAGCTCAGCAGGAACCCCCCTTCCCGGATAAGGGAATTTTTCAGCGCCAGAGTGTTGTCTGTGACCGAAACAAGGTTATAAAACCGTTCCTTGTAGGCTTTCGTCAAATACGCACCGTGAGATATTGCCAGTTCCATTTCTCTGGCGTTTTCAATTTGTCCGGCAGAAATGGTATCTATGAGTCCCGTTATGTCCTGAAAAACCAGGTTGCCGTCGATATCGTCATGCAGACTCGAAGCCATGCTTAGAAAGTGGTGGATTTGCTCCGTTTCGTTGGTGGTCACAGATATATAAGCCTGGATGCCGGCAACAGCCAGTATTGCCAGCGCCAGGACGATAACTGTCGCCCGCAGGGTGTCCGTAATGTTCTTGTCTATCTTCACGCAAATTTGCCCCATCTGGCGGTCGTTTCCACAAATGCAGGGTTTGTATATATCTGATTATATTCCCAGCCTCCTGTGGTTACAACATCTACTGCAAAGCAACTCTGCGATTGGGCTGTTTTAATAACCCGTAATGTTTGTTTTCAACTCCGGGTAATCCTATAATTTATTAAACCAGAGAAAGGAATCAGCCCGTGCATTTAAAAAAGGTAACCCTGCAAAGCGCCCGGTACCCCGATATCAACCAGTATCCTTTCAATTTGGATATCATACGCGCTACCCGGGAAATCGACCTGGAAAGGCCGGTAACCCTGTTCGTGGGTGAAAACGGCACCGGAAAGTCGACCGTGCTCAAAGCCATTTGCCTGAGGTGCGGTATACATATCTGGCAGCTCGAAGAAAGCCGGCGCCATCACTACAACCCTTTGGAAGACCAGCTTTACCGCTGCATGGACATAGAATGGGCTGACGGCTCGGTTCCCGGGGCTTATTTTTCGGCCCAGATATTCGAATATTTTACACGCATGCTGGATGGCTGTGCGGCCGTCACACCCAAAATACTCGAATATTACGGCGGCAGCTCTCTTAAGGCTATGTCGCACGGGCAGTCGATCATTTCCTATTTCGAGGCGCGCTACAAGATTAAAGGCCTTTACCTGCTGGATGAACCCGAAACAGCCCTTTCACCTAAAAGCCAGTTGAAACTTCGCGATATTATCCATAAATACGCCCGGGCGGGCAACGCCCAGTTCATAATCGCCACCCATTCCCCTATACTCCTTTCAATGCCGGGGGCCAGGATTTACAATTTCGATGCTCAAACTTTGTCACCAGTCGAATTTGAGAAAACCGAACATTATAGAATTTACCGTGATTTCTTTACCCGCGCGCAGTGATACGGCTCTTGACATTGCCCAGTTACCGGTTATATAGTCACCAGCGTATTTTGTTTCGACATACCGGGAATAAAAAAGGAGCCGGACACTTGTCCGGCTCCTTATCGCAAATGTTCGAATGACTCGCCCGAAATTCTTCAAGTTGGTTAAACAGTCAAATCAGCGCCATACCGTTTCCGGCAGTTCGATTACGATGGGTGCCGTGTTGCCGGAAAGGGATGAAATCTCGAATGCGTACGACGGTGCCGTTTCATCGAACCGGTGCCTCAAGTCTATCTTTGCCCAGTCGTACGGAGCGATCATAATATGCCAGGAAACATGCATTTCCCATTCGTCGGAAAAATACAGGTAATGGGAGACAATCAGCCATTGGGGGCTGACCATGGTTCCGATCCATTCGTTTTCACTTGCTATCCCCAACTCAGGGTGGTTTGTTTCCAGCCAGCTGACGAATTTGTCTTTCAGTTCGGCTGCATATTCACCCCTGTCATCCTCGCCTTCGACCACATCGAAAGTAAACGTTTCGGTATCGGAAATGCTACCGCGCTTCCCGGTTATTTCAACCTCTACGGACGTATTTACACTCGACTGAGACGGGATGACCACAACTTCCGCTACCTGGCCTTCGATAATATCCGCATGCAGTATGCTGATTTCTGCACCGCCAGCCGAGGCAGAGATTGTAACCGGCATTGTACTGGTTTTGCCATCATCGGTTATGGTTACCAGGAACACGATTTGTTGACCGGCGATCGAGTGGCCGTTCAGTTGCTCCGGCACCACAACTATTTTGAACGGAGCCTCTTCGGCTTGAGCGCTGGAACAGCCCGTGTGAACACCGAGTGCCGCGAAAAGAAGAATTACGATAAAAAACGCCAGGAACCTGTCCATTTTACCCTCCTTAACCCTTTGCCTCATCCATCTAACATAAATAACGATGGCATAATAAAATAGATATCGGCAAAATAGACAAATTATGAGCTATAATTTGAGTAAAAAAGAAGGCAGCAATGAAAAAGGTCAAGGTGATAGTGCATAACTCTGTAAGCCTGGACGGTTCTGTCACCGGTTTTGAAGTCGACATGGGGCTGCATTACGCAGTGGCCGGCAGATATGGTGCGAATGCACACCTTATCGGTTCTGCGACGGTAAAGACAGGAGTGGAACTATATGGCGATGGAGTGCCAGCCGAAAAAGAAGAAGATTTTAACAAGCCGGCAAGGCCTGCGCACCTGCCGTACTGGGTAATTGTGGACACCGGAGGCGTGTGCAAAGGTCTTTTACACACTGCCAGGAGCTTCGAATACTGTCGGGACGTTATAATACTTGTTTCGGGTAAAACCGGCAAAGATTATCTCGAGTACCTCGAGCAGAGAAATTACGATTATCTTGTTGTCGGGGATGAGCATGTCGACTTCCAAGAAGCTTTTGAACTGCTTAGAGCGAAGTATGCTGTCAACACCATCCTAATTGATTCAGGGCCGGTACTGAACGGGATACTGCTGGGAAAGGGCTTGGTTGATGAAATAAGCCTGCTTGTCCACCCGGTGATAGTCGGCCGGGACTCGTATAACCTGTTTTCCATGGCTGGTTCGGGGGAGCAGATCAAGCTGATCCTGCTGGGAAGCGAGTTGCTTGACGGCGGCCTGGTTCTACTGCGTTTCCAGGCCGTAGCCCCTTAACCGGGCGCGGGCCTGCCTGGCATTTCCTGTCAGATTGTCCAGTTGGGCCCAAAAAGTTCTGGAGTGGTTTTTGATCTTTGTGTGAAGGAGTTCGTGCAGGATTACGTAGTCGGCCAGTTCAGCCGACAGTTTCATCAATTGGATGTTTAAACTTATAACGTTTTTGGCCGAACAACTGCCCCAACGGGTTTTCTGATTTCTAAAAATCACCCGCCTGTAGAGAAAGCCGTGTTTTCCTGCCAGATATTCAAGCCGCGCCGAGAGAATCCTTACGGCTTCATTCCGGTCGATTTTACCCGTTTCCCGGCTCGAATTTTCGAAAGCTTTGCTTTTTGCCAGGTGGCGGATAATCCAGCCTTGTTTACTCAAGGCAAACTCTTCTGCTTTTTGAAAAGTAGACTGCAGTGGTACTGCCACCTTTACGCCGCTGAAAGGCCTGACGGTAATGATAATGCGTCTTGCCCGCTGGCTTCGTTGCAATAAAACCGGGCCGATTCCCTGGATATTTATGGTTCGGGTTTGGTCCATGAATTTATAAAATTATACCAAAACCGGCTCGTTTTATCCCAAATTGAGGATTAAACGGCGCTACACCAACAAATAATCTGTTATTATAAGCCGGACATCTCTATCAAGGGGGTAACATGATGGACGTTTCTATGGCTATACGAAAAAGAAGAAGCATCAGGAGTTATCAGGACAGGGAAGTAGACGAAACTGCGCTTAACCAGGTTCTCGAAGCAGCCAGACTGGCACCATCGGCCAATAACCGCCAGGAGTGGAAGTTCGTTGTAGTCAGGGAAAAAGCCATGAGGCAGAGGTTGGCAGAAGCGGCCAACAGGCAGACTTTTATCGCCCAGGCCCCGGTTATCATTGTCGCATGCGCTACCGAATCTCAGTCGGTTATGATGTGCGGCCAACCGAGATACACGGTAGATGTTTCTATTGCAGTAGCCTTCATGCTTATACAGGCCGCAGGGCTCGGCCTCGGTACCTGCTGGATAGGAGCTTTCGACGAGGCAACTGTAAAAAATATTTTGCGCATACCGGAAAATATCCGGGTGGTGGCTATGACTCCGCTTGGGTACCCCACCGGCGAATATCCATCCAAGCCCAGGAAGGAACTCAGCCAGATAACCAGCTTTGAAACCTACCAGTAATGTATACTTTATAGAGGGCAGGTCCTGTGATACACTAAACCTGCAAGGCAATGGAATACCAGCAGGCAATAATAATTTTACAAAATCTGATGAACAGCTATCCCCTGAACGGGGATGAAAAAGAAGCGGTTATGACGGCTATCGGTATGCTTAGCTGGGGTGTGCTGGGTAAAAACAGGATGAAGGCGATTAAAAATAAACGAAATAAAGAAAATAACCTGCCGTAATACCGGCTCGGGCGCTTCTTTCGAAAAGAAATGAAAATACAGCTGACTCAGGATACTCTGAATATAAAACTGAATCCATTTGAGATGTGGATGTCGTTCCATGGCGCCCTTTCTATCCCGCTGGTTAACATCAATTGTGCTGAAGCAGATAAGCCTGCCTGGAATATGGCAGCCATCCGTTCGCCAGGTACCCATATACCTTTTCTTCTGAAAGCCGGGACTTACCAGTCCCCTTCAGGCAGGGAATTCTGGTGCGCCACCTTAAAAGCCAGGCACCTGGTATTATTGTTAAACGGTTGGAATTATGACAGGATTATTCTTTCGCCTGGTAATGCTGCCGAACTGGCCGATGAAATCAATCGGGCCTTGCGGTACACGATAACTGGTTGAGCTTCACCGGTAATTTGCAAATTGCCGACCGGTGGTAGTATCATCAAACAGGTCAATGAAAAACAGCCTTTGATTTTGGAGGAAAATTTATGCCATTGTATGAATATATTTGTAAAAAATGCGGGCACGTTTTCGATTTCCTTGCTTGTGGTTGTGTTGTGGATGCAAATGTGAAGTGCCCCTGGTGCCAGGAGGCCAATCCAAAAAGGATTTGTTCTACCTTGTCCTCCGATAATCCGGCCGATGTAAACCCCTTTTATGTTGAAAGCTCCGGCTGATGCTGATAAACCGCAGGCATTTCGCCTGCTCATAAGTTCAGAGGGCCTGCCTTGGCAGGTCCTCAGCGTTTAGACTATTTACTGACCCTGCCGGATTTGCTCCTTTGCCTTCTCCAGTTCTTCTTCCAGCTCTTCCAGTTTCTGCCACATACTCACCGGAACGGAATGAGCCGGCCACCGGGCCTTGAGTTCGGCGATCTCCTCACGGATTATTGCAGTGCGTTCATTTTCCATGGTAACTCATTATATACCGTCCGGGGCACAATACTGAAGACCCAGCCGGGAAAACAACTCGTGTTTACACGTACCTGCATGATGCTATAATTAGAAAATGTTGCTCACGGGAGGGTCAAATGAAAGCGGTTAGGATTATTGCGCCATTTGCTCTAAGCGGCCTGCTTTTTTTTCTGGCTTACCTTTCCAGCCTGGACTCACGCAGTGGATATTTTCCGGTAATGTTGATGGGGATCGGGCTGATACTGGCAATAGTGGGTATCGCCGCAGTATTTGCTGATAAATAGAACCTGCAAGCTGTGTTGAGGGTACATGGACCAGGATATCAAAGTTGTTTCTACAAGATTCATATTTAATGTAAATGTAAATTGCTACCTGATAAAAAGTAACGGCCGGTTCTTTCTCATAGATACCGGAATGCCCGGGAAAAGGCATCATATTGAAAGAGAACTGGTAGACTCCGGCTGCCTGCCTGGAAATCTGGAACTCATTATCCTTACCCATGGTGATAAAGACCATTGCGGCAATGCGGTTTACTTTCGTGAAAAGTTCGGTGCCAGGATAGCGATGCATCGCAATGACTCCGGAATGACGAGAGAAGGAGACATGTTCTTTAACCGGAAACCGCCTGGCCGGATTGTCGAAAAACTGTTTAAGCCTGTAATGGGCCTGGGTAAAAAGGATAGATTCGAACCGGATATTCTGCTGGAAGACGGCGATGAATTGACCAGGTTTGGCTGGGATGCCACCATACTTCATTTACCCGGCCATTCCAGTGGCTCTATAGCGATACTTGCCCGTGACGGAGCTTTATTTTGCGGTGATATCCTGGCTGATATAAAGCATCCGGATGTGTGGTCGATTGTCGATAATGCCGAACAGATGAGTTCGAGCGTCGCCAAAATTAAAAGGCTTAATGCAAAAATCGTATATCCGGGTCATGGCCGGCCGTTTCCGTGGAAAGCATTTGAGCGGCTGCACGGTTAAAAAGCCAGGCCTATCTGAGCTTTTTACCTTCAGCCAGCACGGCAGCGGCTTTTAACATTCTCCGCGTGCGCGTCTCCGGCTTCTTTGCGTCGTTTATCCACAGGATATATTCACGCTGGTGGGAATATGACAATCGGGTGAATTCATCCCGGGAAACCGGGTTGTCCTCCAGCAGAGAGGAAAAATCCTCAGGTATCTCCAGTATCCTGGGTTGGCTATCAAGCTCGATGCTTACTTCGACAAAGTCGCCGGGTTGTTTGGCCAGCTGGTTGCGTATATCTTTAACGATTATAAGAATATGCTTGCCGGTGCCCATGTTGGACATCGAGCCCCGATAAGTGATGCCGTCGAAGGCTGCCTTGACCGGAACTCTTCCCTTTGTGGCGAACATTTCGCCGGCATCGTATGGAAACTCTATATATGCCCCTCCGCTGTCGACATCGGCAAGGATGAGCGCCTTAAAAACTATTTTACCCGGATTTGTGTAGTCCATAAACAGTTGCTTGATTCCTCCCGGCTTACTGCCTGGCTGCATATACTATTAGCTTTACAAACCGGACAAGAGCAGCAATTCCCAGAATGACTGTTACCAGAATAAGACCGGTGGTTAAACCTATTCTTAATGCGTCAGCCGCCGAAGGGTCCGGAACTGCGCTGAAATCGAAGGGAAATATGTAAGCCAGGGACGCCATTACGATCATACCCAGAATGTTTACCACTATTTCTATTGATTCACGGAACCAGTATCGGTCATATATTATAAGGGTGATATAAGCCGCGATCGATAAAATGGTAACCGTGATGAAAATCGGAAGCCATGTCAGGTATTCACCGGTTAACAATGGAAGACGTGAGATGCTTCCGTCGGGTTCTGTTGTGTACCAGGCAACATACTTGTAGAAAAACGATAGAAATATAAGCAGCGCTATATTCCATACGATGGCAATCGAATAACCGACAACCCTGCCGATGCGCCCGCCCAGTGTATAGTTTTCCCTGCTCCTGCGTTTTACCGTTTCACCTTCCGCCTGTACCGGAGCGGGTTTGCCGGAAGGGCTGGCATCCTGGCCGGTATCCGGGCTCTTCATGGCGGCGAGTGCAACATCCCCGGCAAGAGGCAGTTTATACAGCTCGCCCTGGTAAGCCTTTATCATCAGCACTATCCAGAGGACGAAAGCAATAATGCCGAACACGGCGCTGAAAAAGTCGCCGACAACCGGAATCAAACCCATAAGCCCGCTAACTATCATCAGGGAACCGAAAGTAACAATGGATTGAACTGCATGAAAGCGAATGAAGCGGTTGTCAGGTTCCAGGATTAGAAAGATGATGCCGGTAATCCAGCCGGCCAGATAGCAGAGCAGCCCGGCTACGTTTTGCGGCAGTTGGGATGCAGTCTTTGTGGTGCCGGCTTTTTCAGCTTCCTCCGAATCTATCCTGGCCTTTTCTTCTTCATAGATTTTCTTTTTTTCCTCTGGTGTCAGTTCCATACCTGCCTCCTTGGGTGTCAGGTCTCATGTACTGTAGGTATTATAGAGGCAATCATCGGGCAACTCAATCGGTTTGGCAGGAAAATGCCGGGTGGACTTGCAATTCATATATTAAAATATTATAATGAACTAATATAAGGCACAGTTATATTTATGGAGGTTGACAGGATGCCGACATATTCCTACGGTTGTAACAAATGCGGGACCATGTTTGATATTTTCCGGTCTATGGGAAGCGATGATGAGAGTGTAGAATGCCCCATATGCGGAACCACCGAAACCGAACGGGTTTATTCCGGGTTTAATTTTCTGGGTGGGAGCAACTGCGCGCCGAGTTATGGCGGTGGCTGAGGTTTTTAAACATCCGGGTAGTTTACCCGATAGACGATTCAATGGCCTCTGAAAAGAGGCCATTGACATATTTGTTCTTTTCTCCGGTGTTGGGCTCTTGCTTCCTGGCCTTCCCATTATGTTATGATACTAAACGGTATTTGCAATCATTTCGATCGATACTGGAATTCAGGGGGCACAGATGCTGAAAAGGTTGATCAAGCAGGACTGGGAAGTAGTAGCCGTGCTTTTGGCATCTCTAGCCGCACTGATACTGCATTTCTTGCACCTGACCGAATTCGACATCCTTATGACCATCGCTATTGTGCTGCTTGCGATGTTTCTTATCCGGGATATCAAGCGTGAAAACCAGGCGGAACACTTCGCCGGTGTCCAGGAACATATCGATAACAGCCTGATAGACATACGAGCCTCCCTGCATACTCCTGACGTAACCCTCATCGGCCCGAAACAACTGCAAGCCGAAAGTATTCGTTTTGCCCGCAAGGGCAGGGGTGAGGTAGTTTGCTTTAATATATGTCTTCGCATGTACCGGACACAGCAGGTATTCGATATAATGTTCAAACCGTTTATTGAGAACCCCGATATCGCTTCGATACAGTTTGTGCTGAACCCGAAAGAAAAAGAACGCTGGGACGCCAATATTGTCCCCAAGCTGTCTGCCTACGGAAGTCGTAAAAAAGTAAAAGAGCCGATATGGTGCGATATGGATGAGAATGTTTCTTTCATTATGGCAGACACCGAAGAAACCGGCAGGGCGGAAGCTCTGGTCAGCTTCTGGGGTGAGCCTTTCATGGCAAAAACAGCTGAGGCCAATGTGCCCCGGTTTGTGTTATATGTCAGGGCGAGCTCAGAACTGGTAACCAGCCTCAAAGAACGCGAACGAGTCTGCCGGTCGGCTTGAATTCATAACGTCGAGAAGAGTAAATATAAATAATCCCGATATGCCGCCTGAATCTACTGACAACCAGGGCTTGAGAAATCCTTTCGCCAAGCTGGTAAACCGTTTACCCATACTCAGCCCGTTGCTTAAGCGGGATTTCAGGCTTTTATGGTTTGGTGAGGGCATTTCGCTTCTTGGCAGCCAGTTTCATTTTATCGCTCTGAGCTGGCTTACCCTTCAGATTACCGGTTCGGGGCTGGCGCTGGGTACGGTTTTGATGGTCGGCACTATACCAAGAGCATTGCTTATGCTTTTCGGTGGAGCGTTGAGCGACAGCTATTCGCCCCGGCGAATCATGATTGTTTCCAACCTTAGCCGGGCGGTGGTGGTCGGGGTTATCGCACTGATTGTATTTTATGATGTTGTTGAACTCTGGCATCTGTATTTACTTTCAATACTTTTCGGCGTAGTGGACTCCTTTTTCCACCCTGCCTTCAACGCTATCATTCCAAGGATAGTGGAAAAGGATAAGCTCGAAGCGGGCAATGCCATACTCAGGGGTACCCACGAACTCTCCTTCCTGATTGGTTCGGCTCCTGCGGGATTATTGATCTCGGCGGTCGGGATGGACCTGGCTTTCGGTATAGACTCGGTCTCGTTCATACTGGCCGCCGTTTGTCTCAAGATGATGACCGGTTTCAGGGGCAAAGCGCCGCTTTCAGCCGATGAATTCCACCTCTCGAAAAGGCCTGTCAAGCTGGCAAACATTCTTTCAGATGTAAAAGAAGGGGTCAGGTATGCTCTGGGCAAACCGGCGCTAAGGGCTTTCATCCTGGCGATCGCAGTTATCGACTTTTCTTTCTCGGGGCCGCTGGATGTAGGCCTGGCATGGCTTTCGGAGCACCGCTTCGTGGGTGGGGCCACCGCTTTTGGCACCATCCTTTCCTCGTTCGGCGGCGGCGCTCTGCTGGGCACAATCATTGCCGGTGTGTGTAAATTCAAGCGGCGCGGTTTGTGGCTGGCAACTCTGGGAGTGATACTTGGAACCGGACTCGGGCTTTATGGAGTGGTGCCGAACGTTACCGGTGCGGCAATCCTGTCTGTTTTTATGGGAGTAGGGGTGGGCATATTCAATATCATGCTTATTTCCTGGTTCCAGAAAGAAGCGCCCTCGCGCATGTTAGGCCGTATTATGAGCCTGGTTACATTTGCTTCGGTAGGATTGATGCCGGTTTCATTTGCAGTTTCAGGTATGCTGGTTGATGTGCATGCGCCCCTGTTGTTCGCTGTGGCAGGCGGGGTGACACTGGCGGCGTGTATTTACCTTTTCAGCGTTAGAGCGGTTCGGGCCATAGATTAGCCTTGATATTTGCTTAGAGCCTAATTAACTACGTCACATTGGGCGGGCTCTAAAGAGGTGTTATTATAGAGCTATATGTTTTGCCAATTCTTCCTTCACTTTCCTCAAGTGAACTTCGGTTTCAGACTTGAGCCTTTCGAGGGTATTTTTAAGATCCGGGCAATCAGCCCCCAGCACTTCAAAATATTTCCGTTCGATTAAAGCCTCCTCTATGTGAAGGGCCATTGACAGCGCTGCAACCAGGGAAAACTGTTCTTTATGCAGCCTGTCGATTTCGATCTGCAAGTATTCCGAAAAACGCTTGATAGCCGATTCGTTAAATCGTTTGTCGTCGATTGACAGCAAGCCTGCACCCGCTTGCTGGTAAAGGCTAATCAACCAGCTTGCGTGGGTGTCCTCTTCTCTTGCCAAATTATTCCAGAAATTGGAATACTTGGGGAATTTAGCGGCATATTGTCGGTACAACCTGCCAATGAGTTCTTCATTGGTTGCCATCATTTTCAACATATTCATTTATCTTCTCCTTTTGGTGCAATCATATGGTAACAACCTGTTTGGAACTGGCAGAAAGGTTGTCCGGATTGGTATGCCTCAGAATTATCGCCACCCGCTTTATTGCCAGCGGAGCCCAGATTATCCAGGAGTAGCAGTAGGCCAGGATGACGTAGGCAAGAACCTGATTGCGCTTGATCCAGTTGAGCATATCAACCTCGTATGACTATCGCCAGACTTATTACAGCCAGCATGAGGATAACGATAAACATTCCAACTACCGGCCATTTGCGCTGCTGGGCAAAGAACCCCGGGCTGTTGATAACGGTGTAAATTAGCATGCCGGTGGCAATAAGGTAAACGGTGTTGCCCCAGCTGGTTTCCAGTAGCAAGCCTGCGCCGGAAGCGATCAGCATTATGGCGGTGATGAATTCGGCTGACCAGTGGAATAACATGTCGAAAAAACCCCTGCCGGAAACCGGGTCCTCCTCCGGTTTGGGCACACCCCGGCTGATAATGGTTATTGCCCACTGTCCTATCATAAGTACCCCGACGGTGATAACAAAGATCGATACAAACAACATTCACTTGCCTCACCAGTTAAATTCAAAGGGCAATTTGGCGGATTTTATTATCCGATTATTCGAGCACCAGGTTCAATATCCCGTTAGGCCGTTCTAAAACGCCTCCGGCTTTTTGGTTATTATAGCAGTAATTTAAAGCCGGGGAATGGTTTTTGGTCGGGGTGTGAGTTGTCTGACCGGTTGGCAAACCCGCCTGAGGGCTTTTTAGCGGATTCCGGTATCGATATCTATATCAAGATTGACAGTCATGCCGGGCTTGATTTCCACCTGTTCGGGCAAACCTTTGCTAAAATCCACACCGGTATGGTTGATGTCTATAGTATAAATGCCCGGCTCAAGTTCGACCCGGTACCGGGCGTAATCTTCTTGCTCGTTGCAGTCAATATCCACCTGTTTTATCAGTTTATCGCCGGCCTCGTTGTAAACCATTATTTTACGCAATTGAAAAACTTCACAGGGTACAGTGGTTGTTTGCCCAGGTTGCTCCACAGGGGTCAAAGGACCGATAGCTACCTTTCCTTGCAGCAGGCCGGTTTTGCCCGGGCTGTTACAGCTCAACAGCATAATGCCCAGAAAGCCGCAAACCAGCAGTAAAACCCTTTTTTCCCTTTTTTCCATACAAATAATAACGATTTATTTCAACCGAAGTTAGCTGTCCTAATTATCTCCGGGGTAAATCACCCAGGATTTGTGCTAAACAGTTCCTGTAGTTATCGAATGCTTTTCGGCCTTCCGGCGTAAGTGAAAGCATGGTATGGGGTTTCCTGCCCGAATAACCTTTAATGACCAGTACATAGCCGGCTTCCTCCAGCCGAGTCAGGTGAGAGGAGAGATTGCCCCAAGTCAACCCGGTTTGTTTTTGCAGGAAAAGATAGTCAGCATTCTGAACTACATACAGGTGCATCATTATTTCCAGCCGGGCTGGTTCGTGTATCAATCGGTCAATATCTGCCACTACCTGTCAGCCTCTTGGTCATAATTGGGGTTATTGCGCAGGAACCGTATCAGTATTATTATTCCTGTAAGCAGGATAAGCCCACCGGCGGCTGTAATGGGGATGCCTTCCATATCCTGAGGGCGTAATACTGCAGCGAGCCCAAACGCAAGAAACACCACTATGGCGTAAGCATAAAAACGCCTTACGGCTGTAGCATAACCGGCGATGCAAGCTATTGAAGCCAGCATGGCACCCATGAATAAAAATAAGGAATTCTCAAGCATTGTGTCCAGCCATGCTGGCAAAGTGCTGAAAGAGTATAAGGCGGAAAACAGCGCACCGGAAACAAGGACTAGCGAACCGGCAATCCACGCAGCCGTTTTGTACTTCATGGTCTTCCTTTCGCGTTTGATGGAAAAGGTAACGCTGCCCAGCCTGCTGGCAACGATTGGTTTTCTGATGAGTATCGGAACCATAGCAATGGCTATAAACACGATCAATAATATCATTTGACCCGTGAGTATGGATAAGCCAAAACCCGATAGAATCAAGCCCCCGTATATGTCCCACATTCCGTCACTGAAGTAGGAGACAAAGACCTTCCTTTCGACATTTTCGATGTTGATCTTTTTCTGCATTTGATTGTTCACTCACTTGTACTACAAAGTACTTTGTATGATAGAACATATTTGATGTAAAGTCAAACAGCAATATAAGCTACCACGAAAAACCAGGTATGCAGGAATTTATCAACAGCAATTTAAATTATCCAGTGTTCAATATATGATAATTTACTGCTTTTTAATCACGTTTACTGCTGTTTTTGCCGTTCAAGTAATTTGGTGATAGTATGTTTGCTGGGTTATTAAGGATGGTTTAAGTGAGATCCGAAGCAGTTACGGTAGAGCAGTACCTGGCGGAAATGCCTGAAGAGCGCCGGAAAACAGTTGAGGCGGTAAGGCAGATAATCCTGGATAACCTGCCGCCAGGTTATGAAGAGGTGATGAACTGGGGGATGATAACCTACCAGGTGCCTCTTGAGACTTATCCGGATACTTATAACGATAAACCCCTTATGTATGCAGCGCTGGCTTCACAAAAGAATCATATGTCTCTTTATTTAACCGGAGTCTACCTCGATGAAACGGCACGAAAGAGTTTTGTTGAGCAATATCGCGCTACGGGGAAGAAACTGGATGTGGCAAAATCCTGTGTCCGCTTTAAAAAGCTCGAAGACCTGCCTCTGCAGTTAATCGGGAAAACCATAGCGGCATATGACGCTGCCAGCTTTATTGCCCGGATTAAGTCTCTGAGAAAGGCAGCGAAGCAGAAGTAACTTTGCCATGATTTCGCCAGAACTCACCAACCTTGGATTCGATAACTGGTTTCAGCACAAGCTGGGCGCGTCCAATGACAGCGATTTTGAAATAGCCCGGATTTCATCGGTAAACCGGGATAATTACCAGATAACAAACGGGCGAACGGAAGCAGTAGCCGAGTTGTCCGGCCAGTTCAGGTTCAGCCTGAACTCGGAAATTGACCTGCCGACGGTGGGCGACTGGGTATTACTTTCTTTACTCAATGAAGGTACCTTAGGGGTTATCCTCAGTGTGCTTCCACGGAAAACCGTCCTGAAAAGGAAAGCCGCCGGCAGCAGGGTTGAATACCAGTTGATCGCAGCCAATATAGATACTGCGTTTATAATCCAGCCCTGTGATTCGGATTTCAATCCATCAAAAATGGAACGCTATCTTGTGGCGGTTCGCGAGGGTGGCATCGAACCCGTAATTCTGCTGAGCAAGAGCGACCTTGCCGGTCCGGAAACGCTCAAAGCAGTGCTGGATGCAGCAGGAGAACTTGCCGGTGCTTGCTCTATTATCACTTACAGCGCTGAATCAGGTTTTGGGTTGAATGAAATATACCGGCTTCTCAAGCGCGGCAAGACCTTTTGCCTGCTTGGTTCTTCAGGCGCCGGTAAAACCACGCTTATAAACCAATTGGCGGGAGAAGATGCATTTTCGACCGGTACAGTCCGCGAGAAAGACGGCAAAGGCAGACACACCACAACACGAAGGTACCTATCGGTTCTGGAAGGCGGAACCGTGCTTATAGACACTCCCGGCTTGAGGGAATTCGGCAACATTGAGGCAAGTTCGGGGCTTGCCAGCGTGTTTGCTGAGATCGAACAAATCGGTGAAGGTTGTCGCTTCAGGAATTGTTCCCATACCGGAGAAGACGGCTGCCTGGTCATGCAAGCCCTGAACGCCGGCAGATTGAAGCAGGAGCGGTATGAGAATTACCTGAAGCTGAAGAGAGAGTCCGCCCGGTACCAGATGTCATATGCCGAAAAAAGGAAAAAGGATAAGCTCCAGGGGCGTATGTACAAAGCTATAATGAAGCAAAAAACCTGGGAAAAGCCCCGCGATTCTTGAACTTGTATTTGTAGGATCGCGTACACTATGAAAGCGTCGTAGATAATAATAAAAGCCATGCCTCCCTGTCTATACAGCCGGTGGCCCATTCCGGCAAACATCGCCGGCAGTAATAGAAGCAACGTGTTAAGGCCGGTCTTAAAATTGATGCCATCTCCAGTATTGAATTCCTGAGGGTAGATTACGGGACTGTTTCGCCGATAAAAAATACTAAAATATTACAAAATAAGAGCGTTTTACTCTTGATATATTTCTTATGCGATGGTATACTCCCGGCAAAGCTTGAAAAACGGTAACTCAAGCTAGTTTAGAAAGGAGAGTAGAAATGTATATCGTATTCGTGACCCTGATGAATGCCAATGTCGCTGTTGCCCTCTTCCTGCTTGCGGTATTTGTCTACCGCGGAATTTTTTCGGAAAGTGCCAGGAATTTCGTGCCAGCATTTACCATTACCGGTGCCGTAGCTACGGCAACGGGGCTTAACATGGTATTCACCGCGCCCATGCCCGGTTCCTGGAATATCGTGATGGGCGAATCTTCGGTCCTGATCGGCGTCTTGCTGCTGGGTACCGCCTGGTCTATTTCCAAATCCTATAGTTTCACGCCACTCGGAGTCTACGGCGCCATGGCAGGTATCGTAGTTATCACAATGGGCTTGCGGGTCATCAACCTGGAACTGGGTTCCAATCCCATGCCCACCGGGCTGGCTTTAATCGTAGCCGCTGTTCCCGGTATTTTTTCACTTCCGGCGGCCTTTTTCGCCAAATCCAATCCGGGTTTGAGCCGCTTGTGCCAGTGGGCGGCAATCATACTGCTGGTAGTTGCAGCGGGTATGCTGGCCTACACGGCGATCACCGGCTATTGGGGCCACCTGGACAGCTTCAAAGAGTTCCGGCCGATTTACGCCCGCTAACAATTA
>JAFGLQ010000077.1 GCA_016928015.1 Dehalococcoidaceae bacterium
AAGCAACCACGATTGGCGGAGTAGCAGATGGCGTGTACTGTTCCAGCCGGGAAAGCACTTCCATCCTTTTCATTGAATTGACCTGGGTACCGGCCAGGCGCTGGAAAGGCATATTTTCGTTTTCCGGGAAATCCAAACATATTGTGCCGCCCAGCCATGAATCCAGGGCTTGGGCCAGCCGGCCGGCTCGCTGGTGGTTGGGGCAAATAACCAGCACCGGTTTTTTTAACTGCCGGTACAACCCGGCAATCACAAAAGGCCTTGCATTCACATTTACCAGGGTCTTTACCCTGTCCCCGGATATTATCCTTGAAACAACGTGCCTGGTCTGAGGGTCTTTTTCAAGCAGGGTAAGTAATGGTGTAATATTCATCAGCCGTTCTAATGCTCCGGATACAGCCTTTTGGTATTATAAACCATTTTAATGCCGGGTCAACCAAAGCAGGTTCAATTGCGGGAGATTCCTGTCCTCAAGGTTTCTTTCAATGTTACCGCCAGAGCCAGCACCACCATTGCCGCGCTGGCATAAAGGCCGGCGCTGATGCCCAGCCACTGGCCGATACCCCCTATCAGCGGGGCGCCTGCGGCTACACCAAGCGTAAGCAGGGCATGAAACATGCCTGTGGCGACCCCTCTATCCCTGGTTGTTGAATGGTCGATAACCATCGAAGATACAGACGGAAAAATAATGCCGAAGGATATGCCGAACAAAGCCATGATTATCCCCAGGGAAAGCAGGCTGTGCATGCCGGGCAGGATTGCCAGTGAGGTAAAGCAAACCACCAGGCCGAATCCTGCCGGTTTCAAACGGCCGATTTTATCCGAAACATAGCCGACGGGAATCTGCATTATAATAAAAAAAGCCGAAAAAATACCCAGCAGAATGCCGACATGCAGCGCCTCCAAACCGATGCCGCCTATATGATACGGCAGAAGCGTTATCAGGCCGCCAAAGCTGAAATACAATGCCATAATGGAGATATATGCCACCCGCAGACCTGGTATTTTGAGCAGCGAGGCCATCTGTTTTATGTTGGTCAATACGCTCATGGTCCCCGGACAGGTTTCGGGTTTACCGTGCGGCAGTTTCAAGGCGATTATCGACGCTGCAAAAAGCAAGCCGGACGTGATGTAAAACAATGCGTTATAACCCCAGTATGAAGCAATTATCCCGGAAAGCGGATAACCGATCAAGGTGGCCGAGGCGATGGAAATCCCGTAAATTCCCATTATACGGCCGCGGCGGTCCTGGCCGGAACACTGGGAAAGTCCAAACATGGTAGCCGGTCCGACCATTCCTCCTGCGATTCCATGTACAAAACGTACTATAGCCAGGTGAAACGGCAGGCGGCACAGGGAATATAGAAACAGGCTTATACTGTCGCCCAGCAAGCCGCCTACAAGCGGGATTTTATTACCGACTTTATCGATAAGGCGCCCGAATATAATATTTGCCGGCGTGTTGGCGATTGAGTAAAGACCGACAATAAATCCGGTCATACCCATGGCGGCGCCGAGTTCCTCGGCATATAGAGAAATTACAGGCAGCAACAGGACAGTATCTATAAAACCCAGAAATGTAATGGCGCTGAGAATTATAAGGGTAGAACTGCGAGGTTTAGCCTTAGTCTGCATAGCTGGCGGTGATAATCATAACACAATTTCGCCGTTTTTCTCATCTTTGTTGTTTGAGTTCACCCGGGGTTGCTATAATGTCCCTTGAATATATTAACATGCGTGGCAAAGCTTGATTAAACACAAACGTATCGTAGTCAAAGTAGGCACCAATCTTTTAACCAATGCAACCGCGCGCCTGGATATTGCCTGCATAACCCGCCTCGTGGACCAACTGGCCGCTTTGCATCTCGATGGTTATGAAATCACCCTGGTTTCATCCGGAGCTTGCGCTGCCGGCAAGGAGAAAACCGGCCGGGTAAGAGGGCTGGCGGAGATAGCTGAACGCCAGGTGTATGCATCGGTGGGCCAGAGCCGGCTGATGAATATATATGAAAAGCTGTTCGGCAAGCACAGCATCACCATAGCACAGGCGTTGCTAACCAAACATGACCTGTCTGACCGCGCCGGATATTTGAATGCCCGCAACACCCTGCTTGCTCTTCAGGACCTGGATATTATGTGCATCGTCAATGAAAATGACGTTGTATCCATTGACGAAATAAGGGAAGCCAAGTTCGGTGAAAATGATATCCTTTCGGCAATGGTAGCCAACCTGGTGGATGCTGACCTGCTGTTGATTCTTTCCGACGTTAACGGCTTGTATACAGCCGACCCCCTGCTCTACCCCGATAAAGCCACACTTATTCCCCTGGTTGAAAAAATTGATTCCAAAATTCAACGCCTGGCGTTGTGCAGCCACTCCAGGGCCGCAACCGGAGGTATGATAAGCAAACTGGAAGCAGCCCGTCTGGCAGCCGAATCCGGCATCATGGTAATTATCGCCGGCGGCAACGAACCGGACGTCGTGAACCGTGTTGTCAGGGGAGAACAGGTGGGAACACGCTTTTTACCGGCAGGTTCTCACAAGGAAAGCCGCCAGCGCTGGCTTCTTTCCGGGCTTTGTATACGCGGCGGACTTGTAATCGATGACGGTGCGTTAAAAGCCCTTATAAGCCAGAAGCGCAGCCTGCTGCCGGCCGGCATAACTTCCATATCCGGTAAATTCAAACGCGGGGATGCGGTCAACCTGTTCGATTCTGCAGGCAACCGGCTGGGATGCGGCCTCACCAATTACAGTTCTGAAGATATCAAGCTCATCAAAGGCATTCACTCATCCAAAATCAAGGAAGTGCTGGGTTATGATTACGGCACGGAAGTGATCCACCGCAACAACCTGGTATTATTATAGATATAGACAAGGAGCAATAATGGCAACCGGACATCTTTACAATGCAACTGACGGAAACCTGATCGTCGAAGTGAATTACAGGCTGATTGCTGACAACGACAACGGCTGGTGGGGAGAGCTAACCCTTTCCGACTATAAACGGATCAAGGACGGGGACAGTTACCTGATACTGTTAAATGACGGCCGGAAAGGAAGATGCTTTTTACGCAAAAAGGTCAACCGTGCGGTTCAGGGGCTGAGCCCGCTTTATTGTTATATATTTAACGGCAACGGAGATCTTAAGGATTCTTAAAGGATAGGGGCATTTGTCGCTTCATTTTTCCAACGGTACAGGCTTGCTTTATGACAAGGACAGCGATCAGCTGATAAGCCAGGGCAGTTATCAGCTGATCGAGAGCGATGGTTCGATCTACACCAGAAAACGCTGGTGGGGGCAGTATATATCCGATAAGGAAATTAAAGCTTCCGGATCGATATTTCTACTGCAAATCGAAGACGGCAGAAAAGGTGAATGTATCCTTTTTGCCGGCGATGAGGCCAACTCCAAGTCTACCCGGTTTTTCTACCATTTCAACGGTCGCGGCAAACTGGGTAATAGTAAATAATCCCTTGTGAAATTGCTGTGATAGAAAAACAGCCCGGAGGATTCAAATATGTCTACCTTTATGGAAGAAGTAAGCACCAGGGCCGAAAATGCCCGCAGAGCCTCGCGAAAGCTGGCTTTTACCAAAACCCCGGTTAAGAACAGGGCGCTTGAGTATATTGCAGCTGACCTTGTAAGCCAGGCCGATGCTATTCTGAGCGCCAACCGTATTGATATGGATGCCGCTGAAGCTTCCGGCATGAACCCGGCGATGCTTGACCGGCTCATGCTTGACCTGCCCCGCATACAGGGCATGGCTGAAGATGTTTTGAAGGTTATGGCCTTGCCGGACCCTGTGGGAGAATTTCTGGAGATGCGCACCCTTCCCAACGGCCTGGTAATCGGTAAAAAAAGGGTCCCGCTGGGAGTAATAGCCAGTATTTATGAAAGCCGGCCGAATGTTACCATCGATATTTCCAGCCTGTGTATAAAAAGCGGCAATGCCCTCATACTTCGCGGCGGCAAAGAAGCCTTCAATTCCAATCGGATCCTGGCGGAACTGGTAGCGAATGCATGCCGGCGAGCCGGACTGCCTGAGGGTTCGGTAGAATTTATCCACAGTACTGAACGCGAACTGGTTGTTTACCTGCTGAAAATGAACCATCTCATCGACCTGGTTATCCCGCGGGGCGGAGCAGGCCTCATCAACATGGTGCGGGAAAACTCTACCATTCCGGTGGTGGCCGGCGGAGTAGGCGTATGTCATACCTATGTGGATTGTGCCGCCGATATCCAGGACGGGGTAAATATTGTATTCAATGCCAAGACCCAGCGGCCAACCGTGTGCAATGCGCTGGATACGGTTCTGGTTCATGCCGATATAACAAACGTTTATCTTCCCCTGCTGGCCGAAGCGCTCAATGCCGGTGGCGTGGAAATGCGCTGCGACAGCCGCGCCAGCTGCCTGATCAAGGAATCCGGTTATAAATGCATCCAGGCTTCGAACGAGGACTGGGGCAAGGAATTCCTTTCCCTGATTATCGCTATCAAGGTTGTAGACAATATCGACGAAGCCCTGAGACACATCGAATACTACGGTTCCGGTCATTCCGAGGCGATTATCAGCCAGGATTACGGGTCGGTGATGCGTTTTCTGGATGAGGTGGATGCCGCCTGCGTGTATGCCAATGCCAGCACACGCTTTACAGATGGAGCGCAATTCGGGCTTGGAGCCGAAGTTGGTATTTCTACCCAGAAAATCCATGCCAGGGGCCCTCTGGGGCTCAAAGAGATAACTTCCTACAAGTGGATCGTATTCGGCCGGGGCCACATCCGGCCTTAGCCCAGGCTGATACCGAGTTCACTGATAACTGTTTTCTGGATAGCCAGCAGTTCATTGATGCCTTTGCCGGCCAGATCAAGCATGGCATCCATGTTTTGCCGGCTGAAAGGCTTGCACTCAGCCGTACCCTGCACTTCCACCAAATCACCGGTGGATGTCATCACTACGTTGAAATCGACTTCGGCGGTTGAATCTTCGTCATAGTTTAAATCCAGCAGTATGCGGCCCCTGGAAATACCTACACTGGTGGCGGCTACAGCGTGTTTTAAAAATATATTGTCTACCAGCCCCATGCGCGACATGTTGTAAATTGCCTGGTACATCGCCAGGTAGCTGCCGGTAATTGCTGCCGTCCTTGTTCCGCCATCAGCCTGGATAACATCACAATCCAGTACAATGGTTCGCTCTCCAAGCCGAGAAAGCTCGGTAACCGCTCTTATCGAACGGCCGATGAGACGCTGAATTTCCTGGTTCCGCCCCGATATCCTGCCCCGCATGCTGTCCCTGACGGTACGAGTGGGAGTCGCCCTGGGCAGCATCGAGTATTCCGCCGTAACCCAGCC
>JAFGLQ010000078.1 GCA_016928015.1 Dehalococcoidaceae bacterium
GGCCCATCACGGCATTTTTGTGTTCTTGATAATTGAAGACCATTACGCTATCAGCCCCCAAGTAGCCGTCAAGCTGGATTCTGGATATTTCATGCTTCTCATCCCGACATTGAAAGAGCTTTAAGGCAAAGTCCCGATACTGCCCCCAGGGGAGTTCCTTGATCATCGTGTAATCATATAGACCGGCATTATAGATGGTAAACGGGTTACATGCTTTGCCATATTTCTTTTTAGAGTTGTCCAAGTCCTTACTTTCAGCGACGTTTAAAAGCCGTTTCTGCATTGTATAGATAGCCAGTTTTCCGCAGTCTACACCGATCCATCGCCTGTTTAATTTTTCTGCAACGGCAAGAGTAGTGCCTGATCCGGCAAAGCAGTCGAGTATCAAGTCTCCATCTTCAGAGGCGCAGGTAATGACCCGATTCAACAGTATTTCGGAGTTCTCCGTCGGATATCCAGTTGTATCAGTGTATGAGGGGATATCTAGCCAATTTGTATTGATGGTAGCGTCTTCAGAACCGAGATATTCAACATTAAAATCTTGCTTGCCACAGTTGGGGCATTTCTGAATCTGAATAGCGACATAATAATCCGTTTCAGCTGTAATGTCATAGAACTTGAATTTTTCTCTTGGCTTCTTTAGGTTACGTGCAAACGCTTCTTCCGATTCGCCGTGATAGATCAGGGCACCACAACGCTTACACCGTAAGCGAATGTAATTTTCTTTTACCAATTTGTCAACCTTTTCTTGGATAAGTGAGAAATGTTGACCGGATGGTGGCGTAATCGCCAACCCGAAAAATATCCTCTCACGAGGAAACCGCTCTTCAGCCATAAGAAAAGAGGTCCATTTAATATCTGTAAGGGAGCGTTTTGTTTGGATTTTTTTCAACTCATATATTGGCGATTTTGAGTAAACAAAGATTGATTCATTTGCAACCTCGAACTTATTCTTTGAACCAGCTGACTCCCGCTTTCTATTGATAGTGATTTCATTGATGAAATTTCGCTCAAATACATCATCAAGCACAATCTTTATGTAGTGTCCCCAATTATAGGCTTGGCGGACAAATATAATACCGTCGTCACTCATCAAATCGTGAATAAATATTAGCCTACGCCTTACAAACTCAATGAATTCCGCACCTTTAACTCTTGCACTATACCCAGGCTGGCCTAGATTACCTTCGTACTCTTTGCCAGTCCCGAATGGCGGATCGATATAGACTAGCCTAACTCCCGGTGTCCCATCGGTGTTTTTTAACTTCCCCTCGTGTTTCATCTGCAACAAAGTCTTTAATATCTGAAGGTTATCGCCGAAGATGAGCATATTAGACCAGACTTCTTCGTGTTTGCCATTATGGAATGTCTTGACCTTCTGCAAAGGCACTGCCATTGTGTCAGCTAAGATGTCCTCGTCTCGTTGCTTATCGGCATAAATGAGCTCGTATTCTTTTTTAGTATCAAAGAATAAAGACTGTTTGAGTTGCTCAAGTTGTTGAATTAGATTTTCCCTATATTTTTCCGGAAAGGGTTTACCCTCCTTGAGCAAGCTGGCAATCTTGTTGATTTCGGTATCAGAAAGCAACCTAGGCATAATTTCTATCCTTCCTTACTTTATATATCAAATTCAATAGATTTGAGATTCTTAATTATGGATAGGATTCTTATCCCAAAAGAAGTCCTTTTGATTAGGCTGATTATACGCCTGTTATTAACTTCAAACAATATATAACCCTTTTGTAAAGGGCTTATTAATATTGTTGTACCGTTTCTAAGAATTAGATCATTATGCGTTGACTTTACATACTTCTGAGACTACACTCGCCAATATATACTGGCGGAGAGTAATGATGACAAAATCTCAAGAAATAAAAACCAAGCTTACAGAAGGAGCAACGCCTAAAGAACTAATTATATGCGGCTACAAACCCGACCTAGTTTATGAGGTTAGCAGGCGAGTAGAAGACCATTCGAATTGTTTCGTACAACATGCCCCACGAGACATAATTCGAACAACATAGCCCCTCATGTCTATCTCAACCTATTAGCCAACAGTATTTACAATTCTGGAATGATGCCGTTTCTCTCGAGTAAAAGTTTGGAATCTGTCAACCAAGGCCTACCATATTGGACTCGAACCATCTAGCAAAGATTGACAATGTAATAATTGAATTAACGTTTGGTGAGTATGCTATAATCAGGGTGTCAGAAAACCTGTCGAGTTGACACCCTGATTCGTACTTTTTCCCTTGTTCAGGGAAGGTGAAACAGCTTTGGTAGGCCGTACAGGTCTCGAACCTGTGACACCCTGATTAAAAGTCAGGTGCTCTACCAACTGAGCTAACGGCCCACGCGCAGGTTTAAGTCTATCAAAAACTGCCCGCTTTAGGCAAGCTGAACAGTGCAGGCAGCTCCGGCAGCCCGTCCCGGGTTAAGAATTATCTTCCATTGACAGCGCCAGTACGATTTTATCTTGCCTTATTTCCCGGATATCATCCGGCGAAAGCATCATATCCTTTTCGAAACCGGCGTTCCAAACCCTGAATTTTCTTACTCTGCCGGTCCAGCTGTCCCGGATAACGTGGTTAACCTGACCGATGTACTTGCCGTCTTTATCTTCAACTTCGGTTCCGTAGGCAATTTTCAATTCTGCTCCCTCCCTTCTCTAATGAAATACAGATACTGCCGAAATTATTAAGCGCTGTGGATTGTGGGTGAACTCCGAATTGTGAATTGGCTGGTGGTATTGACTTTTAAGCTGTTTACCAGTGTATTGAAAAAGACAACGGGTTTCAAGAATATTACGTTTGCTGAATAATGTTATGTAATATTGCCAGCACAATTTCAGCCCGTTCTCTGGCTTGTTCAGCCGTTTTGACAGGCTGGATGTTTGTGATGTTTTCTAAGAAAGATTCCAGTTCCCGGGTCATGGCAACCGCTTTTTCCTTCAGGTGCTGAAGATTCAACGGCTTGTAAGCCTGCAGTTTGCGCGGGCCTTCATTGCCCCCTTCGGCAAAATACCAGTCCTTGAACCCCGCTCTGCATCCTGCCATGAAAAGTGTATACCCGGTGGCAGTAGCCACCGGTGGAATTCCCGCCGCCAGCTTCACTGCGGTTTCAGCTTGAGACGGGCTGTCATACTCAACCATTATATGCCCGCCGGGCGGCAGGGCTTCGACCATAAATTTAAAAACCTCAAGGGTTAACGGCGAAGAAATGCCCAGGGCAAGCTTGCTGCCGTTGCTGAAAGAAGCCTCCGGGGCAATGCTGATGATCTCAAACCAGTTCTGGGCCGGGTAGCGGCCGCGGTTGTACAGGCCGGTTATGAAAGGTTCTGCCCCTCCTTTCTCTTTATCAAGGGCCAATAAAAGCAAAAAATATCGCGCCCCGAACCTGCTGGTGGGGCCTTCGGTCGCCAGGATCCGGTACCCCGCTACGCCAACACTGGTAATGCCGGCAAGCGGGCTGGCTGATTTCTTGCCCGGCTGCTCCTTTGCGTTATTTAATCCTTTATTTATCATAGAATGGTACCAGGGCGGCAGGCCTCTATCATGGCAAACCCTGCCCTCTATTATAATTCTACAGCATTGAGGTTTTGCAGAAAACGTTAGAATATAAAATGAGGGCTTCGAATCGCTCCAAAGCCCCCGTCAGAATAATCAGCCTGTTAAGTTTGTCAGGCCGCCCCTGCCTGGCTCGTGGTTTGCTCACCGTTGAAATCGACCCCGGCTATTACTGCCTTTTCCTTAATGCGTTGAAGTGTGCCGGTGCGGCGGGCACGCATACGCCGGATCAAAACCGGCACGATAAATACCAGTGAACCCGGAATAAGTGCCAGGGGCATTCCCAGCCGGGGAATCAGGAACATGGTGATGACAACGAATATTATATAGAACGGCAGGTACATAAGTGCAGCTTTGGCATACATCAGGCTGCCGTCCACACCGCCGGCCTTATAGGTCAGCAGCATGTTCAACAAAAACATCACCGGTATATTGGCTACCATTATGGTTAAAGTGGCATTACCTCTTTGAGCCAGAAAGGCCACCAGAGCCACCAAGCCTCCGCCAACCACGAAATACAAGAGGTACTGCAACATATTTTTTCCCAATTTTCCCCTTTCTTCCCTTGACATCGCTATCTATATAAGGTAATCTATGAAGCTTAAGTTAGAACTATAACACCTAATTCTCATTGCAATAGTTCTGATTCCTGAATATCTTTTCAGGTTTCATTATACCGTCTTTACCGGGGCGTGTCAAACAGTTTTTGCGCCGGCAATGCGGGACTTTAGTAAGGATGTTTTAAAAATGGCAGACTGGGGATTTTTCACCAATCACGGGCTGGTCCTGGCATCCATTGCCAAACAGCCCAGGAGCACCGCCAGGGAAATCGGCGACGTGGTGGGTATAACCGAACGTACTGCCCACAAGATCATCAAGGACCTGGAGCAGGAAGGCTACATTACTAAAGTTAAAACCGGTCGCAAAAACCGCTACCGGATTCATTCCGATGTTCCCCTTATCGATGAGAGCAGTGACGTGGCGGTGGGTGAACTGCTGGCAATGCTGGGCTGGAAAAGGCGGCGGCGTTCTCCTCAAAAAGAGCAGGCCAGGGCTGCCGGCTAGCCACCGTTTACCGTTAGCATCGCCGTTTCGGCCTTGATTGTCCACATTATTTCATTGTGTTATATTTTAACTTCATGTCGTACAGTATTAAATGCATTCCAGGCGCCCACATCACTTCGGCGAAAGGTTTTCTGGCCGGAGCTATATATGCAGGTATAAATTCCCACCCGCCCTGCAGCCTTGATCTCTGCCTGTTATATTCACAAGTTCCCTGCCGGGCGGCGGCGGTATTTACCACCAACAGGGTCAAAGCCGCCCCGGTGCTGGTGTGCCGCTCCCGCGTGCCGTCTGAATCCATCCGGGGCCTGGTGGTCAACAGCGGCATCGCCAATGCCTGCACCGGCCCAACCGGACTGGCAAATGCCGAGGCAATGGCTGCTCTTGCAGCAGCCGGCCTGGGGGTCGATGCCGCCGGGGTCCTGCCGATGAGCACCGGAGTTATCGGGCGCCAGCTGCCAATGAATAAGCTCGAGAGCCACATTGGCTCCATACGCCTTTCCGTGCAAGGCGGGGCGGATTTTGCCCGGGCTATCATGACAACCGACACCCGCCCCAAGGAATTCGGTGTCAGGGTCGAAGGGCCTGACGGAGCCTACACCATCTGCGGGGCGGCCAAGGGGGCCGGCATGATTGCCCCCAATATGGCCACTACTTTGTGTTTCATTACTACCGACGCTTTAATCGAACTGCAATCGCTGAACCTGGCTGCCAGGAAGGCGGCCGATGCCAGCTTCAACATGATCAGTGTCGACGGGGACACATCTACCAACGATACCCTGCTCGTACTGGCCAACGGGCTGGCGGGCAACGGCATGATCACCGGGGGGTCCAAAAGCCTGGCGGTTTTTCAGAAAGCCCTGGGCGAGGTATGCACCTTTCTTGCCCGTTCGGTAGCCGCCGACGGGGAAGGAGCCACCCGCCTCATAACTGTCAATGTTACCGGGGCTCGCAATAAAAAGGATGCCCGCCTGGCGGCCAGGACCGTTGCCAGTTCCAACCTGGTAAAATCGGCTGTTCACGGCACCGATCCCAACTGGGGACGCATCGTGGCAGCTGCCGGCCGCAGCCTGGCGGAATTGGATGAGCACAGGTTAAGCCTTAAAATCGGCCCGGTCGAGCTCTGGCAAAAAGGTAAGATCATCGATTTTGACCTGGACCGTGTTCGTGAAGCCATGCGGGAGCCGGAAGTCATCATCGGGCTGGACCTTGGCCTGGGCCGCGGCAATGCCACCGCCTGGGGTTGCGATCTCAGCGAAGAATATGTAACCATAAACAGCGAATACACTACCTAGAGGTATATTTTTATGACTCACGTCCTGGACAGGGCAATCGTAATAAAGCTTGGCGGTTCTATCTACAACAGCCGTGACAGCGTAATCACCGATATCATCGAACTGCAAAAGAGCGGTGAGCCGCTGATAATCGTGCACGGCGGCGCTTCACTGGTTACCCAGTGGCTGACCCGGCAGAACCATACCACCTCTTTCCATGAGGGAGAGCGTATTACCGACGAAGCCTCGCTGGAAATGGTTACCGCCGTGCTGGCCGGTTTGGTCAACAAGGAAATCGTGGCCACCATTCTGAATGCCGGCGGCAGTGCCGTGGGCATCAGCGGGGTGGACGGCGGCCTCATCCAGGGCAGGATCAGGGAAAGAGCCCGCGGTTATATCGGATCTGTGGTAAGGGTGAACCCGGCGCCCCTTGAGGCGCTGGTTTCTGCCGGATTCATTCCGGTGGTTGCGCCGGTCAGCTTCAATGCTTTTGAAAAGAACGAAGGCGAACGCGCCCTGCTCAATATAAACGGCGATACCGTTGCCGGAGCCCTTGCCGCCGAACTGAAGGTCAGCCGGCTCGTGTTTCTGACCGATGTGGATGGCCTGATGGACGGCCGGAAAAATCTGCTCGGCCGGATTACCCCGGCTGAAGCGGCCGGCCTCTTGGAAAGCGGCACCGCCCACGGCGGCATGATCCCCAAGCTCAGGGCATGCATCCAGGCCGCCGGCAACAAGACTACCGCCTGTTCCATCATCAACGGCAGCCGTCCGCACTGCCTGAGGAATGAACTTACCACCGGAAATACCGGCACCGAAATATTGCCGGATATGGAGTAGCCACCGTGAACAACTGGATTGAAATAGAAAAAGAATACTACATGCCCACCTTCAGGCGTTTTCCCGTCACGCTGGTAAAGGGCCGGGGCAATACCGTCTGGGACGACACGGGCAAGGAATATCTTGACCTGGTCGCCGGCTGGGCGGTAAATTCCCTGGGCCACTGCCATCCGGTGGTGGTCGAGGCCGTGTGCCGGCAGGCGACCGAGCTGATTCACACGTCCAACAGCTACTACACCGTGCCCCAGCTTGAACTTGCCCGCCTGCTGGTGGAAAACAGCTGCCTGGATAAAGTCTTCTGCTGCAATAGCGGCACCGAGGCCACCGAAGGCGCTGTTAAGCTGGCGCGCCGCTACGGCCACAAGCATCTCGGCGGGGCTTACGAAGTCATCACCGCCCTCGGCTCTTTCCACGGCCGCACGCTGGCCATGGTTTCGGCTTCGGGCCAGTCCAAACACCAGCAGCCGTACACGCCGCTGCCTTCCGGGTTCGCTAACGTCGAATTCAACAACATCGATGCCCTCAAATCCGCCACCACCGAAAAAACCTGCGCCGTGATGCTCGAACCCGTCCAGGGCGAGGGTGGCGTAAACCTGGCTGATGCCGGTTATCTTAAGCAGGTACGCCGGTGGTGCGATGAGAAAGGCATCCTTTTGATACTGGATGAAATCCAGACCGGAATCGGGCGTTGTGGCCGTATGTTTGCCTACGAGGTGTACAACGTCGAGCCGGACATTCTGACCCTGGCCAAGGGAATGGGTTCGGGAATTCCGGTAGGGGCGATTTTGGCCAAAAAGCACGCTTCCGTATTCGGCGCCGGGGAACACGGCTCGAC
>JAFGLQ010000079.1 GCA_016928015.1 Dehalococcoidaceae bacterium
AGTTTAAACTTTATGTAAACCGAAGGGTCTACCGTATTCTCTTCATACCCCTGGGCAACCTCGTGTGAACTCAGCGAGGTGCCGCACCGCGGGCAGTGGGCGGCGGTCTTGTAGCCGCGGTAGACCAGCCCGTCATCCCACATCTTCTTTATCGTCCACCAACCGCTTTCGATGTATGAGTTGTTCATGGTTATATAGGCATTATCCAGGTCCACCCAGAAGGCAATCCGGTCGGTAAAGGCGTTCCATTCCTTCAGGTATTTGAACACGCTTTCACGGCATTTGGCATTGAAACGGTCGATGCCGTAGTTTTCTATATCGGCCTTGGATTTGAACCCCAGCGCTTTTTCGACTTCCAGTTCAACCGGCAGGCCGTGGGTATCCCACCCCCCTATCCGGGGTACGTAATAACCCTTCATGGTCTTGTAGCGCGGCACTACATCCTTGAATATGCGTGATATGGCGTGGTGGATTCCCGGATTGCCGTTGGCAGTCGGCGGGCCTTCGTAAAAAACGAAAAGCGGCTTTCCCCGGCGCGCCTCAACGCTTCTGGTGAAAATATTCCGGTCCTTCCAGAAAGCCAGGATTTCCGCTTCCTGGGCCGGAAAACTGGTCCGGGTGTCTACCGTTTGAAATACCTGATGCATACTTATCCTTTCTAATAACTAATCCCGCTCCGGAGACCCGGAAGCGGGATTAAGAGTATCATATAACCGGGACGAGCTTCAACGCATGAAAGCTATCTTGCCGGCTTGATTACTACCTTGCGACCCTCATCGTATCCGGTGCTTTCCGAAATAACCCTCTCGTCATCGTTTAAAGCCGTGTGCACGATACGCCTTTCGTAGGCTGACATCGGCTCAAGGGTAAAGGGGTTGCCGCTTTCGGCCACCTGGTCCGCCACGCGCTGGGCAAGTTCCCTAAGGTAACGGTAGCGGCGCTGTTTGTAACCGCTGACATCGATAACGATGGGAGGCAGTTCCCGGTCCATCCGGTGGCTTATTATGGTTCGCAGTAAATACTGCAGGCAATCCAGTGTCTGGCCGCCGCGCCCGATGAGAATACCGGGGTTGGCACAATCGATATCGAAAATAAGCGGCTTGGGGTCACGCTCAATTTCCTGGACTACGGCGTCTTCCTTGTATTCGGCTGCGGCCACAACCCCCATCATATCCAGTAACTTTTCAATCACTTCCTGAATACCGGCTACCAGGTCTTCGGATGTGTTGGATTGGTTAAACACTTATTTCAGGCCTCCCACGTTAAGAACGGTTATTTGTGTTTGCCCTTTTTGCCCTTCCGGCTTTTGGGTTTGGCTTTGTCCTTTTTAGGCGTCGAACTCTGGCCGGCATCCTCGTGCACGTCTTCCCCGCCAGTGATTTCACCCGCTGTCGGTCCGGTTTCTTCCGGAGCCGGCGGTGCGGCGGGTAAAACCTGGGTGCGTCCGGCAAGAGACAGCCGGTCCCTGAGGCTGCCCTGGCCTTTGAAAAGCTGGGATATGCTCAAGACCAGCTTGTCCTTGAGGGGTTCGAGACCGCCCCAGCCGCTGATGAAGTACTGCATGACAAAACTGATGATGTTGGATGCCACCCAGTACAGGGCCAGCCCGCTGGGGAACGACATGGAAAGGAAGGTAAACATGAGAGGCATCATAACCGTCATCGTCTGGGCCTGGGACTGGGCTTTGGGATCGGCGCCGGGAACCGGCGGTGCCTGGACCATCTTCTGCTGTATCCACATGCTGGCGCCGACAATGATAGCCAGTAAAAAGTTAGGGGTAGCAAGGTTCAGCCCCAGGAACTGGTTGTTCAGGGGTAGAGCCTCGAACACCACCGGCCAGGAATACAGGTAATGGGAAAGGTTCAAAAAACTCTCGGGGTTGACCGCCATAACGCGGATGATTGCCTGGTAAAGCGCAATCCAGATAGGCATCTGGATGAGCATGGGTAAAAGGCAGCCGGAGGGGCTTACCCCGGATTCCTTGTAGAGCTGCATCTGCTCCTGGGCCAGCTTCTGCTTGTCCGAGCCGTGCTTTTTTTGCAGGGCGGCCAGCTTCGGCTGCAGCATCTGCATCGCCTTGGTAGCCCTGAGCTGTTTCAAGGTCAGCGGGTACATGGCTCCCCTGACTATGACGGTCAATACGATGATGGTCAGCCCGAAGCTCCCCCACAGGACCTGTGACAGGGAAATCAGGCTGTTTATCATCGGCTTGAGGATGATAAGGTCCCAAATTGCTCCTATATCCAACTGAAAGCTACCTCACAATACTCGGTTGTTACTCCAGGGTTGTCGACCACAATAATGCGCCGGTTTCACCGTTTACGGCATAAACCGCGCTTTCCTTTACGGAATGTATGTATACCGTGCCGTTGTTCGCTCCGAGAGGGGCCGTTACAGCGGCATCCAGGTTTCTTAATTCAACCTTCTGAAAACTGGTGGTGTCTATGGAATAGATTCTGCCGGTATCGGTCACAACCACCAGGCGGCTGCCGGCAATTACCGGTGTCGCGGCAACCGGGGCTTCCAGGTCTATGGTGCCGGCAAGCTGTCCGCTGGCCGAGTTCAAAACATATATCAGCCCGTCCATGCCGGCCACAAACAGGGTGCCGTTTTCGGCCACCGGTGTAGCCCATAACCACCGGCTGGGGCTTTGTTCATTACCCTCCCCGGCCGGGAAAGCCCATATGAGCTCACCGGTAAGTGCATCCAGGGCATATACATGCCGGTCCAGCGAAGCCACGATGACCATATCGCCGTATACAACCGGGCTGGCTATTATGGGCCCGTCGCACTCGAAGGGAGCGTCCCAGTTGGGCTGTCCGGTCTGGCTGTTGAGCGAATATACCTTCTTGTCGAAAGAAGCCACAAAGACCGAATCCTGCCAGGCAGCCGGCGCCGCCCAGATTTCGCCCCCGGTGTCGTGCTTCCACTTGAAGGTAAGTGAAGCGGCATCGAAAGCGTACAGGCTGCCGTCTGTAGAGCCGGTGAATATGGTGCCGTCATGTACCAGGGGACTGCCTATTATAGATTTCGAACCGGCGCCGTTCAAAAGCACCGATTTGGACTGCCGGTCATTTACGTTGTAGGCATACAGCCGGCCGCTGTAGTCGCCGACGTACAGGGTATCGCCGGACAAAACCGGCGTGGCGTATATGATGGCCGGCGTAGCTCCGGCACAACCCAGCCCCGTGCTGGTGGTAGAGCCTTCCAGGTTTTCCTGCCACTGGTAAAAACCGTTTTCTACATTCAAAGCCACCAGTTTGCCACCGGCAGAACCCAGGTAAACCGAACCGCTTCCCGCGATAACTCCCGACCAGCCTGCCTGGGCGGTACCCACACCGGCACAACCGGTGATAACAACGCCTACGGCTATCAGGGCGGTAATTGCAGCCAACTTCAAAGATTTCTTTTTAATGCGCACCTGTTTTCCTTATGCTTTTAATTGTTTTCGGACCCCGGAACGGGGTCGTATCCCCCGGGATGAAAGGGATGACAGCGGCAAATTCGTTTTGCGCCCATCCAACATCCCCTGATAACACCGAAACGGCCCACAGCTTCGTAAGTATACTGGGAACAGGTCGGGGTGTAACGGCACGATGACGGAAGAACAGAGGATATGGTTTTCTGGTAAAACCGTATCATTCCGAGTGCCAGGCTTTTAATCATTCAGGTTTAACCTTCAAGCAGTCCGGCTTCCTGCAGAAGAGCGCCAGCCACAGACTGCATTTGCGAATAATCCAGTGCCGCGATTGCCGGCCGTGTCAGCACCACAATATCCCACCCGGGCTTGAGCGCGGCCTGCTTTAATATTTCCCTCAGCATGCGTTTTATTCTGTTTCTGACCACCGAAGAGCCGACCTTGCGGCTCACTACCAGGCCCCACCGACTGTATCCCAGTTCATTGCGGGCGGCTTTTAATGCCATTTCCCTTCGCCTCCAGATACCGCCTTCACGATGGACCCGGCTAAAATCTGTGGTTTTTTTAAGATAAACTTGCCCTTTCACTGGCTCTGCGGAACCGGCTCCTGCCTAAACGACAGTGAGCCGTTTACGGCCCTTGAGGCGCCTGGCTTTTAACACCGCGCGGCCGCCCCGGGTACTCATACGCGCCAGGAAGCCGTGTTCCCGCCTCCTGGGGATCTTTTTAGGTTGATATGTTCTCTTTGGCACGATAACTCCTCAAAAATAACAGGCAAATATGATTATTCTTCTTCGGCCTGCCGGGCGTTGTCTGCACCGGCATTTTCTTCCGGCGCAGCTTCGGCTGCTTCGGCAACTGCTTTTTGGCCCGTTTCG
>JAFGLQ010000080.1 GCA_016928015.1 Dehalococcoidaceae bacterium
CCACTTGTCCAATCTTCAAAAACAAAAACGCCGGCAAAAAATAATATTGTTTTCGGGTATAGCTACCGTTGCCGCCGCTGCGGTGTTTGTTATTTTAGGGCTTATTTTTCAATGGTATATTCCAAAAATCAAACCCTTGAGCGAAGTTGTTATTGAAGTTAACGGGACCAGTTACAAGATGAGCTATCTTGTAGATTCGCTTAAATACCAGACTCAGGGTCAATCCGAAATGATTATACCGTATTTTGTTGACCCTGTTGCCAATTCCATAATACAGGCTGAACTTACACGGCAATACGCCGATGAACTGGGTTATACAGTCAGCAGTGCTGAAATTGATGATGCGCTCAAGGAATATACGGGCAAGATAAACCCGGCTATTCGTGATTATGTTCGCAATTATCTCTTACAGCAGAAATTGATTGATGAGTACTTCAAGGCCCAGCTACCGGATAGCGCCGAACACCGTGAAGCATATGCCATGTTCCTGGAAAGCGAGTCCCAGGCTGATGAGGTTATCGAAAGGCTGGAAAATGGTGAATTATTCGAAACCATCGCCACCGAGTTGTCACTGGATGATTTCACTGAAGAAAATTCCGGAAAGCTCGGTTTCCACCCCGGTGGTATTATCGTTGAATTGGCGGGCAGCCAGATTCTTGAAGATGCTGTTTTCGAAAACCAAACCGGATATGGCAAGGAATATGAAGAAAACAAGAATAAAAATGTTGGGTACTGGTTGATAGAAATCCTGGAGCGTCGTGTTGAAAAAGAAACTGAACAGGCAAGGGCGCGAGTGATGCTGCTGTCCAGCGAGGAGGAGGCTGTTGAGGTTAAAAGCCTTCTGGCTGGCGGTGGTGATTTTGATGCGCTTGCCGAAGAGTATTCTCTGATGTGGGATGAGGATGGCGGCGCTGAACTGGACTGGTTTGCAGAAGGCGACATAAGCCATGCATTTGACGATTATGTTTTTAATAGTGAAAATACGGTTGGGTCTGTCAGCCAACCTGTAAAGGATGTTGAGCAAACAACAAAAGGGGGATGGTGGCTGTTTGATATAACCAGGATCGAAAACAGCGCGATATCTGACGATGACGCCGATATTCTCGCCTACCGGGCACTGAGAGACTGGTTGGAAGAAATCGGCGATAATCCCGATAATGTGGTTAACAACTACCTGGACCAGACCAGGAAAGATTATGCCGTGGAAATGGTACTGGGTTAGAAAGGCGGACATTTGTCAAAAGAACACATTAAAGTAGGGCTACTGGGCTTGGGGGTGATCGGCAGCCAGGTGGCGAAAGTATTAATTGATAAAGAAAAAGAGCTTTGCCGTCAGGCCGGTACTCCCATTACGCTTCATAAAATAAAGGTATTGCCTGCTGACCTCGATAAACCCATGGCACGCGCCTTGCCACCGGGCCTGCTTACCATTGACAATGACTCGTTTTTTGAGGATAGCTCGATAAACATCATAATCGAGTTAATCGGTGGAGAGGAACCGGCATACAGCTATATTCAACAGGCTCTCGAAAAAGGCAAACACGTGGTTACCGCCAATAAGGAAGTTATTGCTAAACATGGCCCCGAATTGATAGAGGTAGCTCAGCGACGAGGTACCGGCCTGTATTACGAAGCCAGCGTCGGCGGCGGAATTCCTCTGGTTGCCGTTCTCGAGCATGAGCTTAAAGCCAATTATATTAAAAGCATACACGCTGTCATCAACGGTACCACCAATTACATACTTACCCGGATGAGCAAGGATGGCATCGATTTTGACTCGGCTTTGAAACAGGCTCAGGAGCTCGGATATGCCGAGGCCAATCCGGCCAATGATATTGAAGGTATCGACGCGGCATATAAACTGGCGATAATGTCCACCCTGGCTTTTCAGAGTTACGTACGGCCGGGTGACGTTTACCATGAAGGGATATCAAGGCTGGAAGCCAGAGATTTCAAATATGCCAGGGAGCTGGGATATGCGTTGAAATTGCTGGCAATCGCCAGACAATGTGACAGCACGATTGAAGCCCGGGTGCATCCGGCACTGATTAAAGACGATGCTCCACTGGCAAGCATTAACGGGGTTTTTAATGCCATCAGTATTGAAGGCGATCTTGTTGGTCGGGTGATAATGTCCGGAAAAGGTGCAGGGCCTCTACCCACATCCAGCGCCGTGATTGCCGATGTGCTGCGGGCTGCCAGAAATATAGAATCCGGTACGGCCTGCAGAATCGAATTATTTAACACCTGTAAAACAATCCAGAAAATCAACGAAATTACCACCAGGTATTATATGCGTCTTACCATCCTGGATAGTTCCGGTGTCCTTGCTTCCATTGCCCGGGTACTTGGTGAACATTCAATTTCAATCTCGTCCGTTATACAAAAAGAAACTGATACACTTTCCAGGACAGCCGAAATTGTTATAATGACCCACCCCGCACTTGGTTATTCAGTAGCTTCTGCGCTCAATGACCTCGGCCGTCTTGAAGTAGTAAAAGAGGTAAACAACGTGATACGGGTCGAGGAGCAGTAATCACGATGAAAAAAGGCTTATTGTTTAAATATTCCACTCATCTGCCCATTACTGAAAAAACGCCCATGTTTTCCCTCGGAGAGGGTGACACTCCCCTGGTCAGGTCAAAAAGCCTTGAAAAAGACCTGGGAATTAAAGAACTGTATTTCAAGCTTGAAGGCTGCAACCCTACCGGCTCATTTAAAGACAGGGGTATGGTGGTTGCGATAGCCAAAGCTGTAGAAGGCGCCAACCGGGCAGTAATATGTGCTTCCACCGGAAATACTTCCGCTTCTGCAACCGCTTACGCGCGCAGTATGGGCCTTGAGTCCATAATCTTGATTCCCGGCGGGAAAATCGCCCTTGGAAAGCTGGCACAGGCAATCATTTACGGAGCAGTTATACTGGCTATAGACGGTAACTTTGACCAGGCTCTTCAACTTGTCAGACAAATCAGTCAGCTGCATCCGGTTGAAGTTGTCAATTCGATTAACCCGAATCGAATAGAAGGCCAGAAAACGGCTGCATTTGAGATTATTGAAGAACTCGGCGACGCTCCTGATTTTGTTTTTATTCCTGTTGGCAATGCCGGTAATATAACTGCGTACTGGAAGGGATTCAAAGAGTATTTCAATGCAGCTCTAGCCGGGCGTAAACCCAGAATGATGGGTTTCCAGGCGGAAGGCGCTGCTCCTATCGTACATAATGCTCCTGTTGAAAATCCGGAAACCGTTGCTACGGCTATACGCATCGGCAACCCTGCCAGCTGGGAAAAAGCTGTCGAAGCCCGGAACGAATCGGGGGGGACAATAGATAAAGTAAGCGATGCAGAGATTTTGGATGCCTGGAAACAATTAGCTTCCAAAGAAGGTATTTTTGGCGAACCTGCCTCAGCTGCTCCTCTGGCCGGCTTGGTGAAACTATGCGCCAGAGGACATGATTTTTCTGAAAGCCAGGTTGTATGTATCGTTACCGGCAACGGCCTGAAGGATGCTGACCTGGCCATAAGGCAGGCACCTTCATTTCAACCGATACCTCCCGATATCAAGGCTGTCGAAAAAGCGCTCGGCTGGGCATAATATTCAAGGCAGGAGCCAGTTATGAAAAAAATCGCAAAAACAGAAATCGGTAAATTTTCCTATTTTTTCCCGTGTCAGGCTACAATTGTTACTTCTCACTATAAGGGAAAAGACAATGCCATGGCAGTTGCCTGGCACATGCCTTTGAGCGGAGACCCTCCACTGTATGCAGTTGGTATAGCCCCTTCTAAATACTCGCATGGAATGATAACCGGAAGCGGGCAGTTCGGTGTCAATTTCATGCCCTTCAATCATGCCGAACTGGTAGCGGCAACCGGTGGACCTTCGGGGAAATGCCTGGATAAATTCGATGCTTTCATGCTCGCGAAAGATCCTCCTCTGATTACGGATGTGCCCATTCTTTCGGCTGCATATGTAGCTTTCGAGTGCATTCTCGAAGACAGCCATGTGCATGGAGACCACACATTATTTATCGGAAGGGTTGTAGCTGTGCATCAGGCGCCGGAAGCCTTCAATGAGAAAGGCCAGCTGGACATGAAAAGGGTTCAGCCGGTTTTATATATGGGCTCTGACAGGTATGTAAAAATAAACAGGTATGACATAAACCTATTCGACCGCAAAACAGCGGCAGACAATCTAATCGGAAAGAAGAATAATGATGGATAAGGAAGCAATAAAGAACGCAGTTCTGGATATCATCAAAGCGATTGGCGATGACCCGAACAGAGAAGGGCTGATTGATACCCCCAGACGGTTTGCCGATATGTATGAGGAACTCTTCTGGGGGATGGACAAGAACCCAGCCGAAGAATTAAGGGTTGGTTATGAGATCGGCCACCGGGAAATGGTAATCTTAAAAGACATCCCCTTTTACTCAATGTGCGAACACCATTTCTTGCCCTTTTACGGAGTAGTGCATATCGGCTATATTCCGGACGCCGAAGGCCGTGTTGTCGGCATAAGCAAGCTTGCCAGGGTTGTTGAGATTATTGCCAAACGCCCGCAGATTCAAGAACGCATGGCCACCAATATTGCCGATACAATCGAAAAAGGCCTAAAGGCTGTTGGAGTTGCTGTCGTTATCGAAGCCGAACACATGTGCATGACCATGAGAGGCATCAAGAAACCGGGCTCCAGTGTTATCACCTCTGCCTTGAGAGGTATTCTGCGCAAGCAACCTGCTTCCCGCGCCGAATTTCTGGCATTAATCGGGCATTAATCGGCAGAAAGGCCTGGTCAACCCTGAATAATTTTTACATAAATCTGGCGCTGTCGCGGCCGGTTGTCGAAATCAACCAGCACTATTTGCTGCCATGTGCCAAGCAGCAATTTACCCGAACTGAAAGGTATTGCTAACGATTGTCCCAGTATAGATGCACTGACATGCGAGTGGCCGTTTCCGTCTCCCCATTTTGCATTATGCGCATAATACGTTTCAACAGGCGCAACTCGCTGGAGAGCCTTTTTCAAATCCTGTATCAATCCTGGCTCAAATTCCATTAAAACCAACCCGGCTGTAGAACCGGTAATGAAAACCGTAACCACTCCTTCTTGAAAAGCCTGACCGTCCAGGCGCTGGCTGACTTCGGCAGTAATATCTATAAAGTCGTAGTCACCCCTCGTGTTAATGGCAATGGTTGTTAATGAAGGCATAGCTTACCCAGTTTTATCCCATGTTATTTCATAGTAATCAAACACCGGGCCGTCCTGACAAACCTTTCGCATCCCATGGCGGGTTTTAATGGAACAACCATAACAAGCACCAAAACCGCAGCCCATACGAACTTCGAGCGATATCGAAAAAGGTTTTACCCGAAACAGTCGATTGTTTTGAAGGGCAATTGGGTGATACATATTTTCCGGCCCACAAGCGAACAGCTGGTCTGCCCAGCCAAGGTATTCATGCAGTATTGCGGTAACCAGGCATTGAGAGCCCTCTGAACCGTCCTCAGTTGTATTATGGCATTTCAAATTTCGGGGTAACAGGGCTGAGGGGTACAGGCAGTCTGCATCAGGCGCTCCCTGTAATAAGATAACCGATTTGCCAGTCTCTAAGGCACGCTGAGCCAGAAATCTGATCGGGGCAATACCCAGGCCCCCCGCTATCAACAAAATATTTTTGGAGCCAGGAACGAATTTATAACTGTTTCCCATGGGGCCGAGCAGATTGACAGACTGGCCGGTTTTAAGTTCAGCGAGCCGGCGGGTCCCCTTGCCCACCAGTTTAAACAGCAGGGCAAAACAGCCGGATTCCGTGTTTACCTGGTGGACAGCAAGCGGGCGGCGTAGAATGGTGTCATCTCCGCAGCTGACCATCACAAACTGGCCGGGTTGTGCCTGTCCGGCTATTGAAGGCGCGTCCAGCCAGCAGATCCAGGTTTCTGCGTATAGTTCTTCGTTGGATACCACGGTTGCAAATTGCGGACTGGATACATATTTCATTATTGACCCTGATACTGCCGGTATTCGGCCACCGATAGTACATTATAAAATTGGTGGCCGCATTTGATAGCTTCGACAGCTGCCCTGGCGGTATCGAGAGAGGTAAAACACGGCAGGCGCCTCTCCACCGCGCTTCGCCGTATGTGGAATCCATCTCGTAATGCGGCTCCGCCTCCGGTTATAGTGTTGATAACCGCTGATACTGTACCGTCGCGAACAATATCCAGAATGTTAGGATGGCCCTCACCCAGTTTTTTACTGATCATTTTAACTTTCATTCCAGCGGCTTCGATCATGGCGGCGGTGCCTTCGGTGGCATAAAGACGGTATCCAAGGCTGTCGAGATTCCGAATTATGGATAAAGCTTCACCTTTATCACGGTCGGCAATACTCAATAGTATTGAGCCAGTATCAGGCAGCATCATGCCGGAAGCAACCAGCGCCTTAGCCAGGGCTGCATTGAAATTGGTATCGATGCCCATCACTTCCCCGGTACTTTTCATCTCGGGGCCCAGGAATGTATCGACACCGGCCAGTTTGGACATGGAAAAGACCGGGGCTTTTATGGCTACCAGTTGTTTAGGCGGTAGAAGCCCTGTAGCATATCCCTGCTCTTTCAGACTCATCCCCAGCATAACCCTGGTAGCCAGGTCTACCATTGGCACTCCGGTGACTTTTGAAATAAAAGGAACGGTCCGGGAAGCACGCGGATTAACTTCCAGAATGTAGACACCGGTTTCATCAGAGGGAGACTTGCGGCTGATGACGAATTGAATATTCATCAGCCCTTTAATCCTTAAGCCCCTGCCAACCCTGACCGAATAGTCTACGACGCGTTCTATTTCGGGCTCAGACAGATTGATGCTCGGGTAGACAGCCATTGAATCGCCGCTGTGAACACCGGCACGTTCAATATGCTCCATTACACCCGGGATAAAAACATCTTCACCATCGCAAACTGCATCAATTTCCAGTTCTCGCCCCATCAAATACTTGTCGATCAAAACAGGATGGCCTGTCTGCAGGTCGACAGCCATTTTCATATATCTGACGAGCTCACTGGCGCTGTGGACGATTTCCATCGCCCTCCCGCCTAAAACATAACTTGGCCTGACCAGTACCGGGTAGCCGATGATATCGGCCACTTTCAGAGCGTCTTCGACTGCAGTTACCGCTGAACCGGGAGCCTGAGGTATACCCAATCCGTTTAAGAAATGCTCAAACCGCTTTCTATCTTCGGCAAGGTCAATGCTTTCGTAATCGGAACCTAAAAGAGTGAAGCCGCTACGGGTTAAAGGCTCGGCAAGGTTGATGGCGGTTTGCCCTCCGAACTGTACGATAACGCCGGGCGAGTTTGATGCAGAGTTGTCCGGCGTTTCATTTTCGATGATGTCGCGCACACTTTCTTCGTCGAGAGCTTCAAAATACAGTTTGTCGGATGTATCAAAATCGGTTGATACGGTTTCCGGGTTGGAGTTAATCATGATACTCTGATACCCGTTGGATTGAAGAGCCCAGGCGGAATGCACGCTGCAGTAATCGAATTCGATGCCCTGTCCTATTCTTATGGGGCCGCTGCCGATTACGATGGCTTTCTTTCTTTCATCGGGAATGGCTTCGTTTTCAATTTCATATGTTGAATAGAAATAGGTCGTCTCAGCATCAAATTCGGCAGCGCATGTATCTACCATTTTGAAAACCGGAAGCATTTTCCATTCTTTTCTAAGTTGTCGCACCTGTTCGGGAAGACGGTCAGCCAGCGTGGCAATCTGTTCATCGCTAAAACCCATTCGCTTGGCTTCAAATAGCAGTTCAGGTTTCAAAGGCTCAGCCAGCAGCCGCTTTTCCATATTTACGATATTTTTCAGTTTTTCTAAAAACCAGATATCTATACCTGTCAACCGGTATATCTGTTCCAGCTTTACATTTCTGCGTATACAGGCCATCAAAGCCCACAGTCTCAGGTCGGTTGGTTTGAGCGGATAAGCGGCAATATCTTCACCGCTGCCCCACTCCGGATCTTCCCAGAGAAGCGTCTTTTTTCCGAACTCGAGGCTTCTGACAGCCTTCTGCAATGCTCCCTCGAAAGTGCGGTCTATTGCCATCACTTCGCCGGTGGCTTTCATTTGAGTACCGATTATACGGTCTCCACTGGCAAATTTATCGAAAGGCCACCTGGGTATTTTTACTACGATATAATCCAGTGTAGGTTCGAAAGAAGCCATTGTCTTACCTGTCACCGCGTTGGGTATCTCATCGAGACGTTTGCCAATGGCTATTTTAGCCGCAACACGGGCAATAGGATAGCCGGTAGCCTTGCTGGCTAAAGCCGAAGAACGGCTCAAGCGAGGGTTTACCTCTATTACATAATACTGGCTGCTTTGAGGATCCAGAGCCATCTGGATATTACAGCCTCCCTCAACACCAAGAGCCCGGACTATCTTCAGGCTGGCAGTTCGAAGCATCTGGTATTCTTTATTGGTTAGAGTCTGGGAAGGGGCTACTACTATGCTATCGCCGGTGTGCACTCCCATCGGATCGACGTTTTCCATGTTGCAGATAGTGATGCAATTGTTGGCGCCATCGCGCATTACTTCATACTCTATTTCTTTCCAGCCCTTTACCGAGGCTTCTACCAGCACCTGGTGAATCGGACTGGCGGCAAGCCCGGATATGGCAACATTATCAAGTTCTTCCCATGTCTGAGCAAAACCGCCGCCGGTTCCGCCGAGGGTATAGGCAGGACGAATTACAACCGGCAGTCCGATCTCTTCGGCAACTTTTCTAACCTGCTCTATGCTGGTAACAATGGCTGACGGCGGTACCGGTTCGCCTATTTCAATCAGCATCTTTTTAAAAAGTTCTCTGTCTTCGCCTTTTCTAATGGCGCTTATCGGTGTACCCAGAACTTTAACATTATATTTTTCAAGAATTCCACGATCTGCCAGTTCCATAGCCAGGTTAAGACCTGTCTGCCCCCCCAGCGTTGGCAGCAGGCCATCCGGCCTTTCACGCTCTATAACCCGTGTTATTACTTCAACGGTTAAAGGTTCAATATATACGATATCGGCGATGTCTTCATCGGTCATAATAGTTGCCGGGTTGGAATTGATCAATACGGATGTAATGCCTTCTTCACGCATGGCCTTGCAAGCCTGGGTTCCGGCATAATCAAACTCCGCAGCCTGGCCTATTACGATCGGCCCGGAACCCAGTATAAGTACCTTGGATGGTTTTTCAGGCATTGTTCTAATCAACTCCTTAAATAATCCGATAACCGTACGAACCTTTCGATCCCCCGGTAAATGGTTTTTTATTTACAATTACTTGCTTTGATCATCGCAACAAATTTATTAAACAGGTAGGTGCTGTCCAGTGGCCCGGGGGAAGCCTCAGAATGATATTGAACGGAAAATACCGGTAATTCTTTATGTATTAAACCTTCAACCGTACCGTCATTAACGTTTACAAAACTAACTTCAAGGCCGTCGGCCAAACCATCCGGGTCGACGGCGAAACCATGATTCTGAGCGGTGATATGTACCTGGCCGTTTTCCAGTTCCAGCACCGGCTGGTTGCCTCCCCGATGCCCGAATTTCATTTTGTACGTGCTGGCTCCGAATGCCCGCGCAATCAATTGATTACCCAAACAAATCCCCATTAATGGAACTTTATCTGCCAGTTCTCTTACGGTAAAGACGATGTCATCCATTAACTGCGGATTGCCCGGGCCGGGGGAAAGAATAATGCCATCGGGTTTAAGGCTCATTATCTGCATCGGGCTCAAATGGCATGGAATAACGCTCATTTTGACGCCCAGTCTGGACATTATGCGAAGTATCGAATATTTCATTCCACAATCGAGCACCAGAATACGTAAGCCGTTATCCGATTCTTTGTTTTCTGGCCAGTCATAAGGAAAAGCAGTACTGACTTTGCTTATGAATTCCTGCTGCTCGTATCGTGGCGAACTTTTAAGTACTTCAAGGGCTTCAGCCGGGCTTAAAACGGTTGAAATGATGCCCATCATGACACCTTTATCTCTAAGTTTCCGGGTTATGGAACGGGTATCAAGACCGTATATTCCGGGCGTATTGCCGCCGGAAAGGTATTCATCAAGCGTTTGGCCAGCCATATAGTGGCTTGGTTGGCTACATGCTTCACGAACAACAAATCCATTGACCTGTATTCGGCAAGACTCGATATCGATATCGTTGATACCGTAATTTCCAATCAGCGGATAGGTGGGAATGACGATTTGCCCGGCATATGACGGGTCAGTCAATATTTCCTGATAGCCTGTCATGGAAGTATTGAACACCACTTCACCCACGCCATCATTTGACGACCCAAAACTGTAACCTTCATAAATCGAACCGTCTTCAAGGACAAGTATTGCTCTTTTCTCCATTTGCATTCCTCTATTTCAATCGGCCAACTACTATTTTAAGGGTCCAGCCTGTATACAACTTCGCCGCGGCTTATGGTTATTATTACCTTGCCCTTCAGTGTCTTACCATGCAGTGGGGTGTTCTTGCCTCTGGAGATAAAGCTACTTGCGTCTACCCGCCATTCCCTGTTCGGATCGAATATGGTGACATCTGCAATGGAACCCGGTGAAAGGGTGCCTAACTTGCCAAATCTCCCCTGGAGAATGCCGGCGGGGGCAACAGTCATAGCTTCGATAAGCTTGACCATTTCCATTTTTCCCTGGTGAACCAGGCTCAATAAAGAGGACAAGGCAGTCTCAAAACCACTGATCCCTGCAGGGGCAAGCCCGAACTCCTGTTCTTTCTCGGAAGTTGTATGGGGAGCATGATCGGTTGATATCAAATCGATAGTGCCGTCATTCAAGCCTTCGATCAGTGATTGAACGTCGTCATCTCTTCTAAGAGGCGGGTTGACCTTGGCATTGGTATTATATCCGGCAACTGCAGTTTCCGTCAGTGTCAAATGATGCGGTGTGACTTCGGCAGTGACCTTAATACCAAGTTTTTTGGCAAAACGCACAATTTCGACACTCCCCCTGGTCGAGATGTGAGCTATATGAATGTGTATGCCAGTATTTTTTGCGAGCAGAATGTCCCTGGCCACCATTATTTCTTCAGCGGCGGCAGGAATACCGGGCAGGCCAAAAATATTTGCCAGGTCTCCTTCGTTCATCAATCCGCCGCCGGAGAGCAAAAGATCTTCGCAGTGTTCAATTATGGGTAAACCCAGAGGTCCGGCATATTGCATGGCACGCAGCATCAATGAAGCATCGATTACAGGCGAGCCATCGTCACTGAAACCCACCACTCCAGCCTGAGCCAGTTCATACATGGGAGCGAGTTCCTCTCCCTTTCTATTTTTTGTGATACAACCAATGGGAAGAATTCTAATGGCGCTATCCCGCGCTGCGATGCTGTTTACATAACTTACCGCAGCAGCGGTATCGATGGGAGGTTTTGTATTGGGCATACAGCAAATGGTCGTAAAACCGCCTTTTGCTGCCGCTTCTGAACCGGTTTTTATGGTTTCCTTGTCCTCCTGTCCCGGTTCTCTGAGATGACAGTGTAAATCGATCAACCCGGGACAGACGGTCATGCCTTCAGCATCGATAACTTGATCTACGGCTGCATCTTCAAACTGTCCTTTCCCGGACATATTGGAAATAAGCCCATTTCTGATCAGTACATCGGCTTGCCGGTCAATTGTCCCGGCAGGGTCGATAACCCTGCCGTTCTTTATTAATATGCTTGAGCTCATTCTTTATTACCACCGGTTATCAAATATAACACTGCCATTCGGACAGCCAAACCATTGGATACCTGTTCATTAATCACCGAGTGCGGACCGGATGCCACCTCGGAACTGATTTCAATGTCTTCATTTACCGGTCCGGGGTGCATAACCACAACATCGGGCCGGGCTGCAGCCAGCCTTTCGGATGTCAGGCGAAATTGTGCCACATATTCTCGAATGTCAGGTATCAAACCGGCACTCTGACGTTCTTTTTGCATCCTTAAGGCCATGACTACGTCAGCTCCGTCCAGCGCCAGCGAAATATCGGTTTCTAGTTTGATATTCGAGTACACCGCGTGCTGGCCGGTTAACCCGACAGGCAGCAGAGAGCGGGGACCGCAGAGAGTAACACTGGCGCCCATGGCAGTAAAACCCCAGATATTGGACCTGGCTACCCTGCTGTGGCGGCTGTCACCCAGAATAACGATTTTCAGCCCTTGGATGCATGGTTTATGTTTCAAAATGGTATACATGTCCAGCAGTGCCTGAGTAGGATGGGCATGTGCCCCATCGCCGGCATTAATAATAGAAGATTTAGCGTACCGCGCAGCCAGATGGCTTGCGCCGGCAATGGGATGGCGCATTATCAGGACGTCAACCCCCACCGCTTCCAGGGTATGCACGGTGTCGATAAGGTTTTCACCCTTGGCAATGCTTGAAGATGAAGCCGCCAGGTTTACCACATCGGCGCTCAGGTTTTTAGCTGCAAGTTCAAAAGAACTCCTGGTGCGGGTGCTGGGTTCGTAAAAAAGGGTGCCGATAGTCTTGCCCCTTAAAGCGGGCACTTTTTTTATGGGCCGGGACAACACATCTTTCATTACATCGGCGGTTTTCATTACCAAATCAAATTCGGATGTTGAAAAATCATCTATGTCCAGAAGGTGCTTCCTGTTCCAGGAAACGGCCTCAATGCCCTGGTTTTCATTCAGACTGTTTTCAGTCATAAGCATTTACCGGCTTCACTGTTTTTGTATATGGAAACTTCGTCCAGGTTGTCCGTTTCGGAGAGTTTCACCTGGACTTCTTCATCCTTTGAACTGGGAATATTTTTACCGACATAATCTGCCCTTATGGGAAGTTCCCGGTGGCCCCTGTCAACAAGCACAGCCAGCTTAATGGCCGATGGCCTTCCAAGATCAATCAGGGCATCCATGGCTGCCCTTGCACTGCGACCGGTGAACAAAACGTCATCGACCAGAATCACAACCTTTCCATCAATACCGGAGGGTATGGATGTGCTTTTAACAGCGGGCTGCAGGTCACGTGAACCGAGATCATCGCGGTACAGGCTAAAATCCAGAACCCCAACCGGAATTCGGGCTTCTTCATAGGCTTTAATGTATGCTGCCAGCCGGTTGGCCAGAGGAACACCTCTGGTGCGCATCCCTATCATTATAATTTTAGAAAGATTTTTGTTGGTTTCAATGATTTCATGAGCCATACGGCCGAGAGTCCGCCGGATATCTTCCCGGTTCAATATTATTATCGGTTCCATAAAAAACCTCCTGCCGGCTGGCAAGAGGCTGTAAAAGCGCGCACTATGCTTTTTAACTCCCTTGCCGGCCTCACGGGACTGGCTTAAAGGCGTAATATTTTTCTGTTAAGTGAAGTATATCACCTCCCCACTTATTGATGCAAGAATATTTCGAAAAAATATTAGCCTGATTAGAGGCTATAAGCTTAAATGAACACTCAAGGCTGCAAATGTTATAATTGTATTATGAATCAAAACAATCCTTCGGGCCATTTGAATCCACCGCAACAAAAAGCAGTTGAAGCCATACAAGGGCCGGTTTTAATTCTTGCCGGACCCGGGAGTGGCAAAACCAGGGTTATAACCCAGCGGATTTCCTATTTGGTGAAAACAATCGGAATCCGCCCTTATAATATACTGGCAGTAACCTTTACCAACAAAGCTGCCAGAGAAATGAGCGCCCGCCTCGATGAACTTATCGGTAATTCCGTCAAAGATCTGACTATAGGCACATTTCACGCTATTTGCGTACGCATCCTCAGAAAAGAAGCCGAAAATTTGGGTATCGATGCCAATTTTACCATTTACGATGGTGATGACCAGGTAAAACTTATAAAAGAAGCGATAAGACTCATTGGATACGATCCCAAGAATTATCCGCCCGGGCCAATCCTTTCGGCAATAAGCGCAGCCAAAAGCGAAATGTTGAGCCCCCAGGAATTCTCCCAGAGGGCCGTTAGCCATTATGACGAAATCGTAACCAGGGTATACGAACAATATCAAAAGCTTTTAAGCCAGAACAATGCCTTTGACTTTGATGACCTGCTGTTAAAAACGGTTAAGTATTTAAAATCCAATGAAGAAATATTAACAAGGTACCAGAAGCGGTACCAGCATATACTGGTCGATGAGTTTCAGGATACCAATATGGTCCAATACGAACTGGTTAAAATGCTTTCAGCCCGGCACCGCAATATATGTGTCGTCGGTGACCCGGATCAATCTATCTATTCGTGGCGCTCGGCTGACATTAGAAACATATTGAATTTCGAAAAGGACTACCCCGATGCTCAAACCATCTATCTGGAACAGAACTACCGCTCTACGCAACACATTCTCCAGGCGGCAGGGCATGTAATATCCGGAAACCGGGCTCGTAAACCCAAGCAGCTCTGGACGGAAAATGAACCCGGTCCAAAGCTTTCACTGTTCGAAGCATATGATCAACAGGAAGAAGCACGCATGGTTATCAAGGAAGTAAGCACACTCGCCGATAACCACATCGTAAGACCCGGCGATATCGCCGTACTTTATCGAACCAATGCCCAGTCACGCGCATTGGAAGAGGCCTTTATACGTTACGGTATTCCTTATAAACTGGCTGCCGGGACCAAATATTATGAAAGGCGGGAAGTAAAGGATATCCTGGCATATTTCAAGGTAATCCATAATATTGACGATTCGATAAGCCTGCTTCGCATAATAAATATCCCGCCCAGAGGTATAGGCAAGCAGACGCTGGAGGAACTCAGCCGGTTCTCGTGCTCCAAGGGGATAAGCGAAGGCCGTGCTTTACTTTCTCTTACCACACGAAACGATGAGCAGCTTGCAGCTGATTTTTCACCCAGAAGTGCCAAATTGCTGCAGGCATTCGGTCTGTTCCTGCAAAAACTTATAAACCGTTCACGGGAATTGAAAGTAATTGAACTCTATGAGCAGATTGTAACGGGCGTTCAATACAAACAGTATTTGCTAAACCAGCCCGACGGTGAAGACCGCTGGCAAAATGTTGAAGAATTGAAAAGTGTCGCCGAACCTTTTAAAGACTTTGCCCCTGGAGAAGGCCTTACGGCTTTTCTTGAGTCGATTTCACTGGTATCCGATATAGACGGCCTTAACGAAGTCAATGAAGCTGTAAATTTAATCACTCTTCATCAGGCCAAAGGTTTGGAATTTCCGGTTGTTTTCATAGTTGGGCTTGAAGAAAACCTGCTGCCGCATTATCGTTCAATGGACGATCCTGCTCAAATGGAAGAGGAAAGAAGGCTGTGTTATGTGGGTATTACCCGGGCAAAAAACAGGGTGTACCTGTGCCGTGCACATAAAAGAATGCTAATGGGCGCAACCCAGGCAAATTCGCCTTCAAGATTTTTAAATGATATCCCGGACGAATTGCTGGAAGGCAAAACCCTGCCCCAGCCCGACAGGTTTTCGTTTTCCCGGTTCAATAACAGCCGGAAGTCCGGCATTACCGAAACCGGGTTTACCGCTGCCAAACCAGGTACGTCCACAGAAGTCAGCAAAAATCCAAAAGAAGGGCCGTTGCTCGAGTTGAGAGCCGGAAACAAGGTCCGCCATCATAAATTCGGCGAGGGAATTGTTGTCAGCATCAAACCATCGGGTAATGACTATGAAGTTGTTGTTGCCTTCAATGATGATTCCGTTAATATTAAGAAGCTGTTGCTAAGTTTCGCCCGAATGGAAAAAATATAAAACCGGCCCGACGGCAGGTCTTAAATCTAGGGCTGGAGATCTTCATCGAGGCTTGACTGTTCTCCTGAACGTTCGAGGAGTTCCCAGCGCACCATACCTTCTTCGACCAGTCTCTGAATTTTCCGTTCAACAGGTGTAAGTTGAGCGCAAGGCCCGTTTTTTATTTCCATTATTATGATTTCGGTGGGCTCTCCCTGTGACAGGCCGGGGAACACCATCATATCCACCGGGCTGCCGATAAATCTTGCTTCTGTGGGATCGTATTTGAATTCAGGCAGATAAGGCGCCATCTGTTCGGTAAATCTTCCGCCAAGTACCGCTCTTGACTGCGTTATCGCCTGTTTACGGATTGATTTCCGTTCGGCATCGAGCGACGCTCTTTCGATTATTTGCCACTCGGCATATTTACGGCTAAACCACCATTTGAGCAACAGGAAAGATACGGCGAAAGATAATATCGCGGATACAATCGCAATGATTATTATTAAACCCGGCTGCATGCACTAGTTCCGGCGTCTAGCTAAAACGCCCATCGCACTTTTTTTCCTGCACCAGACCCGAGATGGGTGTAAGCCAGCCTTCCCTTTCAATAGCGTGAATGTCAAATTTTGAAACGTACGGTTTTATATCCAAAAGCGGCGTGCCATCCAGCATGTCCACGTTTTCAATGTGCAAAACATTGCCTTCGATACTGTTTAAACGAACCACTGATATACCGATGTGGTTGGGCCTTCCCGGCATCCTTACGGAAAATATCCCCCTGGGCTTGTCTTCCATATAGGGCGTAACTATCATCGGCCCATCGGATGCAAGATGAAAATAGTAGAGCAAAATGATATGCGAAAACCCTTCCAGGTCTTTCAGGCCTTCAACATATTCATCAAAGAGAACTACCCTGCCTTTTATTCCCATAGCTCCGGCAGGTTGAATAGGGGTGCCTTTGGGTTCAGTAAAAGGAGAATGGATGGTCCCTATGGGCTTCATTTGAATTAACTGCAAAACTATACCTCGCTGCTTCCCGGTTTTATCAGTGGCATTCCGTCCAGGCAGAGAGGACACTCTTCCGGGCGGTAGGTGACCGTTTCCGACCTGATACAGCTGTATAAAGGTGCTCCCAGCTGCAGATCCTTTTCCGACCGGTCTACCAGAACTCCAATGCCGGCCAGGTGCCCATTCGCACGCCGTATGACATCAATTACTTCCCTGACAGATTTCCCGGTGGTTAGAACATCATCGACCAGCAAAACCTTCTCTCCGGGTTTAATTTCAAAACCGCGCTTCAGCGAGCGCTGTCCATCGCCGGTTTTTTCAGCAAATATCCCGCGTATACCCATAAATCTGGCAACTTCATAAGCCAGAATAATCCCGCCGGTTGTCGGTCCGATTACAACTTCTATGTCATCGTTGCTGAAATGGCCGGCTATCATCTGGCAAAGACGGGAAGTGTGCTGTGGATATTGCAGAATACGGAATTTCTCCCAGTATACAGGGGAATGAAGCCCTGAAGTCAGGAGAAAGTGGCCCTTTAAGACAGCTCCTGCATCCAAAAACAGGCTTTCAGCATATTTGTTACTAGACATTATTAATCAGAGAAAGAATAATTGGGTGCCGCGCCGAACTCATTCATAGGCCAGAATGAGAACCAGGCTTTGCCTACAATGGATTCAAAAGGCACGGTCCAACCTCCGCGCGAATCGCTGCTGTTATTGCGATTGTCTCCCATTACAAAATAGTGCCCGTCAGATATTACACGGCTTTCATAATTATACAGCGGCAGTTCGGCGATATAAGGTTCATCAAGGTTGATGACCAGTCCATTGGCAAGAGTAACCATAACCTCGCCTTCGTAAATGGTGATTTTTTCCCCCGGCAAACCGATTACACGTTTAATATAATTGTTGGTAGCGCCAGTTTGTTCGGGCGGATCAAAAACAATGATATCGCCCCGTTCGGGTGTGCCGAAATTATATGCCATTTTATTGATAAGAACCTGTTCGCC
>JAFGLQ010000081.1 GCA_016928015.1 Dehalococcoidaceae bacterium
ATAATGAATTTTTAAAAAATTTGTTAATTTGCTAAATATTAAATATGAATGTATACTTAATATATAGTTCCGGTTTAGGTTAACAGGCTTATTAAAATCCCCAAGGTTTCAATCAAGTGTTGGATGACCCAAGCTCAGACTAAATAACAAGAGAGGAGGCCATCCAATGAGTTTTCAGGACAAAACACTAACCTGTTCAGATTGCAATGCTTCATTCACCTTCAGCGCTGACGAGCAGGAACAGTTCCAGTCGAGAGGCTACACCAACGAACCCAAGCGCTGCCCGGAATGCCGCGAGGCACGTAAAGCAGAACGCAACGGCAACGGCGGCAGTTACGGAAGTAACAGCCAGGGTAGTTATTCGTCTGCACGGCAGATGCACTCTGCTGTTTGCGCTGAATGTGGCAAAGCCACTACAGTACCGTTCGAGCCCCGCCAGGGCAGACCGGTTTACTGCAGTGATTGCTATCGTAAAGTAAGAGTCAGCAGGTAATATCTGCACAGGGAAATAAAAGCGGCGGGCCGGAAACATTCTTGCCCGCCCTTTTTTCATATCGCAAACATGCCATGAAGGGAGCCTGATATGCCGGCTAAAAAACCGCAAAGAACCATAGAATTTGCCGAACAGGACGAGGTTTTTATCAAGAAACTCGCCAGCGACATCGGCTGTCATTGCTCCAAGGTCAACGAGCGCACCTACAGCCTCAACAGGCTTAAAACCGGCGTTCAGGGTAAAAGGGGCGCCTTTGCCTGGGTTCATAAGGAAAGCGATGATTATTTCTGGGTTTCAACCAGGAAGGTCTGGGTCGACCAGGCCAGGGCCAAGGCGCTGGCCGGCAAGAACGCCGGTGTAATCAATTCCTTCCCCAGGGATACCCAGCATGCCGAGGACAGCGTGTGCTTCGATACCAGAACCGACTATTCAAACGCGGTTACGGTACTGGGATTTATTAAAAAGATCCGCTAGAAGCCAGTCCCGCCACGCATCGAACATTTTATTAAACACGTCAGTGTGAACAGTGCCCTTGTATCCCCTCGCCTTAACCACCCCGCTTTTTTCTCCGCATATACTTACCAATTATCACTGCCTCTTGTATAACTGTTGGCTTCAGGCACGCGTGTTAGTCATCCGGTGTATTGTTTCCATTGGTATTTAGTGGAATAATTGTTGTTGAACAATTCAGCCGGGATTTTTCCGTTCAGGTGTTTTTCAGCGGCAGGAGGTGTGTTTTGGCAGACAGCAGTGGTTCCGGGAGGCGCAAGGTTACCGGCAGCCGGCGGCGGCCGTCTTCATCCAGCTCCACCGGGCGTGACCGTGCGGGAACGCCGCGGCGCTGGACTACCACCGGCAGTTCCGGCACTTCGACGGGCGGTTCGAGCTCCGGCGGGAGCGGGTTGTCCACCGGCCTGGGTGCCCTCGGCGGCCTGCTCTCCATGCTGGGTGCGGGTTCTTCAGGAACATCGGCCGCCAAAGGCTGCCTTCCCCGCTCAAAGGGATGTGGTTTAATAGGTATCGTTGCCATCATCATTCTGGTAGTAGTGGTGGTAATCTCGATGCAGCAGTGCGGCGGCTGTGATTTGTTTACCCGCAACCCGGATCAAAACCCCACCACCACACAGGGCGGCATTACCACCCAGCCGACAACCACCACCGCACCGACAACCTACATTCCCTCCGGGGACGAACACCGGTGGCTGGTGATGCTTTTCCAGGGCGCTGACGATAACGTGCTGGAAAAGGACATCTACATGGATTTGAACGAAGCCGAGATGGTTGGCTCTTCCGGGGACGTAATGATCGTAGCCCAGATAGACCGCTACAGCGGCGGCTACAGCGGCGACGGCAACTGGACGGAGACCCGCCGTTATATCGTGCAGAAGGATGACAACCTCGACAGGCTGGGCTCGCAGCAGGTGGGCAGCCTGGGAGAACTCAATATGGCTTCCGGTCAGACGCTGGTGGATTTTGCGACCTGGGCAATGCAAACTTATCCTGCCGACCGGTACGCCCTGATAATGTCGGACCATGGCATGGGATGGCCGGGCGGCTGGACGGATGCAGTACCCGCCGGAAGCTGGGATGCTGGCATACCCCTGGCGTCCGCCGTCGGAGACATGATTTATTTGCATGAACTCGATGATGCACTGGGCCGGATTCGGGCTCAAACCGGCATCGACAAGCTGGATGTCATCGGCCTGGATGCCTGCCTGATGGCCCAGCTGGAGGTGTTTACCGCCCTGGCCCCGCATGCGCTGTACGCAGTAGCCTCAGAGGAAACGGAACCGGCGCTGGGCTGGGCGTATGCCGGTTTTCTGCAGGCGCTGCAGGATAACCCGGGTCTGGACGGAGCCCAGCTCAGCCGCGCTGTCGTGGAAAGCTACATCGATGATGACCTGCTTATCGGCAGCAGCCGCGAGCGGGAGCAGATGAGCCGGGATATGACGCTTACGGCGGTAGACCTCGGCGCGGTGGCACATTTGAACAGCAGGCTTAACCAGCTGGCTTACGTTTTTCAGGATGCGTCCCAGCGGGTGATTGCCGGCGGGCGGACCTATGCGCGCAGTTATACCAGCGTGTTCGGCTCCAATGTGCCGCCTTCATTTGTTGACCTCGGCAGCCTTTTACAGATCATAAAGCAGGGCAATGCCGGTTCTGCGGTGAGTGAAGGCATCAACAACGTGCTGGCTGCCATAAACCAGGTGGTGGTGGCCGAAAAACACGGTATACAGCAGGAAGGTTCCACCGGTATAGCCATTTATTTTCCCAATTCGGAACTCTACAGGAGTCAGGTTACCGGCGCCGAATCTTATACAGCCGTAGCCCAGCGCTTCGCCGATGAGTCCCTGTGGGATGATTTCCTGGCCTTTCATTACACCGGCAGGCAGTTCGAGTTGAGCGACGCCGTTGCCGTTGTGCCGCCGGCCGGTTCGGTAGAAGCGCCGGCTCCGGGTATGTTTGCGGTGTCGTCCCTGCAGGCTTCAGACAGTACCGCCAGCTGGGACAGGCCGGTGACCCTGAGCGCTGACATAACCGGCGAAAACATAGGCTACATTTACCTGTTTGCGGGGTATCTGGACGAGCAGGCCAACTCCATTTTCATTGCCGACCAGGACTATATAGCCAGCCCGGATACGCGCTTGACCGATGGAGTGTATTACCCGGACTGGGGCGAGGGTGATTTCGCGCTTGAGTTTATCTGGGAGCCGATAGTCTTTGCCATCGATGATGGCGTTAACACTGCCGTCGCCCTTTTCAAGCCTGAAAGCTATGGTTCCAGCGCTGAAGAAGCGCTGTATTCGGTGGATGGGGTTTATACCTTTGCCAGCGGCGGGGAGCAGGTTTATGCCCGAATGTATTTCAGCAACTCGCAATTGCAGAAAGTAGTAGGTTTCAGCGGTTCGGGCACTGCCGGCGCCCCGAGGGAGATCACCCCCGCCCAGAGCGACCAGTTCACGGTTACCGAAACCTGGCTGGACCTGGACATCGCCGGCAATGTGGTCAATACCGCCACCCAGCCGGGGGACACGGTAACTTTCGGCAGCCAGCTTGTTACATGGGAAGTGCTGGACGCAGCCCGGGGCGCCTATATGGTAGGCTTTGTGGTGGAAGACCTGGACGGCAACCGGGAGCAGTCCTTGATAAAAATTACGGTTGAATAGTTTTATGGACGGAATCAATAAAGGCGGGCCGGCCTCATGAAACCGGGCAAAGGCAAAACGCTCAAGGTTGTTTCGATATGCCTGCTGGCTGTCTGTCTGGCAGCCGCAGCGGCCGGGTGCGGGCTGGTTGCAGATATTGACCTTACGCCGGGAGAAATCAGCGCTTCCGCACTCCCGCCGGAAGCCAATGTTACCCTCGAACTGATCGAATGCGGCGGGCCTTTTCCCTATTCCAGGGACGGTGCGGTTTTTTATAATTATGAAGGTCTTTTACCGGAAAAACCTGACGGTTACTATCATGAATACACGGTTGTCACTCCCGGAGAATCCGACCGGGGAGCCCGGAGGATTGTAGCCGGGGCCGGAGGTGAATTCTACTATACGGATGACCACTATAATTCCTTCAGGTTGGTTGTGCAGTGAAACAGGCAGCCTGGGAAGAGTTATTCGGTTCTCCTCTGCACAGCGGAGTGTACCGGGCCGGTGTGGTGCGCAGTAACAGCATAATTATCAAGGCAGCCCTGGTGCGGAATCTGGAAGTTGCCCGGGTCGACCTGAAAAACGCACACGGCAAGGAAGGCTTTTTGAAAAAGGTGGCTGCAAGCCTGAATTTTCCGGGTTATTTCGGCATGAACTGGGACGCCCTGGCAGACTGCCTGAACGAAATATCCGGTAAAAACGCCGGGGGGCGCGTAATTATCTTTACGGGATTTGGAAAGTTTGCCGCCGGCTACGCCAGTGAAAGCCGGATGGCGGAGAAAATATTCAGGCGTACCGCCGGGTTCTGGAAAGAGGAAAACCGGCGGTTCTACATTATCCTCGGTACGTGACCGGGAAAGAGGGGCATGAAATGAAAGTGAAAGTTATCGAGTCCGGCCGGAAGCGGACGGCGCCGCCGGTTGAGCAGGTCGATACCGCGGCGCTCGTGGCAGGCAACTCCGCCTTTGCCTTCAAGCTGGGGCGGGCAATTGAACAGGCCGGCTCCAACATGATTTTTTCGCCATGGTCCATTTCAGCCGCCCTGGGTATGGCCTACGCCGGCGCCAGAGGAGAAACCGAATGTGAAATGGCCACAGCCCTCGAATTCAGGCTGGAACCCGAACGTCTGCACCCGGCATTCAACAGCCTTGAAGCGCAGTTAAAGCCGCCGGGCGAAAAGCAGGGTGAAGGGTTTATCCTGAGGACTGTTAATGCCATCTGGGGGCAGAAGGGCTTCGAGTTTCTGTCCGGATTTCTTGACGAACTGGCAGAGAACTACGGGGCCGGTATGAACCTGGTGGATTTTATCAATAAAACCGAAGAATCCCGGGTGGCCATTAACGAATGGGTAAGTGAACAAACCGGGGGTAAAATTTCTGAACTGGTGGGGCGGGGAGCGGTGGACGCGATGACGCGCCTGGTGCTTACCAATGCCATATACTTCAAAGGCGCCTGGAAACATCCCTTCGAGCCGCACAGGACTTCCGACGGCCTGTTCCGTCTGCTTGACGCTGAAGAAATATTCGTGCCGATGATGAGCCAGACCAGGCTGTTTAACTACAGCGAAGCCGAAGGCTGCCAGGCGGTTGAACTGCCGTATAAGGGCGGCTGGACTTCGATGCTGTTGATTTTGCCCGGGCAGGGTGAGTTCGAATCTTTCAGCCGGGCGCTGGAGGTTGAAAAGCTGGGCTCGATTATCGCTGGTTTGAAACCCCGCGACGTTACCCTGACCATGCCCAGGTTCAAATTTGAGTTCAGCCTGAGCCTGAAACAGGCCTTGAGCAAGCTGGGAATGGCAAACGCTTTCACCGGCCATGCTGATTTTTCCGGCATGACCGGCGGCAGGGAGCTTTACCTGCAGGACGTACTGCACAAGGCTTTCGTGGCTGTAAACGAGGAAGGTACCGAAGCAGCAGCGGCCACGGCGGTAATGGTAGGCATAAAAATGTATATGCCGCTTTCGGTCCGGATGACGCTCGACCGGCCGTTTATATTCCTGATCCGCCATACCGGGACAGGCGCTATTCTCTTTGCCGGGCAGGTAGTTGACCCGGGAAAATGATTCGTTATCCAAAGCCGCTCTACATCCGGCGGGTTTTTGACCCCACCGTCCGGTTCGTTTATACTGGCCGGAATATTTGCCGGTCCCGAAACTGAATAGTTCGAATTTGGCTTAGAATTGAAACCAAACACGGCTGATACCGCAATTGTTGTCGACAGTATTGCCTGCATTCCAGCACAACTGGTTGCAGATTTCAATATTAAGATTATTCCGGTTAATATACTGTTTGGCGGCACTTTATACCGGGACATGGTAGATTTAACTTCAGCCCAGGCTTACGAGTTTATCCGCAAAGACCCGGGTACCTGGAAGAGTTCGGCGGCTTCACCCGAAGAATATGTCGAACTTTTTCGCGAACTCGGCCGGCATGTAAAAAATATACTGGTAATTACCATATCGGCCAGGCTGAGCGGGTTTTACAACAGCGCCATGGTAGCCAGGCGAATGGCCCTTATGGAACTGCCTTCGGTTGAGATCGAAATCCTGGACAGCCGGACCGTTGCAGCCGCTGAAGGGCTTATCGCCCTGGCAGCTGCCAGGGCGGCCGGTGAAGGCGGAGCATTCCGGGAGGTGGTAGCTGCAGCTGATCAAGTCCGGGAGAGGGTGAGTTTTCTCGGATTGCTGGAAACGATAGAATACGTTTACCGGACCGGGCGTATCCCCAAACTGGCTTCCCGTATTGGCTCCATGCTTGCCCTGAAGCCGGTTTTAACCGGTGGTAACGGCTCAATTCGTTTGGCCGGCACTGTCAGAACCAGGCAGGCCGGTATTGAAAGAATGCTTTCTATCATGCGGAAGAGAACAGGGCAGCAGCCGCTTCATGTGGCGGTGATGCATGCAGACGCTTCCCAGGAAGCTGAAGCACTCAGGTACCGGATAGCTCAAGAGTTCGACTGTACCGAGCTTTTTGTTACCGACTTCAGCCCGATTATGGCGTATGCTACCGGTAGGGGCACGCTGGCTCTGGCGTTCTATCCTGCTGTTTGAATGTTGTTTCAGCAATAATTCGGGCTGTTGCCATTTTCACCGGGACTTTGTGACCGGTTAAGAGAAACTAACCTCTTCGGCCTTCACGGTAGATTTTGATCAGCCCTTCCCAGTTGTAGTCCGGCATGAAACGCGACTGAGCCGGAATAAAACCTTCCTTGTATGCCTTTACCTTATCCTTGAGGCTCTTGAAGCCGTAATAATCGAGCAGGACCACCGCTGATTTTTTACCGATTTCCTGGCTGGGTACCCACACGTCCTCACGCCGGGACTGGTAGATATACTCTTCCTTGTCGCAGGGTTTGGTGAAAACATGCAGAATGCGGCAGGCCAGAGGACGCATTGGGTAGATGGAGCAGTGTTCATTTATCAGGAAAGGGCACTCGGAGGACTCTTTTCTTGCCAGCAGGCGCTGGATTACCAATTCTCGGGTATCGCTGTCTACCCGGGTGAGCAGGAACCACCACAGCCCCAGGATTTCAATTTCGGTAGCCGGAACCATGGGCCTGAGACAGCAGGCAATACAACCGTCCGAACAGTATATTTTCGCCTGGCGCTTGAACTCTTCTTCTTCCAGTTCCATCCTGGTTCCGGTGTCGAAGACGTGGTATGTATCCAGGATTACGGTTAGAATCGGGTTGTCCGCTTCATCCGGCACTTTGGTCCGGGGGTTCTTTTTCAGGCGCCTGGCCAGTTTTTCAGAATAATTTTTCATTCGAGCATTGTATCACAAATAATCCGGGGCGCGGGGCACTGTCCGTTTTGTTGCACTTAACCGCTGTGGCGCAGGTCCCTTCGTTGGAAAAGCGCTATCGAAGCCAGGATAAGCCCCAGCGCAAGACCGGCCAGAACGGAGACGTGCACCCAGTTCAGTCCTGTATTTATAGGATCACTGCCCAGATAGTAGTAATATGGAGTCCATTTGGCCAGCCCGGCCAGGTTGGGGCTGAGCGGCAGAAACGAAGATGCCAGGTATGAAGCCAGGGCAATACCGATGGCGCCGAAGGCGGCTGCCCTGCCGTTTCCAATCGCTGTATCGATGGCAAGAGCCAGCGCTCCGAAAGCGGTTCCCAGCAGGGTTACCAGCAGGCAGACAGCGGCCAGGTTGGCGTAGCTTACTTCGAGGCCACCCAGCAGGTTGCCGGCGGCAACTCCGGCGAAGGTAGCGGCTCCGGTAATGAATGTGCATATCAGCATCGCCAGGGCTTTTTCGATGATGATCCGGTACCTGGGTACCGGGTTTGCCAGCAAAAGCCCCATGGTATTGCGTGTTTCCTCTCCTGAAAGAGCCCTGCCGCCTGCCGCAATGCCGACCACCAGCAGAGCCGCCGGCGCCATCAGCCCGAACACTTCCAACTGGAAGAAGCCTTCCGGCGTGGAGAAGTCGCCGCCGCCGATGGCGGCGAAGATAATTTCGGCTTCCGGGAAATTTTCCAGGAGCTGTTTCATCGTCTCGACCGGCATAAACTCATATATTACGCCTATCAGGATCCCGGTCAGCACCATTACGTAACCGGTTATGGTGAGCAGGGTCTGATGCTCGGAAAAAGTCTTGATCCATATTGCGGACACGCGGGCTGAACCAGCCAGGCGGGAGATGATTTTACGGGTCAGAGGGTAATTGCGCAGCCGGTCCAGCAGGGTAACACCTACATTCTGGCCTTTGAGGTCTCGGCGGTTGATGCCTGCAATTCCGAGCGCTCCTAACAGGAGGCTTCCGCCGGCCAGCATGGCGATGTGTGCCCAGTTGACGCCGTTGAAAAGAGGCTCGCCGGCGTTCAGGTAGTACCACGGGAAGATTTTCGCCATGTTTTCCCAGCCTTCTATCAGGGGCAGAAGGCCGACGGCGAAAATGGAAACAATCATCACTCCGGTCGTTATTCCGGCGGCTGTACCCCTGTTGCCGGTCCAGGCGCTTAATGCCAGCGCCAGGAAGCCGTGAAACAGGGCAATAGCCAGCAGGTGGAGCGAGAGCGCTTCGACCTTCAGGGAGTCCAGGCTCACGCCCAGCATTGCGGCAATAAGGTATGTCGTGCCCCACGAGGCGGCAATCATCAATAACATCAGAAGCGTCATGGCTCCGGCTTTGGAAACCAGCATGTTGGTACGGCTTTTAGGGTTGCCCAGCAGCAGTCCGATGGTGCCGTTTGATTCCTCGCTGGCGATGGATGACGAGCCCCAGGCGATGGTCAGCCCGGCCAGCACCCAGGCTCCCGCCCCGGAAAGAAAAACGCTTACAGCCAGGCTGCCGGCATTGGCGCCCTCAGGGATGCCCATGATGGCTTTTAATGCCTCCGGCATTCCCTGGTAAATGTTGACATCCAGATTACGGTATATGGACATGGCAAAAAGGAGCATTGCCATCATGGCGGCAAATGCGATGGCCGTCCCCCGCCAGTGGTCCCGTACCGACTTGGTGAAAATATTGGAAAGCATCATACCCCTGCGCCCTCCTCACGGTAATAGGCGAGGAATATTTCTTCCAGGTCGGCTTCCTGGGTGCGGATATCCAGCAGTTCGTACCGTTCCATTACTACCCTCAGCATGTCTTCCATTTTGCCGTCATACGAGATTACGGCGCGTTGATTTTCGACCGTCACGTCCCGTACTCCGGGAATGGCTTCCAGTACACTGGCTTCGACGGGGGTATCGAAATCGAGTTCGATCCGCCGGATAGCTTTGGACCGCAGGTTGGCCACGGATTCGACAGCGGCCAGGTTGCCGCGGCGGATTATTCCCACCCGGTCGGCAACACGCTGGACTTCCGAAAGGGTGTGGCTGGAGAGGAAAACCGAACAGCCCTGCCGGGCTACCTCGCGCAGCATGGTCTGGAATTCACGCTGAATCAGCGGGTCCAGGCCTGAACTCGGTTCGTCCATGATGAGCACTTTCGGCCGGTTCATAAAGGCCTGGATGAGGCCAATTTTCTGCCGGTTGCCGGATGAAAGGTCCCCGACCTTTTTGGCAAGGTCGGCGCTGATGCGTTCAGCCAGCTGGTTTACATATGTCCAGTCGACGCCTCCCCTCAGGTTGGCGAAATAGGTGAGCGTATCCTTGCCGGTGAGGTTGGGATACATCGCCAGGTCGCCGGGCAGGTAACCGATAAATTTACGTATTTCTACCGATTTTTCATGCGTATCCAGCCCCAGGATCGAAGCTTTGCCGGCAGTTGGCCTGATTTCATCCATCAGGGTGCGGATGGTGGTTGTCTTGCCGGCGCCGTTCGGGCCCAGGAAGCCGAATATCTCTCCCGCGCTGATGTCCAGGTTCAGGTCCACCACTGCTTTGATATCGCCGTAATGCTTGGTAAGACCTTCGATGTGGATGGCTGCTTGGCTGTTCATGAGATTGGTATGTCCCCCTTCGTTTATCCGGATAAGTTGTTTGTTCAGTTTCCCATTATATGGGCTTAACAGGTGTATATCAATACCGACTTGTATTTGTTTCAATGACCGATTATGCCATAAAATTAAAAATATGGTATAATCCCATCAAAATGGCAGGTATAAATAATGAAGACAAAAATACATGAAGGTGGCAGGCTGGTAATTCCAGCTCCGTATCGTAAAGCTATGGGGCTTAAACCCGGGGATGAGGTGCTGGTGTTTATGGAAGAAGGAGAAATAAGGGTTGTCAGCTTGAGGCAATCGATTCAACAGGCGCAGGGGTTTATCAAATGCTACAATCCGGAAGGCCGCACTTTGTCCGAAGAACTGCTCAAGGATCGCCGGGAGGAAGCATCTCGTGAGTAAAACGGTAGTGGACGCTTCGGCATTGCTGGCATTATTGAACGGGGAGTCCGGGTCAGGCATTGTGGCGGAAGCTCTTCCGGGAGGATTAATAAGCTCTGTTAATCTATCCGAAGTAGCTGCCAAACTTTTCGAGTTGGGCATGCCGGAAAAAGTGGTTCACAGGCTTCTTCAGTCACTGGGGCTGGATGTAGTCAGCTTTGATGAGGACCAGGCTTTCCGGGCCGGATCGTTGCGGGCTCTTACCCGCGATGCGGGTATTTCTTTGGGGGACAGGGCATGTTTGAGCCTGGCCAGAGACCTGGGTTTGGCGGTTATTACGGCAGACAAAGCCTGGCGGGGGCTGCTGCCTGATGTGACCGTTAAACTAATACGCTAGGTTTTTCCGGATTATGCATTTACAAATTAGCCCGGTTGACTCCGGCAATACCCGCCTTTAAAATAGCGGAAACAAATGGAAAACGTAAGCTGGCTGCAGTATGAAAGAACCAGGGGCTTTGCCTTGTGCGCTGCTGCTTACCTTTTGGCTTTGATTGCCGCCGTGTTTGCCGGGGCTATCACGGGTGATTCCAGCCCTGTAACCATTGCCTTTGCCGGCATTATTGCCTCGACGCTGGTCATTTATGCCTTTGCCCGTTTTACCGGCAATGCCAGCATGTTCGACCCGTACTGGAGCGTTGCTCCTCTGGTGGTGGCAGTATATTTCTGGCTGGTTTCATCCGGGGAAGCGGCGGTGCCGTTACGGCAGTTTATGGTTATTCTGCTGGTGGTTGTCTGGAGCATCAGGCTTACGCTTAACTGGGCAGGTTCCTGGCAGGGGCTTGGACACGAGGACTGGCGCTACCGCGACCTGCGGCAGAAGTCCGGGAGGTGGTTCTGGCTGGTGGAGCTTGCCGGAATCGAACTGATGCCCGCCCTGGTTATTTTCACGGGCTGTCTTTCGCTTTACCCGGCGCTGGTTGCGGGCTCGGCCGGATTCGGCTTACTGGACGTGGTGGCTGCCGGGATAACCGGCGGCGCCATTGCCATGGAGGCCGTGGCTGACAGGCAGCTGAAGGCATTTACGGCCGGTGGAACGGGTGGAGTAATGGAGAAGGGCCTCTGGGCTTATTCCAGGCATCCGAATTACTTTGGCGAAGTTATGTTCTGGTGGGGGTTGTTTGTATTCGCGCTGGCGGCTGAACCGTCTTACTGGTGGACGTTTATCGGCCCGCTGGCTGTAACCGTGCTGTTTGTAACAATTTCAATTCCGCTGATGGAACAGCGAAACCTCAAAAGGCGGCCGGGTTATACTGAATACCAGCGCAGAACTCCGGTTTTCTTTCCCTGGATTCGGAGGTATTAGTTTCAGGGTTTATTACCTTAATTTCGGAAGATCGAACCGGTAAATTGCCGGTTTTTTAATTCAGGAGGATGTTTGGCAGAACACGTCAAAGACATCATTATTGCCGGCATATCCGGGGCAGCGCTGATAAGCTGGCTGGTTCCCCTGAAAAAACTGCTGGGTGCGATCAATATGCCAACGGCCAGGGTCGGCCATGTTACCTTTTCGGCGGTGTGGATAATTTATGTGGGACGTTTTCTGCCGGTGGTTGCTGCAGCTCTGATCCTGCTTGCCTGGCTGGCATGAATCGCACTTCAGGTGACAATAACTAAAAAAGTTCAGGATTGTTATATTCGATGCGGATAAGTTCCAGCCGGATGTAGGTAAAATCACCCGCCTCAAGATTCCATACACCCTTACCTTTTACCGGAAGGTACATGCCGTTTATCTCGATATACTCGCTTAAAGGTGTCGACCAGGTTTGGAGGGAATAGCCGTTATTTCCGGTAAAATAGCGTTCTGCCGTGAAGTTGAGCATCCGGCCTTCATCGTTAAAATACAGCATGGCCGAGGCGCTTATTCCGTTATAAGTCATGATTGCCCTGGCGGAATTTGCGTTCACCGCTTCCCAGCTGATGTATTCATTTAAATAGCTTGACGGGAACCACATCATTTCGTTGAGATACCTTACCAGGCATCC
>JAFGLQ010000082.1 GCA_016928015.1 Dehalococcoidaceae bacterium
AGGGTGGTTATTATTACCGCCGCCATGCCCGAAGGAAACAGCCTTACCCGGATTCAGCAGGAACTGCCCGGAAGGGTTATCGATGTCGGTATTTGCGAGCAGCACGCGGTGACCTTCGCCGCCGGCCTGGCAACCCAGGGCTACCGGCCGGTTGTTGCCATCTATTCCACCTTTCTGCAGCGGGCGCTCGACCAGCTTATTCACGATATCTGCCTGCAGAACCTGCCGGTTGTGTTTGCCATAGACAGGGCCGGTATAGTAGGTGAGGATGGTAAAACCCACCAGGGAACTTTTGACCTCTCGTATCTCAGCCTTATTCCAAACATGATAGTAAGCGCCCCCAAGGACGAAAACGAACTGCAGCACATGCTGTTTACCGCCATCGACACCGCAAGCCCTTTTGCCGTAAGATACCCGCGTGGTTGCGGTTATGGAACGGTCATGGATGAACATTTCAAACTGCTGGAGGTTGGCCGGGCGGAACAGCTCAGACAGGGCAAAGACCTGGTTATTGTATCAACCGGAACTACGGTGATGCCCTCTCTTGGGGCAGCCCGGGAGCTTTCCGAGCGTAACATTGACGCTGGAGTAATCAACTGCCGCTTTATTAAACCGCTGGACGAAGCTCTGCTGGAACACGTAGCCCGCACCACCAGGAATATGCTGGTGGTGGAAGAGAATGTTCTTTCAGGAGGGCTGGGCAGCAGAATAGCACTTGCTTTACATAATAGTCACGTATCCGATACCAATCTGAAGTGCATCGGCATTAATGACGTTTTTACCGAACATGGACCACAGGAGATACTCAGAAGCGCCAACCTGCTCGACAGCCGGGGAATCCTTAGCCAGGCCCTGTTGATGATGGGGCAAGCGCCCGGCCTCGACACCCGAGATCTGAAAGCCGACCTCAGTCAAGGGCTGTGAATACCGGCCGGTTTTTAACATAATAAAATACTAGGCCAAAGGTGAAAAGTGGAGAAAAAAACAGTAAGGGATGTGTCTATTTGCGGCAACCGTGTGCTGGTACGCGTGGATTTCAATGTACCCATCAACGAACAGACCGGGGAGATCACCGATGACAGCCGCATCAGGGCATCGCTGCCAACCATTGAATACCTTTCCAATCACAATGCACGTATTGTGCTGTGCTCACACCTGGGCAGGCCCATGGGTACCCGAAACCCTAAATACAGTCTGGAACCGGTAGCCAAGCGGCTCAGTTTTATACTGAGAGAAGAAATCAAATTCATGTCCGACTGTATCGGAACTGAAGTCGAGAACGCGGTCGAGCAATTGGATTGCGGCCAAATCCTGCTTTTGGAGAACCTGAGGTTCTACCCTGAAGAGGAAGGCAACAACCCCGTTTTTGCCCAGAAGCTTTCCCGGCTGGGAGACATCTTTGTAAACGATGCATTTGGCACTTCGCACCGCAACCATGCCTCCATCGTAGGTGTTACCAGGTATTTGCCATCAGTTGCCGGGTTGTTACTGGAAAAAGAGATCAACTCGCTGGGCCTTATTCTGGAACAGCCGCGGCGCCCTTTTGGCGTGCTGCTGGGTGGCGCCAAGGTAACCGACAAGGTAAAGCTACTGGAAAACACCATGGGAAAGGTGGATTATATAATAGTTGGCGGCGGCATGGCAGCCACTTTTCTCAAGGCCCAGGGGTATGAAGTGGGCAATTCACTTATAGACGGCTCCCTGGAGACCGCCTCCATGCTTATTGACAAATTCACCGGCAACGGAGTGAAGTTGTTTTTGCCGGAAGATGTGATGGTCACAAATAGCATCAACCCGGTGGTGCCGGCAGTTAACGTGCCCGTTAACCAGATCCCTCCGGATAAAATGGTGGTAGATATCGGGCCAGCTACCATCACCAAGTTTACCGAAATCCTGGAGAGGTGCCGTACTGTCTTCTGGAATGGCCCCATGGGGATATATGAAAAACCAGAATTTTCCGAAGGCACCCGTACAATCGCCAGGGTTATGTCCAACCTGCTGGCAACCACCATCGTCGGCGGTGGTTCGACCGCCGAAATTATGACCGAGATGAAACTCGCTGAAAAAATGACCTTCGTTTCCACCGGGGGTGGAGCATCGCTTGAATTTTTAAGCGGCGAACCCCTTCCGGGCGTCAGCGTCCTCATGGCAAAGGACAGCGAAGAGAAGCCCGGGACATATCGCCCTTTTGTGGAGGAAAACAATATAAGGCTACCCGAGCAGATTAACCTCTATAAAAACATTACAATAAAAAATGACAATAAAATCGTAATGCTGGTGATAGACGGGCTCGGAGGCCTGCCTCACCCCCAAAGCGGTAGAACCGAACTGGAAACAGCTTCTACGCCCAATCTGGATAAACTGGCCTTAAGAAGCGTTTGCGGTTTTTCCATTCCGGTTTGTCACGGCATTACCCCGGGCAGCGCTCCGGGACACCTTGGGCTTTTCGGTTATGACCCGCTGCAATATACCATCGGCAGGGGAGTGCTTGAAGCCCTGGGTATAGACCTGGACGTCAGGCCGGGTGATGTTGCCGCCCGGGGCAACTTCTGCACCATCGATTCCGGTGGGCTGATTACCGACCGCCGTGCCGGGCGGATCAACAGCGATAAAGCCGCCGAATTGTGTGCTTTGCTCGACGGACAGAAATTCAACGGTATCGAAGCGATTGTGCACCCGGTCCGGGAACACCGTTTTGTGGTAATTTTCCGTGCCGGCCATGCTTTGAGCGATGAGGTAGCCGATACCGACCCACAGCAGACCGGGGTAGCCCCTCTTCAGGCCAACCCGTTCGGCCCGACGGCACAAGAGACGGCTGCTGCCGTCAACCAGTTTCTTACCAGGGCAAGAGAGATCCTGGCCGGCCATGAACCAGCAAACATGATAATGTTAAGGGGTTTTTCGAATATCCCTTCCCTGCCTACTATGACGGATATATACAAACTGCGGCCGGCGGCTATCGCCGGTTACCCTATGTACCGCGGCCTTGCCAAACTGGCAGGAATGGACATTCTGGCAACGGGCAGCCACATTGCCGAAGAGATTCAAACCCTCGAAGATAATTATGCCCTTTATGATTTCTTCTTCGTACATATAAAGGGCGCCGACTCCGCTGGTGAAGACGGTGACTTTCAACGTAAGGTGGGAGTAATCGAAGAAGTCGACGGCTGTCTGCCGCGTATCCTCAGACTGAAACCCGATGTGATGATAGTAGCCGGGGATCATTCGACTCCGGCAGTGATGAAAAGCCACAGCTGGCATCCGGTTCCACTGTTGATCCACTCGGCATATTGCCGGCCGGACAGCACAACTGCCTTCTCTGAATCTGGCTGCCTGGGCGGCGGGTTAGGCGCCATACCAGCAACCAGTATAATGCCTCTTGCCATGGCCAATGCATTGAAGCTATCCAAATACGGAGCATAGATTATGAAGCGAACACCGCTGATTGCCGGTAACTGGAAAATGAACACGACAGTTTCGGAAGCCTGTTCCCTGGCCAGGGCCATACTGACCGGTATAGAATCTGCAGACGGGGTTGAGAAGGTTATCTGCCCACCGTTTGTTTCACTGGCGCCGCTGTATGAAATACTGGCTGCAAGCCCGATAAAGCTTGCGGCCCAGAACATGTATTTCCGCCCAAAAGGAGCCTTTACCGGCGAGGTCAGCGCCTCGATGATAAAACCCTTCTGCAGTTACGTTATCCTGGGCCATTCCGAGCGCCGGCAGATTTTTGGTGAATCCAACGAGATTATCAACTCCAAGATTATTGCGGCTTTTGAGGCCGGCCTCAAACCCATTCTTTGCCTGGGAGAAAGCCTTGAGCAGAGAAAAGCCGGAAAAGCTGTGGACACCGTCACCGGACAACTGTTAAATTGCCTCGTCAATGTCAGGCAAACAAGCGAACTGGTTATTGCATACGAACCTGTCTGGGCAATCGGCACCGGTGTCAATGCCGCAATTGAAGAAGTTTGCCAGATAATGGAAGCCCTGCGTGCCGCTTTAGCCGGTATGTACGGTACCGGGACTGGTGATGAAATAAGGTTGTTGTACGGCGGCAGCGTTACAGCCGAGAATACCGCAAGCTACCTCAGCCAACCGGTAATTGACGGCGCGCTGGTGGGCGGGGCCAGCTTGGATTCGAACCAGTTTACAACTATCATAAAGCTGGCGGCAGCCGTTAAAAACACCTAGCTTTCTTCAATGAAGACACTTATTGCCATAATCGGCCCTACAGGTATCGGCAAGAGCCGCCTGGGCTTGAGTATCGCCCGCACATATAAAGGTGAAATAATCAGCGCCGACTCCCGGCAGATATACCGGTATATGAATATCGGCACCGCCAAACCCACCCTGCAGGAAATGAGAGAAGTCCCTCATCATCTTGTTGACATAATTAATCCGGATGAAACCTTCAGCCTGGCGGATTTTTTAGACGCTGCCGGGCGGGCGGTCGAAGGAATTAACGCAAAGGGAAAACTTCCAATTCTTGTCGGCGGCAGCGGCCAGTATGTCTGGGCTGTGCTGGAAGGCTGGCAGATACCCCACATTGAACCGGATGCCGGGTTGAGGCGGGAACTGGAATCAAGAGCGGCAAACGAAGGGACCGGCAATCTGCTGGCAGAAATTGCCCGGCTGGACCCGGCTGCAGCCGAACGCGTTGACTGCAAGAATCCCCGCCGGGTAATACGCGCCCTGGAAATAGCCCTGGCTGGCGGTAAGCCCCCTGCAGTCAAAAAGCCCCTTTACAATTACCTGGCCATAGGGTTGACCGCTCCCCGGGAGAAGTTGTATGAGATGATCGATCAGCGTGTCGATACGATGATACGAAACGGGCTCGTCGAAGAAGTAAAATGGCTGACAGACAAAGGCTATGGACCCGGCACGCCTTCCATTAGCGGCATCGGCTATGCCCAGATTGCGGCTTATCTTGCCGGTAAAACCGGTTTGGAGGAGGCGATAAAACAAATTAAGTTCGAAAGCCACCGCCTGGTTCGTATGCAGTACAACTGGTTCAGCCTTAAAGACGAGAGAATCAAATGGTATGATATAATGCAGGCCGGATGGATGGAGCAGGCTGCCAAGCTGGTTGAAAGGTTTATTCAAGAGAAATGAGCATAGCATTTACCAAACTGGAAAGCGCCGGCAACGATTTCGTACTTATTGATGAAGGTGCAGGTATTGAAAACTACAACCGGTTTGCTATTAGAGCATGCAACCGGCATTTCGGCATTGGCGCTGACGGGTTGCTGGTGCTCACCCGGGAAGATACGGCTGATGCCGGTATGCGGATTTTTAACCCGGATGGTTCCGAGGCAGAAGCCTGCGGCAATGGCCTGCGCTGCCTCGTCGCCTACGCCGCCGACAATGGTATCATACAAAACAACCCTGCCACCATTAAAACCATCGCTGGAACCCGGCGCGCGTTTATCCTGGCAAACAATTCAAACGGGACTAAAATTGAAACTTCCATGGGTGAACCCGAGTTCCGGGCGTCCCGAATTCCTGTCGTCCCGGACAAGGGGCAGGAGGGCAGAAAACTTGACATAAATATGTTGACCGGTTTCCCGCTGAAGGCCGGTGGCAGACAGCTTTCACTCAGTTTTGTTTCTATGGGCAATCCACATGCCATACATTTTACAAACCGGCCCGTCGCCGGTTTCCCGCTGAGCCGGGTCGGCCCGATGGTGGAAACGGCTGTCATCTTTCCGGCAAGAACTAATTTCGAAGTGGTTCGAGTGCTCAGCCGGACCGAGGTAGAGGCCAGGGTCTGGGAGAGAGCCGCCGGTGAAACCCTGGCCTGCGGCAGCGGCGCCTGTGCCGCAGGGGTAGCAGCTCAGATTCTGAACCTGGTGGACAACCCCGTTAAGGTATCCCTTCCGGGCGGCATGCTCGAAGTCAGGTGGGATAAACCCGGTGAAGTATATTTGAGGGGCGTGGCCAGAACCGTTTTCAGGGGCGAATTCTTTAACGACAATTGATACGAGGTTAGTGCATATGAAGTTTTCCAAACGCTTATCCAGTCTGCCGCCATATCTTTTCGTGGAAATAAACCGTAAAATCGCCCAAAAGCGCGCAGCCGGTGAAGAGGTCATCAGTTTCGCCATCGGCGATCCTGACATGCCCACACCGTCTCATATCATCCAGAGCCTGCAGGAGGCAGCCGCCGAACCGGTAAACCACCGGTACCCTGAAACGGCCGGCCTTGAAGAACTGCGCTCAGCCATCAGCGCATGGTATCTTAGGCGCTTTAACGTAGAACTGGACAGGGAAAATGAAGTACTGCCCCTTATCGGTTCTAAAGAGGGCATCGGGCATATAGCCTTTTGCCTGATAGATCCGGGGGATATTGCCCTTGTGCCGGACCCGGCATACCCTGTCTATGCCATCGGTACCACCCTTGCCGGCGGAGAACCGTATTACATGCCGCTGAATGAAGAAAACGGGTTCCTGCCGGATTTCGACCGGATTCCAGCGGAGGTAATCAAACAAGCCAGGGTTTTATGGCTCAACTATCCGAATAACCCTACCGGAGCCGTTGCCGGGCTGGACTTTTTCGAGCGAGCGGTTGATTTTGCGCGGCGAAACGACCTGGTAGTCTGCCATGACAACCCCTATTCCGAGATTCATTTCGAAGGCAAACCCCCGGCCAGCCTGCTGCAAGTCAGAGGAGCCATGGAAACCAGTATTGAATTTCATTCACTTTCCAAAAGTTATAATATGACCGGGTGGCGCATTGGTATGGCCGTAGGCAACCGCGAAATTATCAAAAACCTGACCACTCTTAAATCCAACCTGGATTCGGGCATACCTCAGGCCATACAGCAAGCCGCCGTTACCGCACTGGAAAGCCCGCCTGAAGTAGTTGGCAGATTCATCGATGTCTACCGCAAAAGACGCGACCTGATTTGCGAAGTACTGGAGGACATAGGCCTTGAAGTCAAGCCCCCGGCAGCCGGCCTTTACATATGGGCTAAAGTGCCGCAGGGTTACTGTTCAGCTGAATTTGCCGCCAGCCTGCTTGATCAATGCGGAGTGGTGGTTACTCCGGGCACTGGTTACGGGCAATCCGGAGAAGGGTTTGTACGTTTTTCGCTGACAGTTCATGATGCTGTCCTTGTCAAGGGATTATCCAGGCTGGGAAACTGGAAGAACGACAAGAACCCGTTTAAAGCCAAAACGAAATAGATTTAAGGACAAACCAATTACCCGAGAAACTGTATCAACAGCACCGGTTGAAGAAAAAGCTTTTTTAGTAGCCGTCGATACCGGCCCCAGGCACAGCAACTGGCCGGTAAACGAATCTCTGAACGAACTGGAACAGCTGGCCGCCACGGCCGGGGCTGCGGTGGTAGGCCGCATGAGCCAGCAGATCTCCAGCCCCAGCCGTAATTTTTACCTGGGCAGGGGCAAGCTGGAAGAGCTGAAGGAATTAAAGGATACCACCGGTTATACGGTATTGATATTCGATGATGAACTGTCCGCTTTGCAGCAGCGCAACCTGGAAGATGCCCTGGGGGTTAAAATCATCGACCGGGCAGCCCTTATCATCGATATTTTTGCCCGCCACGCCCGGACCCGGGAGGGAATACTTCAGGTCGAACTGGCACAAAGTGAATACCTTCTGCCGCGTCTGGCAGGCCAGTGGAGCCATCTCGAAAGGCTGGGAGGCGGCATAGGAACCCGGGGCCCCGGCGAATCACAGATAGAAACCGACCGCCGGCTGGCACAGAAAAAAATCAGCCGCCTCAAGCGTCAGATCGAAGATATCCGGAAACAGCGCAAGTTGCACCGTAAAACCCGTAAACAAAGCGAACTTCCCTTGCTGGCTCTTGTCGGTTATACCAATACGGGCAAGAGTACTTTATTAAATACCCTCAGTCATGCCGACATCCTGACGGAAAACAAGCTTTTTGCGACCCTTGACCCGACTACCCGCCGGGTAAATCTGCCGTGTGGCAAAACTGCCCTCATAAGCGATACGGTAGGCTTTATCCGCAAACTTCCCCCCGGCCTTGTTTCCGCTTTCAGAGCCACGCTTGAAGAACTCAGGGAAGCTGATGTGCTTCTGCATGTGGTAGACATCGCCAACCCCCGGGCAGGGGACCAGTGTGATACGGTTGAAGAAATCCTGAAAGATCTTGAAATTGACACCAAGCCAAGAATAACCATACTTAACAAGGTTGACCGGCTGCTGGATCCGTCAAAATCATGGAATGAGAAAAGCGCCATTGATTTTATCACCTCCACCATGGGCGACAGGGGACCGGATACGGTGATTATTTCTGCTGAAAAAAAATGGGGTATAGACAAACTGAGGGAAACAATAATCCGGTTCATCAGCCCCGTTGGTGAAGCCGTCCCGGAAATGCCGCCGAATGCACCGGACCCGGCAAACCCTGATGAGCCTTGTTCTTAGGCCGGGGGACCGGGTATTCTTTTAATAAGTTCATCGAAAGCCGAGAACCATTTTAGCTTAATTTCATCCGGCCAGGACGGATCGAACTCCGGAAATTTATGAATTAATAATTTGTCCACCGTAGTGCCATCCGGGACTATTTTGGCACTATGGACTAAACCGTTTTCCTGCTTTTTTTCAGTCCGGTTTTTTGTCCGCTTGCCAGCCGAACCGGCACGGCTTTTTCGGTTCTTCTTAACAACAAAAGGAGACAGGGGAATACGAGCGTCTGTTGCCAGGTCGATAAAAAACTTTATACATTTCCGGGCCACATCCGAATTGACCTGGAAGGTGGAATGCAATATATCTTCGAACTGGGCATATGTAGCCGTCCTGTAATCCACCGTGCCTGATAAAAAGAAGCTGTAACCGTTGCGGGCAATCTGGGCCATAAGCTCGTCCCGCTGAAATTCTCTTGAAGCTACCAGGCTCCTGAGTAATTCGGTGGGAATGCCTTCATCATCAATAAGGTTTAAATATCTGAGAGCCGACATGAGTTGGGTACCGGTACTACCCGAAAATTTGTCCCCCCAGTAGCTGCGGTCGATGCGTGCTGGAATGGCTTCGTGCAACCGTTCCAGAAAATTCCAGAAGGAACGGTAGGAAACATATGGAGGCAACTGCCGGCGATTTTTTTCTACCATTATTTCTCCAGGACCAAAGTAATTTTATCCCTAAGGACAAATTAATTCAAGTACACAAAAGTTGCGGCATTATTGTGGACAAAACAGGACATTATTTGACGGATACTTTTCGGCGTGCCTAAAATTTCCACCAAACTCTTTAAAATAAGAAGGAGACAAAAAATGGGAACAGCAATCGAATACCAGAAACTCATGACTGAAATCGTCCACATCAATTTACCCGGCCCGCAGGAGCCATCTGCTGGAATGAGCGGCGGGGAGCTATTGCACGGCTTCCTGGCAGAACTGTACCGCGCACCCAGCTCCGAGGTTAAAAACTATATAAGCTCCCTGTCAAATAAGTGGAACGTACATTTCCGTAACGGAAACCACAAATAAGACAGGAGGCTTAATTGAAAACCCAACTGATTGGTGCCATTGACATTGGTACGACCAAGATATGCTCGCTTATTGCAGAAACCGATGGCACCGGCCTGCGTATTCTTGGTATTGGAACCGCCCCCTCCAACGGAGTGCAAAAGGGGCAGGTTGTAAACATCGGAGAAGCCGCCCAGGCAGTATCGAACAGCGTCGCCGCAGCCGAAAAAACCGCCGGCTGCCGTGTGCCGGCGGCGGTCATCTCCGTTACCGGCAAGCATGTTACTTCTGACAATAAAAGAGGGGTAATAAGCATCACGTCCAACCGCAAACAAACTGTACTGCCGGGGGATGTGCGCCGCCTGCTTCAAATATCGCGCAGTGAAAACATATCCCCCGACCAGGCAGTGCTCCACCAGATCCCGCGCTATTACCGTGTAGACGGGCAGGATGGCGTGAAGGATCCTGTCGGCATGCATGGTTACCGGCTGGATGTCGAAACCCACACGGTTTGGGCATCCATAAATGCCATAGAAAATCTGGCCAAGTGCGTATCAGCATCCGGCGTTAAAATCGACTGTCTCGTATTCGAACCACTGGCCAGCGGGGAAGCCGTCCTGAATGAGGACGAGAAGCGCGACGGGGTTCTTTTAGTCGATATCGGCGGCGGCACTTCCAATATCGCCGTCTACAAGGACGACTCCATATTTTATTCCGCCGTAGTACCGGCAGCCGGCAACCAGATAACCAAGGATATTGCTATGGGCCTGGGCTATTCCCCGGAATTTGCCGAGGAATTGAAATTGAGGCATGGCTCTTTGATCCCACCTGCCAGTCTTCCCAATAAACCCAGGCAGAAAGCCGGGGAACAGGAGATGCCTCCCGGGGAATTATTTGACATAATAAATATCCGGGCTGAAGAATTGATACGTCTTATTATTCTTCAGATCAAGAATGACTTCAAAGACCTGATAGACCCGGTGACTTTTCTGCCTGCAGGAATGGTCCTGACCGGCGGAACCGCCAACCTTCCCGGCCTGGTGGAAATGGCTCAGCAAATAACCTGTATGCCTTGCCGGGTCGGTTATCCTGCTCGTGTGGCCGGAATTGCCGATGATTTGTGTGATCCGGCGTATGCTGCCAGCCTGGGCCTGCTCATCTGGAAACTGCAGAACCCGGATATCCGTTACCACCAGCAGGTTTCCCCGGCAAAAGCCCGAAAAGGCTTCTTTTCCCGCCTTATGCGGGCAATTACCGGTAAGTAAATAAGACAATAAATTTTTTAATAAGAGAAGGAGAAAATTATTCAGTGGGCAAGATAAGCTATGTTCCGAACGGAGCAAGAATAAAAGTGATCGGTCTTGGCGGGGCGGGCTGCAACGCGATCACCCGGATGGTCAGGGAACAAATACGCGGCGTTGAATTTATTGCCATGAATACCGATGCACAGCACCTGGCTATAACCGAAGCGCCGACCCGCATTCAGCTGGGCGAGCGCTGCACCCGCGGCCTGGGAGCCGGCGGCAACAACAAGAAAGGCGAAGAAGCTGCCGAAGAAAGTATCAGTGAAATCAAGCAACTGGTTGAAGGCGCCGATATGGTTTTCATTACCGCCGGAATGGGCGGCGGCACCGGCACCGGCTCAGCCCCGGTGGTAGCCCGGGTTGCCAAGGAAAGCGGAGCTCTTACCATAGGCGTGGTAACCAAACCATTCGCTTTCGAGGGAGCCCGCCGGGCACAGGTAGCCGAGGAAGGTATCGACGGCTTGGTAGACAACGTAGATACCATGATAATCGTTCCCAACGAGAGATTATTTGCCATTTGTGACGCCAAGATGGGAATGGACGGAGCTTTTAAACTGGTTGATGAAACGCTTTGCCACGGTGTACAGGCCATTGCCGAAGTGATCACCGTACCGGGAATCATTAATCTCGACTTTGCCGACGTTAAAGCTGTAATGAAAAATGCCGGACCTGCCTGGATGAGTATCGGCAAAGGTTCGGGCAAGAACCGGGCGGTAGCAGCAGCACAGGATGCCCTCAGTAGCCCCTTGCTCGACGTATCGGTAAAAGGAGCCAAGGGTGTGATATTCAACATATCCGGTAGCGAAAACATGACGCTTTTCGAAGTTAACGAAGCCGCTGAGATAATTCGCCAGGAGGTCGATCCCGAAGCCAACGTCATTTTCGGGGTCAGCAACGACCCGCGCCAGGACGCAGATGTGCGCCTGACCCTTATCGCCACCGGTTTTGCCTCCGGCAGAACCAATAACGCAAATACCCGGGATGACGATATAAACCGGGTACTCAGAAAGATAAAAACCGAGGCAGAACTTGAAGTGCCGAGTTTCCAGCGCCTGGGAGCTTTTATGCAAAACCGGCGTACCCCTCAATATTCCTCCGGTGCAGGTGTTAGCGCCAGAAGATAGCGTTTATCACCGTACCCTTTTTCATAAAGCGGAGAGGTTCCCCATTACCCTCTCCGCTTTTATTTTTTCAGATTTCATTTCCTAACCTGGCAAACTGCTTTTCTGCCTGTATATTATGTCAAATAATATTGTCAAAACTATGTTCGCACTATATATATTATGTCGTATATTTAATCGTGAAGTAGTAAATACTTTACATAATAATCATATGTTATTTAAATTTTTGTTGACTTTATTTTTACTTAAAAGCTATAGTGAGAGCAGGCTTCTATGTGGCAGTTTGAAACCGAAATATCCGAAGTCATAAACCGCACTCCCGGGGTTAAGTCCTTCCGCTTTGCCAAAAAAGGCCTGAAAATGCCCTACAGGGCGGGGCAGTTTTTCTATGTTACCCTAAAGATTAATGGCCGTAAGAATGTTCACCATTTCTCCTTTTCCAGTTCCCCGACCCAGACAGATTATATAGAGTTTACCAAGCGTATCACCGACAGCGGTTATTCCAAAGCGCTGTCTGAGGCACATGCCGGCACCTGGGCTGAAATCGAAGGGCCCGAAGGCGCCTTCACTCTCCCTGTAAAAACCGCCAAGCTGGCTTTCCTGTGCGGCGGCATCGGCATAACGCCCGTTAGAAGTATGTTATGTTATGTAAAGGATAAGAACCTGGCACATGACTGCACCCTGCTCTTCGGCAACCGCAACCGGGACAATATCATTTTCAAGGCGGAACTGGAAGAGCTTGAGCTACATGACAATATACGCATTCATCACTTCCTGGCAGAAGCAGAAACAGCCGGTTCCGGCAATATGCACCAGGGCCTGATAGATCGAGACGCAATCGTTCGTTTAATACCCGATTATCCCCAGCGGTTGTTTTACCTTTCCGGGCCCCCGTCCATGGTCGAAGCCTTGTACTCACAGATTCAATCGTTAGGCCTTCCGTCAAAGCAAATCAAATACGATATTTTTACCGGTTACCGGTAACTGGAGGAATAATGGCTGAAGATATTATGGTAACTACTACCGACCAGCTGCGAGATGGTGAAATGAAAAGTTTCAAGGTTGAAGGCAAAGAAATCCTGATTGCCCGGGAGGGCGATACCTACTATGCTGCTGACAACCGCTGCCCTCACATGGGTGGCAACCTGTCCAAGGGCAACCTTGACGGGCATATAATAACCTGCCCGCTGCACCACTCCCAATTCAACCTCAGCACAGGCGAAGTGATCCGCTGGACTGATTTTACCGGCATAGCCCTGGCTATCGGCAAGGCTGTAAAAAAACCCAGGCCTTTGAAAACCTATCCGGTCAGCGTAAAAGAAAAAGGTGTTATGGTCAACTTAATACCATAACACCTTGCGGTCAGTTTTTTTGCCTGATTTTGGATTCTACAAGGCCGGTTCCAGGGTGACTTCTATCTCAAGATAGTATATCCCGGTAAGGCCTTCAAAACCGGAGTCGGTTCCAACCAGCAGCCAGAATTCGCCGTCCTCGCCGGCGGTCACAGTGGATTCATGCTCATGTTCCATTTCTATGGAAACATAGGTCGGGTTGGCAAAATCAAACTCTTCTGCGGGAATACCATTGGCTATGTTGCCGGCAACAGACGCCGCTTCACCGCTGCCGCTGTTGCCCGGATCCTTATCAACACTCAGCACATAATAGTTGCTGCCGGAGTCAAGAATCACCTCAGGCTCCTGCCCGGCGGCTCCGGCTTTCAGATAAACCGCTTCGCCTGGAGCTCCCCCTATGCCAACTGCACCGGTTGGTGCATTGGAAGCAAATACTATCCGGTAATAAACCCGGTATGCCTGTCCGGGTACAATCCCATCTCCGGAAGTCAGCCCTTTCTTTAAAAACATAAACAGGTCATCGGAAGCATTCATGCCTTCAAGGTAATACCCTTGTCCGGTTTCATCCAGTTCATCCGGCAGCGGCCTCAAACCAGCCTCGAATCCGATATCCATTCCGGGTGTATAATCGGCAACACCGTTTTGCCAGCCATTTTCACCCTGGCTAAAGTCGTATTTGAAATTAAGCGTTTCAGCCTGCTGGGCGCTGTTGCACCCCGCCAGCCCGCCAAGCAGTATCCCCAGCGCTGCCAGCAATGAAAGATACCTCACCATTCCTCGAACCTCCATATTTAAAATAATATTGCGACGCGTCATTAAATAATAACGTCCGGGACTGGTTTTGGTTAGGCATTAGACTGACAACCGCGCCGGGTGAATAAATTAACAGGGGGAGGCACCAAACCTCCCCCTGTTAATTAACCGGTATAAATTATTATGTAAACTTCTTAAACCCAGCCGCGTATCTTCATAGTTTCCACTACCCGCTTGAGCGCAACCACGTAAGCCGCCTGGCGCATGTTGATGTTATGTTCCCGGCTGGCATTGTAAACCGAATGATAAGCCTCGGTAATTCTTCGGTCCAGTTTATGGTGAACTTCTGCCTCTTCCCAGCGGTACATGTAAAAATTCTGCACCATTTCGAAATAGGAAACGGTAACACCGCCGGCATTGCATAAGAAATCCGGAATAACATGCACACCGTTGGCAAAGAGTATGTCATCAGCTTCGGGTGTAGTGGGCCCGTTGGCCAGTTCAGCAATTATCTTGGCCTTGACCTTATCGGCATTTTTAGCCGTGATTACGTTTTCCATGGCAGCCGGTATCAGGATATCGACATCCAGTTCCAGTAGATCATCACCACAAATGCATTCTACCCCCGGCATATTGCAAACCGATTGGGTGGAACATTTGCATTCATAAGCAGCGTCGGGGTCTATCCCTTCCTCGCAATAAATGCTTCCCTGGCTGTCGCAGGCGGCGACTATTCTAGCGCCGAACAAATCACGGCATAAGGTAGCCGCATAATAACCTGCGTTGCCATAGCCCTGGATGGCAACCCTGGCTTTACTCAAATCGATACCCAGTACTTTGGCAGCTTCCCGGATCGTGTACATGCCGCCGCGTGCAGTAGCATCCCCCCTGCCGGGAGAACCTCCCATACTGAGCGGTTTACCGGTTATGACACCGAACTGGGGTTTGCCGCATATTACCGAATACTCGTCAGCCATCCAGGCCATAATCTGCGGGGTGGTATACACATCCGGCGCAGGTACGTCTTTTTCCGGCCCGACAAAAGGAAATACAGCCCTCATGTAAGCCCGGCTCAAGCGCTCCAGTTCACCCTGACTCATCTCTTTGGGATTGCATATAATACCGCCTTTGGCTCCACCGAGAGGCAGGTCCAGCAGGGCTGTTTTCCAGGTCATCCAGGCAGCCAGAGCACGAACGGTATCAACAGTTTCCTGCGGGTGGAACCTGATGCCGCCTTTCCCGGGGCCTCTGGCATCGTTGTATTGAACCCTGAACCCCTGGAAGACTTTAATGCGTCCGTCATCCATGCGCACCGGCAAGGAAACGTGGAGTTCACGCATCGGGCTTTTAAGAACATCGATCTCTTCACGCGTCAGATTCAAATACTTCGCCGAGGCTTCGATCTGCTGTCTCACAATCGCAAACGGGTTTTCATCACACTCAATAACTTCCGGTTTGTCTGCCATGTCTGCTGATTACTCCTTTAATATTAATTATGTAAAATGATATTTTACTCAATTGCCATTATAAAACGGGCCCAATGCATAACATCAAACCCGCGTATTGACGACATACGGCAGCCGTTTGCCGCTCGCACACTTTACAGTATAGTGCCTTCAGGTGTCAAATGGCATGAACGGGTTCTAATAGCATATATGCCTGGTGGTTATCACATGCTATTGTCAAATAATGGTGTTGGTATTGTGTCTGCAACGACCTGTGATTGACCGATATGGATATTCAATATACCAATAAACGTTACGCACTATTGTTCAGTCGTGTTGTCACTTGTTTTTTCGGGATTTGCACCGGCTTCGGTTCCGGCTCCCCTATCAGCTTGAACAGCCAAGGCATCAACAATGCACTTTATTCCAGATTCATCAAAACCGGTATTCAATATGTGTATTTTACGAAATCTATCTAGGGGAGGTAAGTTGCTGTTTCCAGCTGGTTGCAGTGATGGCTCTTCTATCACCGGTTCAGCACTAATAAAGGCTGGTATTTCATCGTTAAAAGCCAAAAAAGTGCCTGAAACAGGATTGAGTTGCTCGTGTAGTAATTTCAACTTTTCATACTTCTCTATACTGTAATTGTGCGGCAATGCTACGCTCTGTATGATTATTTCCGGTCTAGCTATGTTTAGTCTATCTGTCACGAGGCGTAAGTTTTCGGGATTTTGGTTGCTGTAGAGCAAAATTATATTAGGGTCGATGTCACCCAGTGGTTTTCTCTCCATCCAGTCGATTGTTTCGCTTGGATTTGTTGCAACCACAAGTGCCCACTTGACTTCAGATCTCAAGGCGATATAACGCTCTGCCACTTGGGAGTGTATTATCAGGTCAGGTACGATGAACTTCACTTCAACAGGTCGTTCGAAGGACAAAACGGTAGCAATCTGCGGGGCGGGAACATACCTGCCGACAAATCCAATTGATCCATAAATCTCTTCTTCGGCAGCTTCCTCAAGAACCACCTGGTGTAGACTATCAGCACCGAGAATCCTGGATAAAGCAAGCATAGTCCACTTATCATAACCAGCGTTGTAAAGAGTAATAAAATCCGTTTCCAGACTGTTATCGCTTATGGTTTCGAATTCCTCTTCAGTGATGCTTCCTTTTAGCAAGTCCATAAGAGGCGTATGAATATCATGAATGAAGCGTTTCATGGGATCGCTTAGAAACAACTCCAGCGAACCATTAAGGGTGACTTTTTCCAGTTTCAGCATACTTGTCAGTTGATTTTTCTCTCTAGAATAGTGGTGTCTCAGTAATTCAGCCTTATTTAATAATTCAGGGAAACGCTCGATGACGAAGGCAATTCTGACTTTTTCAAACAAAGCGAAGAACTCATCGCGACAATTCTCCGGAATTCTTGTTACCGTAGAACTTATTTTAATCTCGGTACTATCGGCAACAAAACTCGAAAGTTTGAGGTATTCTTCTTTCCACGTTTGATGCATAAAAAGAGTTATCCTTTCATTTTATTTACAGCTTTAAATCAACCAGCGATTTGTACAATAGATATCAGATCACCAGCATTCGATTGATAAACCGAAGCCCCACCAAGCATTATACAGAATCGAATTTCATAGACTCCCGGTTTATTAAAAGTATATATAAACTCAACCCAATCAGTACAATCGGCGTCTATAAAAATATTTTTGGTTAAGCCGACTTCTCCGTCGATAACCAGGAAAGCAGTTCCTGGACGTTCGACTATGCCAGGGACATGCAGCCAGGCGCCAATATTTACCGGGTGGCCAACCACAGGCTTCTCCGGATTTATTTCCAAACCGCCATAGCACCATTCCGACTGATATTGTTCATCGGCAGGATAGTAAGTATCATCCGGTGCAGAACTGGTAATGTCATGTGTATTTGATGCTTCCCCGCAACCCGAAAAGAATAAAATCGAAAAGGCTGTCACGCAGATCGCAAAAAGCAGCGTCGATAACAAAATCAACGTCTTCATTGGCAGTCAATGCTCCAGTTACTCAGCCACCCGGATTAACCTTAATCATGGATAATTGCTTTATCAAGAGTTAATAATACTGTTCGTCAGGGTCCAGAATCGGCGGTGGCTCGTAATACACTTGCTCTCTTCCCAATTCTACAAAGTTATTCTTGGCGTATTTGGCAAAAATCCACTTGTTTAATGGCAATTGGCCTGAGCCATTGCAAACAATATCTTCAACGTCTTCCAGCACTATGGTTGCCTGAACCTCTGAACGGTAAAAAATTATCCACTCTTCGCTCATAAACCACAGGGTGTGCTGCACATCCAGCGATGTACTGGCCGGAACTTCGATAATAACGTACTGAACGTCTATTAATTCGGCTTTGTTCAGGTCCACCAGGCTCAGCCGGACGTAACCCCAGGTATCTTCGTCCCCTTTATTAACTACTGAAAGCACGACGTCATACAGGTACATTGCCGGGTAACCACATACATTCATTTCGGTGGAAACATATTTTTGGGTACCCTTGACGTTGATAATAAACACGTTTTCCATGCCCGGGGCGCCGGTTACTTCCCCAGTACCTTCACAAATCGGGCAGTCTTTCTGTATTATGCCTGTGAGCAACAGCAGCGGCATAATAGTAAAGAAAGCTATGTACTTCTTCTGAATCTTGATCAAAGGGCAACTTCTCATTCTACCTGCTTTAGACAACCAGTGCATCTACTTATCATGATATATAATCGTCATCTTTTCGTCTAGTATTTCTTTGCCGGGAGATCCGTGCCGGGGAAACCGTCCGTCTTTTTATCTTAACCCGGCACGGATCCTGTGCTTTCCTGTTGTCACCTCATTTCAACAATTTTACGCACAACCCAGTATGGCCCTTTTTATCATGGTTTTCGCAATCTGTATCTTGTACTTGTTGTTGGGCAGGGCGGTTGTCCCGGAAAGGGCACTGGCAGCTGCTTCGGCACTGGCAACATCAATTGACTTGCCGGCTATGGACTGCTCGGATGCGGTAGCCCGCCTGGGTTTGCTGGATACGCCGTTGAGGCAAATCCTGGTAGTGCTGCCTCCGATAGCGGCGGCACAGTTGACTATGGCAAAGTCAAAGGCCTTCCTCTCGGCAAATTTAACAAAGGCGCTTTTAACCCCTGAAGCCGGTGCAGGTACCTGTATTTCGGTGACGACTTCGTTATGATCCAGCACCGTTGTCTTTTCGCCGTTAAAAGCGAAGAAGTCTTCAATAGCGATCGTCCGTTTGTCAGTAACCACGCTTGCATCAAGAACTACCAGCGCCGGGGCTAAATCGCTCGGGTTTACTGCCACACAGCCTGAGTCAGCACCGAATATGGAGTGATAACGGTTGTCGGCAACCAGTGCATAGCAGAGGCCTGAAGGATTTTTTCTGAGGCAGGAGAAAGCGTTCATCTCGGTTCGATAGTACCAGCAGCGTACGTACTGGCAGAGGTTGCCGGCAATGGTACCCATATTGCGCAGTTCCGGAGTACCCACTTTATGGGCAGCCTGCGCTAGGGCAGTGTATTTGCCCGAAACCAGCGAGGAGGCCGCGATATCGGCCAGCCGCGTCAATGCGCCGATTTTGAGCATGCCTCCCTCTTCTTTGATGTAATCCAAGCCGGGCACTGCCTTGATGTTAACCAGCGTATCCGGTGCATTATCCGACATCATACTCTTCATGTACCCATATAAATCAGTACCGCCGGCAAGAA
>JAFGLQ010000083.1 GCA_016928015.1 Dehalococcoidaceae bacterium
AAACGTTCATTTATTGATGCCAAAGCAGAGAATACAAGTAAAGATGACGGAGGAATTCAGAAACGAATCAGGCTAGAGTTGTTTCAAAAGAGGGAATCAGAGAGAAAAATCGCTAGAATTCAAGATGATCTCCTCAGCGATGAACCAGTTATCACCAAACAAGAAGCTCTTGCCAAAATAGGAGAACTTCGAAATGTCATTGAAAAAGCCGCCAATGAAATTGCTAGGCTACAAGGCATAGTCCAGACAGCTAAGCAGTCTGAAGAAAAAATTGAAGCAACAAAAAAAGCTCTTGAGGAGCTAAGAGATATAAATCTTAATACGGCGACTTTTCAGCAGAAAGCCGAATGGGTAGCTCGTCTTGGTGTCAAGGTATATCCAGCTAAAGATTTAACTTCTTATCACATAAAATGCGGAATAAAAATTTCAGAGCCCCAGAAGGTTTCATGTTACAAAACCAGCATCGCATCGCCGAAGCTGTAGAAGCGGTAGCGCTCCTGTATGGCTTCGCGGTAGCCTGCCATGATGAAATCCCTGCCGGCCAGGGCGCTGACTAGCATCAATAGCGTCGAGCGCGGCAGGTGGAAATTGGTTATCATCCCGTCTATCATTTTAAAGTCATAACCGGGCAGTATGAACAGGTTCACCCAGCCCTGGTAAGCCCGGCCTTCACCCGCCTGCTCCAGCAGTCTGGCGGTTGAGGTGCCCACCGCTATGATGCGCCGCCCCTCCGCTCTGGCCAGCCTCAGGCTGTCGCCGGTCCCGGCATCTATCCGGCCGTATTCGGTATGAATGACGTGCTGTTGCGGGTCTTCGGTCTTGACGGGCCGGAAGGTATCCAGCCCGATATGCAGGGTCACAAACAGAGTCTTGATATCTTTATGCCCCAGCCGGCTCAGGAGTTCAGGTGTAAAATGCAGTCCGGAAGTAGGGGCTGCCACCGAACCTGGGTCCGAGGAATATACCGTCTGGTATCTTTCGAAATCTTCCAGCCTGCGGTGTATATATGGCGGCAGCGGTATTTCTCCGGCGGCGATCAACCCGGCTTGCTCCGAAAAGCGCAGCCGCCTTATGCCTTCTTCTTCTTCGCCGGTTACTTCGGCGGTGAAACGGCCGCCTTCGAATTCGATAAGCGCTCCGGTTTTAAGCCTTTTGGCGGGCTTGGCCATGGCTTCCCAGTTTCCGGGAGAAATTTGTTTCAGCAGGAGTATTTCTACGTGGCCGCCGGTGCCGGCGCGCCTGCCGAAAAGCCTGGCCGGTATAACGCGGCTGTTGTTGAATACCAGCACGTCTCCGGGGCACAGCAGTTCGGGCAATTCGTGAAAAGACCGGTGTAAAATACTTCTGCTGGAACGCTCGAGCACCATGAGTCTTGACTGGTCACGTTTTTCGACAGGCGCCTGGGCAATCAGTTCTTCAGGCAGGTGATAGTCAAAGTCGCCGGTGCGCATATCAGCTCTTGCTTTCAGGCGGTTTTATACCCAGGCGTTTGGCGGTGTGGTCGCGCCCCAGGTAGAAGTTCAACTGGGAGGGCGTCTGCCACAGGTCCCAGTCCCGGGGGGGTACCGAATAAGCGCCCAGCGTATCCTCTTCATCGTAGGCTTTCAACCGATCGTAGGCTCTTACCCAGATGCATTTCTTGTAACCGGGGTAAACCTCGCACCACCCCTCGAAACTGCCGCCGCAAGGACCCAGCCGCCGCTCTTTGGGGCACTGGGAAACCGGGCAGAGGTATGCCAGATCGAAAAGGGCGCAGTCACCGCAGTCCAGGCAGTTGAACAGGCCGGTTTTGGCCAGGTGGGATATTTTTTCGAACGCGTCGCGCCGAAAGGTTGATTTATCCATCCAGGCGGCAAATTTCTGGTACATTCCGAAAAACGGGTGCCGCGGGTCGAAGAACGCCTCATGAAAAATGCGGGCAAAACGGTACGAAAGAGGGGCACGGCCTTTGCCAAGCAGGCCCGTCTCTTCCTCGCGGTTAAGTCCGGTGGCTTCGTCTTTTTCGAAGAAGTAATAGCCTTCTTTCTGCGGGTAGTTAAACTCGGGTACGAAATCCATCCAGTTGGAGGCCAGTTCTTCGCCGCGGATTACTATCTGCTCCAGTTCTTTATACTCCAGCCCGAACCCGCCGATATGCACGCCGGAATAGCCCATACCCCTGGCGAGGGCATACATGCGCGAAGCGCGGTTCAGCCGGGCAGATTTACCTCTGTCGGCGGCCTGTCGTTCTTTGTCCAGTGTTTCCATTAGTTCCCTGGTCACCACTGCGCCCGGAATCCGGTTTTCGTGCATCGCTTTGGCGCTACCGTAGCTCAATACGTAAATGTTGGCCATAACGGGCACGTTGTACCCCATGTATTTATGCCACAGTACCAGTTCATGCATTTTACGGGCGTCATAACCTACCTGGCTTATGGAAAACCGGGCACCAGCTTTTATCTTTTTTTCCAGCTTGTAATACTGGCAAACGGTTTCGGCCTCGAGCTGCTTGAAAGAGGAAACGCCTACCCCGGGAAAGAAGTTGGTCGGCGGCAGTTGAAGGGTTCTTTTACCGGTGTGGTACTCCATGCCGGTGTTCATCTGTCCCACCAGTTCCATCACATGAGCCGGGTCGAGATCAAAGGAAGGCAGGGAGCGGCCTTTGAAGGCTTCGGTCGAGGAATAATCACCGCTGATAACAAGAATATTCTTAATGTCGTGCACGGCCATGGAATACAGGATAGTTTCGACCTGGATGCGATTTTTATCCCTTAGAGCCAGGTGTACCAGCGGTTCAACGCCCAGTTTCTTTACCTCAACCGCCAGGATTTCGGCCGACAACGCCGGGCTACCGCCCGGATTGTCGGTAATACTGACCGCGTGCACCCTGCCGCCTTTGGCGGCTTTTTCGGCATCCCGGATCAGCCCGTCTATCTGGTCCAGCCGGGTAGCTCTACCGGGGACCTGTTCCCAGGTAACGGCAAACCGCCCGCCGGTCGTCAAAGCGTCCTTCAAAGGATTAGAATTTTGTCGATTCATAGTCGTACCCCGTCAATGGAAGCGTAAGCATATCATATCCTATTTTACCTTACAAGCGCCAATTTATACGGTAAACGTTTACCGTATTTTCGGGTTTTGAAGGCTGACTGTCAAAATGGTAAACTCAGGTATGCATATCCTCCTCAGTAACGATGATGGCATTTTCGCTGAAGGGTTGTGGGCTCTGGCCAGACAATTGTCCGGGCTTGGCAGAGTATCCGTAGCAGCCCCTGACCGGGAACAAAGTGCCACCGGCACTATGGTAACGCTTCGCACTCCCCTGCGGGTAATGGAGCATAACTGCTTTCATCCCGGCATCAGTACATATTCCATTGAGGGCTCTCCTTCGGATTCAGTAATCCTGGCCCTGGGTAAGCTGGTACCGGATGCCGCCCTGGTTGTTTCGGGCATTAACCAGGGCCTTAACCTGGGCGATGACGTATTGATTTCCGGAACGGTGGGTGCGGCTCTCCAGGGCTATTTGCGCGGGCTTTCGGCCATCGCCATTTCGGTGCCACCTGAATCCAGCCCGGAAGTATTTGACCTGGCAGCCAGGTTCGGGGCCCAGGTAGCCGGCAGTGTCCTTTCCGGCAAGCTGGGCAGTAACGTTTTCTTAAACATCAATCTACCCAACCGGCAGATGGATGAAATCAGCGGAGTGAGAGTCAGCGACCTGGCCCATAAAACCCATATAGACTCCGTGCGTGAAGGCAACGACGGCCGGCGCCAGTATTACTGGCTGATCCGTGAACAGCTCAGCCGGGATGTCAGTCCTTCTACCGATATCTGGGCGGTGGAACACGGCTTCATTTCGATCACTCCCCTTCACTCCTGTCTTTTTCGCCGGCCCGATGGAGAAATCAGCGAAGAGCAGTGCAGTGCCATTTTCGATGCTTTCAAGACCGCCTGAACCGCTTTTTTCGCCTCGGGTTTGACACGTTTCATTTCAAAATATACAATTGCTTTACACTTTCAGGCCGTCGACCGTTTAAATCGGCGGCGAGCCTGTTTTACTCGAAATGGTTTTATCCGCTTGGATCCGGCAGGACCGAGACGGCAGCAGTCAACCGCACGTATGCCTTCTCCCTTTTGCCGGAGGGGGTTTTTTATTGGCTATGGATGCTGAGAAATTGAAACTGGGTTTTATCGGCGCCGGTAGTTTAGCCCGTTCGCTGAGCGCGGCTCTCGCCCGGAAGGGTTTTACGGTCACGGCGGTTGCCAGCCGCAGCCTGGCCTCGGCAAGAATAATCGAGACCGGCATCACTGACTGCCGCGCCTTTGCCAGCCTGCAGGAAGCTGCCGGTTCATGCGACCTGGTTTTTATCACCACACCGGACTCAGCGATTGCTGAAGTAGCCAGTAAGGTTGAATGGCGGCCGGGCCAGATGGTAGTACATACCAGCGGCGCTGATTCGGCAGATCTATTGAAACCGGCCGCTGACATGGGCGCTGCAACCGGGGTTTTCCACCCGCTGCAAACCCTTACCGGCACCGGCAGATCCGGCAACCCCTTCAGGGGCATAACCATAACCATCGAAGGCGCCAAACCGCTTCTGGATGTGCTCTGCCGGATTGCTGAGCGCCTGGAGGCAGATCCGCTGGAACTGAAACCTGAAGCCAGGGTGCTGTATCATGCCTCCGCCGTCATCGCCTCCAATTATCTTACCGCACTGGCCTCACTGGCTTGCCGGCTGTGGCAGGAATTCGGCTACCGGCCGGAACGGGCCCTGCAATCGCTGCTGCCGCTGATGCGGGGTGCTGTTACCAACCTGGAACAGACCGGCCTGCCGGAATGCCTGACCGGCCCCATCAGCCGCGGCGACATAGCCACCATCAACCGGCATCTCCAGGCGCTGGATGAAACCTTCCCGCTGCATGCCGGTGTTTACCGCAGCCTGGGCCTGGCAACCCTGGATATCGCCCGCCAAAAGGAATGCCTTTTACCCGGCCGGGCTGGAGAAATCGAACATATTCTAACCGACAAGGAGAATCACCATGCAAATAACCATGCTGAAAAGTAAAATTCATCGCGCCCGTGTTACCGGAGCCAATCTTGATTATGAAGGCAGTATCTCCATCGACAGAAAACTGGTAGACGAAGCCAACCTGCTGGTGTACGAACAGGTTGAGGTTTTAAACATCAACAACGGCGCCCGCTTCACCACCTATGTTATCGAAGCCCCGGAAGGCAGCGGTGAAATCTCTTTAAATGGCGCCGCAGCCAGGCTGGCCATCAAGAACGATACCGTCATTATCGTTTCCTACTGCCGGGTGGACGAAGACGAAGCCAGGAATTTCCTGCCGCGGCTGGTTTATGTGGATGAACACAACCATATTAAAAGTGTCAAAAACGTGATGGATAATGTGGTTTCAAACCGGGAGGATTTGCATGCGCGTTAACGTCAACTCGATAAGGCAGATGAAATCCAGAGGCGATAAAGTTGTTATGTTAACCTGTTACGACTATTCCACCGCCCGGATACTGGATGAGGCCGGCATTCCCCTGCTGCTGGTGGGTGACAGCCTTGGCATGGTGATGCTGGGTTATGAATCCACCATTCCGGTTACCATGGAAGAAATGCTCCACCATGCCAAGGCTGTCACCCGCGGAGTCAAATCCGCTATGGTGGTGGCTGACATGCCTTTCATGACCTACCAGGTTTCCAAAAAGGAAGCCCTGCGCAACGCCGCCCGCTTCGTCCAGGAAGCAGGCGCCCAGGCGGTTAAGCTGGAAGGCGGCGCCAACATCGCCGAAACAATAAAAAAAATAACCGAAAACGGCATACCTGTCATGGGCCACCTCGGCCTTACCCCGCAGTACATCAACCAGCTCGGTGGCTACCGGATACAGGGCAAAACGTCGGATTCGGCAGTTAAACTGTACCGGGATGCCCTGGCTGTTGAGAATGCCGGGGCCTTTGCCCTGGTGCTCGAAACCGTACCGGCGCCGTTGGCGGGCTTCATCAGCCGCAAGCTGACCATTCCCACCATAGGCATCGGTGCCGGTGCCGGCTGTGACGGTCAGGTTCAGGTGATAAACGATATGCTGGGCTCTTTTACCGATTTTGTGCCAAAGCATGCCCGCCGCTACACCAATCTGGCTGAAATCACGTCTCAAGCCGTTAAAACCTACCAGCAGGAGGTTTGCTCCGGCCTTTTCCCTGGTGAAGAAAACAGCTTTTGCATGGACCAGGCGGTTTTTGAGGAGTTTGTCAGGCAGGCAGAATGAAAATAATTACCACCGTGGCTGGTTTTGCCCGGTATCGTCCCGGTCTGGCTCCATCGGTGGGGTTGGTGCCCACCATGGGCTGCCTGCATGAAGGGCACCTGTCACTGTTAAAAAAAGCACGTGAAGAAAACCGCTCGGTGGTGGCCAGCATATTCGTCAACCCTGCTCAGTTCGGCCCGAACGAGGATTTCAGCCGTTATCCGCGTACTTTCGACCGTGACTGCCGCCTGCTCGATGATGCCGGGGTAGATACCGTTTTTGCACCCCCGCCCGAAGAAATGTACCCGGAGGGTTATGACACCTGGGTGGAAATTGGCGGGATAACACAAAGGCTGGAGGGAAGCGCCAGGCCGGGTCACTTCAGGGGTGTAGCTACCATCGTGCTGAAGCTGTTTAACATCATTAAGCCTGAAAAAGCCTATTTCGGCCAAAAGGACGCCCAGCAGGCCCTGGTAATCCGCAAGATGGCCCGTGAACTTAATCTAAATATCAGTATTCGGGTTCTTCCGATTGTAAGAGATGAATTCGGCCTGGCTTTAAGCAGCCGCAACACCTACCTCTCAACAGGTGAAAAGACTGCTGCCTTGCAGATACCGGCTGCCCTCAAGCTGGCAGAAAAAATGCTGGGAGAGGGAAAAACCCGTACCGCCGCCATAAAGGATGCCGTGACCCGGTTCCTGGAAGAAAAACCGGTATTGAGAATTGATTATGTTTCTATTGCCGAACCGGACTCCCTGAAGGAACTTGAAACCATCGACCGGCCCGCCCTGCTGTCTCTTGCGGTATGGGCAGGCAGCACCCGCCTTATCGACAATATCGTCCTCACCCCGCAACAGAAAGATTCTACCGGTCGATAGGCTCCGGGCTTTCTTGACGCTTGCAAGCCTGACAGGCTACAATTACTACTTGTGCCGAGGTAGCTCAGCAGGTAGAGCAGCGGACTGAAAATCCGCGTGTCCCCAGTTCGATCCTGGGCC
>JAFGLQ010000084.1 GCA_016928015.1 Dehalococcoidaceae bacterium
CACACTTTCTCCGTATCGGCCTCTACCCCGCCCGTTCCCCAGCCGCTTTCCCCGGCAGTAAAAGCCAGGCTCACCGGCAGCCCGACCTTTGACTGGAACCCGGTTGCCTACGACGTTATGCCGGTAACCTACGAACTCCAGATTGCCCGTGACATTACCTGCGCTACCCCCGTCCTGGAGAAAACCGGCTTAACCGCCACCGAATATACCCTGGCTGCCAACGAACAACTGCAGAAGGCCGGCGAGGACAATCCTTACTTCTGGCGGGTACGTGCCGTAGATCAAGCCGGCAACGCCAGCGCCTGGACCGGGGCTGCCGAGTTCTACTACGGCTCCACCTGGCCAACCTGGCTCACCTGGGTGCTTATCGGGCTGGGTGTGGTGGTGCTGGGTGTGATTACTTTTATCCTGGGTAAACGTATAGCTTATTATTCTTACTAGGCTTCGTCCCGAATCTGAAATCAAGCCCCCTCTCTGGAAAGAGAGGGGGCTTTTTGGTTTCTAACCTCTTGACACTTCAAGGTCCAAAGCCCTAATCTAAATCAGATATTCGCAACCAGAGTAACAACTGAAGGGGAAAGAAATGCAAAACCGAACCCTTTTCAAACCGGCGCTGGCAGTATTTGCCCTGGTGATTATTTCCCTGTTGATTCCAACTGTAACGGTATCAGCGGCTCCCCAGGTAGTATTGGAGCCGGACACCGGCGAGGTCGGCACGGAAGTTACCGTGCTGGGCATAAACCTGCCCGTTTCTGCTTCCATAGATATCTATTTTTCGAGCCAGAATGTTAGTCTCACTTCAGCTAAAAACATCGGCGCCAGTGTAACCCGGTATAAAAAAGTTCTTACCGTAAATACTTCCAGCCTCGGATTTTTCGAAGGCAGTTTTGATGTGCCTGAGTCCCTGGATATACACAGCGGCGGTTCGGAAACGGTTTTTCACGACGGCCCCTATTATGTGTACGTCACCGAAACGGAAAGCACGCTGATACTGGCAAAGACCCTCTTTACCATGACCGGTTTTGCTTCTGCCGAGATCGGCGCGTCTTCAGGATATGTTGATGATAAGGTCAGCATTGCAGGTACCGGTTATATGCCAGGGGAAGATATCTCCGTAAAATTCCGGGATAATGACATCACCCAGGATTATATCGCCGGCTCGACCCGGGTAAACAGCAGTGGCCAGTTTTCAATACTTATGACCGTACCCAACAGCCCCTACGGCCTGCACACGGTATCAGTCCAGAGCTCCCTTACTCAAATTACAACCAGTTTCTTCTACCAGGTGCTCCCCACCATCAAGCTGGATAAAGCATCTGCCATGGCAGGCCAGCAGGTCTACATCACCGGTACCGGTTTCGGTACCTCCAAAGGAGTAGTGTTTACTCTTGGCGCTCAGCAGGTAAACGTCGAATGGATTACCGGTGAAAACGCACGGACGACAGCCGGTGGCAACTTCGTAGTCAGCTTTGCTGTTCCCGATATCGAGGAGGGGCAGAGGTATATAGTGGCCACAGATGTTACCAACAACCAGATATCCGCACAGCAGGAATTTACCGTATTACCCCCGCCGCTCAACCCGGCAATCAGCCTGGCGCCGGTTTCCGGCCAGGTAGGCGAAACCATTGAAATAAGCGGTTTGGAGTTCAATAAGCTGAAAGCAATTACGCTGACAATAGATGGGGTGGCTTTACAACCCAAAACCGCTATAACAACCACATCTGCCGGCACTTTCAATGGAAGCTTCATAATTCCGCCTCTCTCCGGCGGCAGCCATACGGTTAAAGCCACTGATGGCGAGGTGGAGGCTTCCGCAGGATTTAATGTTATACAGCAAATTGATGTTGCACCCCTCAGCGGCAAGGCCGGCACGGTGGTCGAGGTAACCGGCAGCGGCCTTCAGGCTGGCAAACCGGTTACGGTTTACTTCAACAGTGTTTTCCTGACTACCGATCCCGCCGGGGCAAAGGTCGGGGCGGATGGTAGTCTTGACCTTACCTTTACTGTTCCGGCGGTTGCTACGGGTACCCACCGGCTCGAAGTAAGAGTTGATAACCTTATTCTGGTTGAAGAATTTACCACGTCGGCTGAAGTGATCTTGAGTTCACAAAGCAGTTCGGTCGGCAAACAGGTCATTGCCCAAACCAGCGGTTTTGCGCCCTCGAGCCCCATGCTCATTACCTTTGGCGGTGAGCAGATGCCGGTGGTGAATACGGATTCGGCCGGTATGGCTAATGTGGCGGTCATCATTCCGCACGTCCAGGAGGGTACTTACGAACTCAAAATCGAAGTAGCCGGCACGGTTGTCACCCACAACATAACCATTGTTGCCCAGGCTGGTCTGGCGCCGGCAAGCGCCCCGGTGGGCGGCTCAATCAATATTACCGGTTCCGGTTTCTGGCCGAATAAGGCTCTGCTGCTCGAATGGGACAGCGCACCTATCGACGGGCTTGCACAAATACAAACCAATGGCGATGGGGCCTTTAACGTGTTTTTTGAAATTCCGGTAGATGCACCCGGTCAGCACCAGATTAACATCAGTGACGGTGTAATTTCGAAGAATTTGGTGTTTACGGTAGAAGAAACGGTTCCGCCGGTGCCGGCACCTGTCTCGCCGGAAACCCAGGCCCGTCTCAAGGGGCCCGTCAGCTTCAAGTGGCAGCCGGTTGTTTACGAATATATGGATGTAACCTATGAGCTGCAGATAATCCGCTACAACCCGGATTCAGGTGCCGTAGAGCCAATAATCGTGCTGGGTAAACCGTCCCTGGACGGCACCGAATATACGCTTCAGGCGGGTGAAAAACTGGCGACAACCGGCGAAGGCGATTCTTATTTCTGGCGGGTGCGCGCTGTGGATGAAGCCGGCAATACCAGCTCATGGTCGGCAGAAAGCCAGTTTTACTACGGTTTCTCCTGGCCAGTGTGGGCTACCTGGCTGCTGGTCGGGCTGGGGGTTGTGATAATCGGAGCTTTAGTTTACGTTTTCCGCTGGCGCATCGCCGAATTGTTTTATTAATTTCCCTTAGCCAGGCGCGGGTGGTAGCCGAGGGAAGCCCTGACGGCAAGCGCCAGGCTCATCAGGAAATCGTCATGGCCGTCAGCCCTGTCGACGTAGAAGTTGAGACTGCGCCCGGTAGTGTAACAGGCTTTGGCTTTTTCAACTTCGTTCCAGAAAGTGGCGTATTCCTTCGACCCGTCTCTTTTATACATTTTAACCCTCCCGGCGTTTACCGCGGCAATGAGCTCGAAAGCCAGTTCGGACTTGCTTTTGGCCGAGAAAGTGAAGGGTTCCACCTTCGAACCCAGCGCCTTTTTAAGGTAAGAGGCTACCGGTTGGCCCATGCCGGTAGCGTCGATGGCGATCTTGCGGCACCTCCATGTACTGGAAAGCAGGTTTATTAGTTTTTCGTGCAGGTTGGGGTGTTTTTCTCCGGTCCAGCAGTAGTGCTCCACGATCTTCAGGGAAGGTTCATGCGTTCGGGGGCACGGGTATATTTCGGCAATGGTTACCACCGTGGAATCCAGGCGTGGTTTTATATCCAGAAGGGCATCGTAGGCTTCTTCAGCCTCTCCGGCTATATCTATACCAGCGACATATCCTTTGCCGGGCTCCGGGCCGGACAGCCGGTTATGGACTCCTTTGAGCAGTGCCAGCATCTCACGGGTGAAGAAACCGCCGCCGGAGGAAAGCGGCTTCAGCAGGTACTGGGTCTGGAACAGGGGATGGTTTATGCCCAGTCGGGCTTGCTCGTTGGCCACGTAACCGGCATAAGCCGGGTTATAGCGGGCAACCGCCTGCCAGTCGTACTGGAAATGCCGCCGTATGCCGTCTTTGGCTTCAAGTTCCAGGTTGGCCAGTTTCATTTCTTCCAGAAGCGTATTGCTGTCCCAGGCGGTGCCATACAAGACTGTTGTCACGTTGGTGGATGCGCCCATGGGCTTGAAATCACGGCTGAACTTTTCCTTGTCTATATCCTGGGCTTCGTCAATTTCCAGCAGGAGATGAGCGGTATTGCCTACGGTGCTGGCGGATTTATCGGCAGAAAGAAAAACCGCCCGGCAATTGCCCAGGCGGATGATGTAACCCATACTGGAACGCCACACATTAGAAAATCCGGCGTCATTCAACCTGTCCTTGAGTCTCTGCATGGATATGACGGTTTGAGGCTTGAATGTGGGCGCACACTTCACCAGGTTCTGAGGCGGCTCTGCCATGTGAAGCGTCAGAAGCAGAAGTTCCAGCTGGGCGGAAAGCTCATTCTTACCACCCTGACGGGCGATTTCCACGCTGAATGTGAGTCCTTTGCGCTCAAAAACGCTCTGGAGTACAGCTCTGGCGATTTCCCGCTGATAGGGGTGAAGTCTATTTACCAATGAAATTTCCCAGGCTGAGGCCCAGGGGCAGGGCTACATCCTTGAGTACGGTGCTGATGGCTTCCTTCAGACCCTGCTTATCTTCCCTTCCCAGGTTGTAGCGGGTGCGCACCAGGCTGGCCAGGGTTGTCATACCGCGGCTTAGAAGCTCGATGTTTTGCGGATCGTAGTTTAATATTCCCTGGATTTTGACCCGCATGAGGGCGATTTCCTCATCCAGCCCTTCTACCAGGGTGGCTTCCTGCAGTGCCAGCTGTTCCTCATGAGTAAGGTAGCGGGCGTAGAAGCCGTGCTTGCGGGCATGCTGGTTGCCGGGAGGGCCGCCGCGTTGGTGTTGAATATTGTTCATCGGAAATTATGTTAACACCGGAGTTTGGAGGCTGGCTAGGGACTTTTGGCGCATTTTCGCGTTGACACTAAGTGTAAGCCCCGTCTATAATTTAGTTTGGTGCGCCGAAGTGGCGGAATGGCAGACGCGCTACGTTCAGGGCGTAGTGTCCTTATGGGCGTGTGAGTTCAACTCTCACCTTCGGCACCAATCTTTGCGCTTGTAGCTCAGTTGGATAGAGCGCGGCCCTGCGGAGGCCGAGGTCGTGGGTTCGAGCCCCACCAAGCGTGCCACTTTCAAGGGCGGTTAGCTCAGTTGGTTAGAGCACCTGCTTTACACGCAGGGGGTCATAGGTTCGAGTCCTATACCGCCCACCATTTTTTAAAGCTAAAATAGCCCAGGTGATTGACTTTTCACAGGGGATATGTTTATAAATGGCACTAATAAGATTACTGTTATGAAAGCAAAATAAGTGATTAAAGGTCAAATCCGCTTTGAATCTCGTGGCGCTACTGCTATATCGAATCTATCAATTTACCTAGGTCGGTATCGTCGAATTCTTCCCTTGTCATTTCTTGAGCCATGCACCACATTCCACTATTCGTCCAACGGGAGCTGATCAACAGATTTAATCAAGTATACGGAAGGTATCAAGGATACGTTCGAAATCAACGTTATCCAATTCATAAGATGTTTCACTCGTATTCATACTAATGTTCCAGATATTGTTACCATGTTTAAAATATGTCTCTCTTATTTTTGTTGGTATTGGCTTTTCCTCAGGCGAAGGATGTGGTGTGTGGAATGTATTTACATACACAATAAGCTGTCCAGCTTGTATGCCAGCCACCTCGATTAATGACCGCTCGATTAATTGAAAATCCGGCCAATTAGTTAGAGTACATGTGCAAAATTTCCTCTAAAGCAAATGTTGGATCAGGATAATTATCATCTATTTCTGATATCAAAACACCCATTGCAGCATGGATTTCCTCGTGTTCTCGTTTTATACCTACGATGGATACATTGGTATATCCATGATCTTCCCGTTCTTCCACCATAGCAACCCTATATCCATCAGGAAGCTCTATACTGAAATGACCAATTCCCTGTGTAAGGCTATATGTTTTCGGGCCTCCGCAATTCATTATAAGAACTGAAATCAGGACGCATAATATGAGGAAACCATATTTATTAACATTCGCCACGATCGGTCTCAAATAATCAGTACACAACTTTCTAGTCTAGATTTAATCTGAGTTATTTGATCACATATATCTGGCAATTGGTTCAATTTAGTATTTGTAAAGTTGCTAATACATGGTTAAATATTTCTTTCTCAGAGTCAGCAATTTCTGCAGCTGAAATCATTTCGATGTCCCAAATCAACCCCTCACTATCAAAAAACACTTCTCTTTTTACCCTCGATTGGATTGAATCAAAAGGTATAAATGAATACGCGTATCCTTGAGCAGGTATTCCACCTATTTTGACATTTATCATCTCCAAGAGATTGAAACCTTTACTTAGCTTGCCAAGCCCTAATTCATAATTCATTAGGCTCTCGGCATCTGAATAGCGTTCAATAGGAGGAAAAACCATAATGTTAATAAAAGTGTAGTCGTTAATTTCTTTGCGACGACATTCTAGAAATAAACCAATGCTCGTGTCATTTGAATCGTTAACCAAACTGCACTCAGAAGGATGTTCAAATGAAAAATGTGGCAAATATTGATCTTGGGTAAAGGTCCTATAGGGATGAGGATACATGCATCCGCTCGAGATAAGCAATAAACAAACAAGGAAAACCAGAATAAATCCAATGCTTGTTAATCGTTTGATTTTCACGGTGAATACCCTTCGCCTTTTATGCTACTTTAGATACTCATTTGAATGAATCCAACAGGGCTAACTGAGAGGGATTGTTATTTTCATTCCGATCAAAATAATAAGTGCACAACTTCAATGGAACATTTGACCTTACTCCGTATTTATATAGAGAGTAGATGTTCGGCTTGATTGTACAGAAACTCATTCAAGTGTCAAGCAAGACACTGAAATACATAACTTATACTTGCCCAAAGTAATACTATTATCGATATAACAATAATTGCGTAAATTCCGTACCAGTCGAATTTTGAATAATCATTGGTTGCCTCCCTTTTTCTTTTATGGGAAAGAGTAATTATGCCCATAATAAGAAATATTATGGATACCACTATTAGACCAACACTAGGCATGATGCTCCTTATTCGTAAATATCAAACAGTTAAACATATAGAATTAAGAAGATAAACTACACGCTAAATTTATGCTTGAAGAAAATAAAAGTATTATTGATAAAAAAATTACCAAATATGTAAATAGCCAATCAATTTCTGGATACTGTTTGTTCCAGCCATGCTTTTTCTTATTAGCGAGACCGAGCACACCAATTATTAGAAATATTAGAGATATTACAATTTGAAAAACGTTCTGCATTTTATCTCCAGCCGGCCATTGCTAACTTATTATATTGTTTAAGCCCTACAACGCGAGGACGGAAGCCAACCGAAGTCGATTATTGAGGGGGGATAGTAATTTTCATTTGGATATCTAGATAATCCTTCCAATGATATTTTGGACTAGAGAATACATATTCCCCTTCCGAATTCTTTGCTCTTATTGTTATGTAAGTGAAGCCAGGCAAGAAGCCCTTTTCTAAATCCTTATACACAGTTTCACCTGGCTCAACATTGCCTACTGCCTCTTCTAATCCAGTGTTTTCTGGAGGGTAATAAATTACGTAGACGAATAAGGTTTCACTGGTATTATTCGTAACATAAATGACTATATTGGGTTTGCAAGCGCTGGGAATTGAAATCATCAACACTAATAATAGGAACAGCATGACTATTCTTTTCATAGTCGTAATCAACCCTGAAGTAGGTATCCATCTATCAGAGTTAGTATTTCAACCTCTGGATCCTGTGGTTTGTACTCCCCGTGTTATTGTGCAACCAAACATGATTATACTCTCAGCGCCACCGCTCGACTAGTATCTTAGCTTCACCGGCGTTAATAAATTTCTTTCTTTTAACAATTCATACTGTTCGTTGCCTGATATTGGTGATAATCTTCAGGCTTCAGTCTATTTCCCTCCCCGAGACTTCCCCCAATACGCTATCAACTCCTCCTCGCTCATAGTAGTATTTCTGCACCATTAATAAGTTTCCCTAATACTGAAACCAGCGTGCTATTTGTGAAAATGAGTTCGGAATCTGTCATCCAAGGCCCACCATGTTAAATGCAATACACGGCCTCTTCATCGCTGTGGATAAAACAATCATTTTCTTAATTTCAGATCAATACCGGCTGTGCCTGCCCGGCGGTTGATGGTCGCCCGAACCAATCTGGCTTTGCCGGCGGTATCGGCAGTTTGGTTGAATTCACCCTCCGCTTCCTGCAGAGCCGCCTCAATATCTTCAATTGGCAGTAGCTGGCAGGCCAGGCAGTAGTAAGACTTCGAGCGGCCATCGTCGTAATCTGCCAGGAGATGTTCGAGCAGCTTGATTTTTACAGACAGCAGGTTGATGAAACCTTCAATACCCAGCTTTGAAATGCGGGCATAGTTTTCAACCAGGGGTCGGTAGGAGATAAACGAATCACTCTGTTTGATACTGTCCAGCAACCGGCCAACCCGATCACAATTTTTCCAATCGGCGCACTTAGCGCAAGTCTCGAGGCCATGCCGGTTGACACAACAGGTTACAAACCCGCAGGCCGGATGTTTGAGTTTGAAATCCTGGCCATCACAACCCGGGCACTTTGAAGGTCCGTTTGTATGATACCTGGGGCACAGACCGCATTCAAGGCCGCATGCACCCAAAACTGAATGTTGTTTCAACTGTTCCTCATTGTATTAAATTAATGGCAAAATTTTAACATGCGCCTTCAACTAATCTACCGACAGGACAGAAGAGTTGTCAACAGGTTTTGCAGTTGGCAGATTTTTTCAGTTGATAAATTATTACCGGTTTATGCCAGATGACAGTCATAATGCCCGAATATGACATCTGCCAGTGTATAATAAGGTAGACAGGTTGCGGGAGTGTGAAGAAGACAATAGGTGCCGTGATTAAGGACGGCGGTTATTAACAATTTATCGTTTAACCCCTAACCCCTTTGTAACGGGGAAGAGGCATATATTGCGTCCTTATTCCTCAATTTTTGCTATAATGCTTTCAGGTGAAATCCAACCAGAGAATCAACATAAGTGCGCCAGGATAAAAACGAAGTTTCAGGCAAGGGCTTGAATCTCGAAGGCAACAGCATGAGCGAGCCGGGGCAGTCCTCAGAACCGATCGATCCTCATGATATGCGGGCTATGGAATTGCTGCACACGAGGGTAAGAGATCGGGCTCTGTCACTAAGATGGAACCTGAATGGCTTAATGTTTATTTATGCTGTTTTGATCCTGGTTCTTGTTTTAACCGCTCAAAATGTAAACAGCATATTTGTAGGGATGGTAGCCGTTGTTGGCTTGCTCGGGCTTTGGCTCTACAGCTCGGTTCGGGTCAGAAAGCTGGAAAAGCAATTTTACCAGCAGGAAATCCATGATTATGCCGAGTTATCTTCAACCAAAACACAGCATTCTCCTATTGAAGACTCTTACGTTTTGGGGCACTCGACAACTTCACCACTGACCCAGAGGGAACTGGAGATTCTAAAACAAATTGCTTCAGGCAAAAGGAATAAGGAGATAGCAATCGCTATGGGTATCTCCGAAAGCACTGTTAAAAACCATATCAGTAATATTTTTAACAAACTGGAAATTTATGACCGTATGACCGTAGTTTTATTAGCCATACGTTACGGCTGGATCAAGTATGACGCTCAGCAGGAATTTAACACGGAATCAGGCAATATTTAACGATATCTATCCCCATAAACACATAAAACAACACTTTTCCTTGAGTGATTGACAGACGGCTTTCGGCAATGTGTTTTTCTTGTTGCCGGGTCTGCGGCCGTAAGATACAACCGGATTATTTTGGTTATACGGTAAAAAATATTACTAATTTCTCGATTTCACCTCGTCATGCGGTACTTATTCTCTATTTACGGGTAGTATAATTGAAGTAAGATTATTCATTGTGAACTCTTAAATCAATTTGGAGGGGGTTGAAATGAAAAGCTGTTTGCGTGTATTGACTTGTGTAATCAGCGTTACTTTAATTCTGTCGATGGCAGCAGCGTGCACCGGGCCGCAGGGTGAACAGGGTGTCGTTGGTCCGGCAGGCCCAACAGGTCCCGCGGGGCCCTCAGGTCCGCAAGGGCCTACCGGTCCTCAAGGTGCCACAGGGCCTGCCGGACCGCAAGGCGAACCAGGTTTGCAGGGACCCCAGGGAGAGCAGGGGCCCCCCGGTCCTCAGGGCGAACAGGGTCCCAAAGGTGACCAGGGAGATGTGGGGCCAGAAGGTCCCGGATATGGAATTCATTACCTGAACTTGACGGCTTCAGATTTTCTACCGGGATATTCCGATATAGGAGGCCAGCGGTATTATAGATACGATTCTTGCGGATCAGCCCAGATTAACGGGGAATTCTATTTCGAAGCCAGCCTGCATCTGCCGGATAACGCTGTTATCCTGGAAATGTCGATCTGGTACCAGGGAACGGTTACCGCGGCGCTATCTGCCGTCAAGATGAGCTGCGGTAAGGAAGAAATGGCCAGAATCGGCTCAATTACCGAAATAATAATACTCAGGCCGGGGGAATCTTTTGCCCCGAAAACGGTGACGGTGCCCTTAGGCCCCAGCAATCCGGTAGATAACCAAAATCATTTCTATATTGTGAGTCTGAAAACCCACAAACCGGGCTGGCATTTCGTACAGGCAGTACAAATAAAGTACGAACTGCCTGTGCCATAATTTACCAGGAGGTGTATTGAAAGTATTAAAATCGAAAGGTATATTCTATAAACCAAAGCAAGAAGTAACGATAACACTAGCACTTCTGTCCGGTTTGCCTCCATCGTGTTAATTCCCGGCTGTTGATTTACTAAAGAGGCATAACAAAGGTGATGGCATAATCGTTATAGTTTAAAAAGCGATAATCGCGCCGGGTTGTCCGGCGCGATTATCAGGGCATTTACAGCCGACCTCTTTTACTTGAGGGCGTTTTCGAGTAATTCAATACCGAGTTTGGAAAATTCAACCGAGCGGGTCAGCGATTCCCTGGCCTGGTCCGGATTGTGGAATCCTCCACTGTTGCCCGCTGTCCACCACTCCCATAGGATGTGTGCCTGAGAGTGATACTCGCGGGCTTCGTCCAGTACATCCTCGCTGACTCCGGCCCGGATGGCGACTTCGAAGGTATCGATGAGCCTGCCCAGCCAGTATTCAGCCTTGGACAGCTTGCCTTTGATGTAATTCTGAATGGTATCAATACGGTATTCGGCTTCTGCTTCCGTCCACTCGGTGTGGCAGCTAAGGCAGGTTTTATCGATGTAGGTCCTGGGGCTGGTTTGCCAGTGCGAAGTATAGGTATCGCCGGCTGCATTGGTGAGCTTGGGCATATGGCAGTCACTGCATTCGACGCCGTTGGTCTGGTGCAGGGAGCCCCAGTTGGTTTCGGCATCCGGATGCTGCAGCTTGACCAGGGTAGCCCCGGTTATGGCATGTTTGAAATCCCTGAACCCGAGTTCCTGGTAATGTTCATAGGCATCGAAAACGTTTACCCACGGGAAGTGGTTGGTGCGCGGGTCCGCCATGGTAATGTATTCACCTGTTGCAGTGTCGATGCCCGGGTTGCACACGTATTCGACATGGCACTGGGCACACATCACATTGGCTACCGGTTCATCCAGAAGGGCGATTTTTCGAAATCCCCTGAATTCAACCACTTCGAGGTTGACCAGGCTGTCTCCGTTATCATCCATGTAGGGGAAAGGCCCTTCCCTTTCTACGGCATCGATAAGTCCGTCCCGCACCACCCGGTGGCTGGTAGTGTGCGGATCATGGCACATTATGCAGCCCATCGCCGGGCTTTCAAGTGTCTGGACAAATTCAACCACATCAGAAGAGCGGTTCCAGTCGGCGAACATGTTTTCGTCGCCCAGGTAAGCCCATTCGAGTATATGGTCGGTAGTTTTACAGTTCAAGCACACCGGGTTGGAGGCTTTTGCAGTTTCCGGAAGCGTGTACTGGGCGCCCATGTCCACCAAGATGTCCCATACATTGCCGGTTGCCAGTGTGTCCTGCCAGTTCTCCAGCTGGAAGCGGCCGCCGAATGCCCGGTCGACTGTAATATGGTCTACCACCATAAAGGCATGAGAACGAGGTTCGTTATGTTCCTTGGTAAAACCGTATGGAGCCAGCAGCTTGTCAAACATCGGGGAAATCCCGACCGGGGTTGCTTTTTCCAGCTTGGCTTCCGATTCCAGGTTTATGGTCAGGAAACTCTGATACTGGTCCGGGTGGCAGCCACCGCACAGTTCGTGGCTTGTATTGACGACGGATTCATTAAGCAGGGGATTGTCGGGGTGGTTGCCCGGTATGTGGCACTGAGCACAGTCATGGACGGCATGGTTGGAACTGTCTATCATTTGTACGTTTACCGGGTGGCAGCCGGTACATATTTCCTTGACCGGCTCACCGGCAGGGGTAACATCCGGAGCATCTGGGATGATGGCCATAACCCTCTCGTTATTCTCAGGTTCCGGTTCGGGTCCGGCATTGTTGCAGGCTGTAATACCAGTTGCCAGGAGGAGGACAAGAGCGGCGGAAACTATAAATACGCCTGGAGTAATTTTCATAAGCTGACTCCTTTGCAGGTTATTCAACCGCTATTGCTACCGGGTATTATTTTACAGCACACATTATAACTTGACGGCTGGTTTAAGACAATACTTTGCAGTTTGGACAGCCTCGCCATGTGCCTGACCGGCTGTCTAATACCTTGTTTACCGGTTTGAAGAGTTGGTGTAAACTGGTGCGGTAATTTAATAATTGGAGGCCAGGCTTGGTAGACTGGGTTGTTGCCGCTCTCGGCGCCTCGGTACTTTTTGGTCTTATAAATAACCTGGACAGTCACCTGATAAGCCGGAGAATGCCCGGGCTCAGGGCATTTCTGCTCATCACCTGCCTGGTAATACTGGTCATCCTTCAACCTTTCATATTTCTATTTCCGGTACCGGTGGGCGTACAATCTGCCACAATGGCAGCCGCCATAGTTTCAGCCCTGGTGCGCGCCGGCGCGGTTATCATCATGCTTTTTTCTTTCAAGAGCGAAGAAGTGGTTGGTGTCGTGCCACTGGTTTATACCTATCCGGTATTCGTAGCTTTGACGGCGGTGCCTTTACTGGGGGAATCCCTCAATGCGTGGCAGTGGCTGGCAGTGCTTATCGTGGCAACTGCGGCAATACTTGTTGCGCTGCGGCCCAAAAACAATGGAGTTGGGCGCTGGCTGGGAAAAAACTTTCCGATTCTGGTATTGGCGGCACTGCTTTTTGCCGGCGCCGATATCAGCGGCAAATATGCTTTGCAGGAACTGGATTCCTTCACCCTGTACTGGATGAGCATGCTGACCCTGGTAATTTTGAGCCTGGGCTTTTCGCTGCGCCCATCGGTTATCCGCAGTTTGAAAACCATCACCCGGCCACGTGTGACCGCTTGCCTTTTATTTTTAAATGAGACACTGGTAGTGTGTGCCGCCGTGCTGAGTTTCTGGGCGATGAAGAACGGGCCGATTTCCCTGGTTTCCACCATCCTGGCGTCAAGACCGGTTTTTGTTTTTATCACCGCAATAGTATTGAGCCGGGTGTTTCCCGGCTTTGTTTACTGGCAATCCGGCGGCAGGGCGCTTGGCTACAAGTTCGGGGCTACCCTGGCGATAATAATCGGGGTAGCCATAATTTACCTGGTTGACAGTTAACCCCGGCATCTCAAGCCCGCTTCCGTGTTTTTAATAATTCACAGTTTTTTTACCCTTCGATGGATGTTATAATTATTAGCGGAGGCCGTTCATGCACGAGGCTATGTTATATGACCGTCTGGATCAGTCCAGGGCAGGTTGTAACATCTGCCGCTGGCGCTGCCGCATCAATCCGGGTAAGACCGGGGTATGCCGGATGTATGAAAACCTTTCCGGCAGGCTGTACAGCCTGAATTACGGCCTGCCCTCCTCAATGGCGGTCGACCCCGTGGAAAAAAAGCCACTGTTTCATTATTTTCCCGGCTCAAGTGTATTTTCCATGGGAAGCTGGGGATGCAATTTCAAATGTTCGGATTGCCAGAACTGGCAGATTTCGACCGCCGGTGAGCCGGCTGTCAGCAGCAGGGAGGTTTCTCCGGAACAGGCGGTATCTCTGGCACAGCAGTACGGGTGCCGGGGGATTGCCTGGACTTACAACGAACCTACGATGTGGTTTGAATATACCTGCGACACCGCCAGGCTTGCCCGGGAGAAAGGGTTGTATACCGTGTATGTCACCAACGGTTACATGACAATCGAAGCTCTGGATACCCTGGGACCTTACCTGAACGCCTGGCGGGTGGACCTGAAGGGGTTCAGGGATGATTTTTATCTGAACTGGTGCGGCATCAGGAACTGGCGCGGAATTCTGGAAACGGCTGAACATGCTCTCAGGCGCTGGGGTATGCATGTAGAAGTAGTTACCAATATTATTCCGGCAATGAATGATGATGAAGAGCAGCTGTGCTCCATTGCAGGCTGGATAGCGGGCAGTCTGGGAAACCTCACTCCATGGCATGTCACCCGGTTCCATCCTTGTGATAAGATGGCAGCGGGCGGTTCTACCCCGCTTGAGACTCTTGAAAAGGCAGTGAAGATAGGCAGAGAAGCCGGCCTCAAGTTTGTATACATGGGCAACGTGCCCGGCAACAGGCATGAAAATACGGTATGCTTTAACTGCTCCGGAACAGTTGTTGAGCGGGACGGCTACCGGACGAAATTAACTGGCATTGCCGGCTCGAAATGTAAATACTGCGGTGCAGAGTTGAATTTCAGGATGGGTCAAGAAGGTGTGTGATGCTTAGAAAACCTGCCGTAGCCGGGCGTTTTTACCCGGAATCCCGGGAAGAACTCGGCAAACTTATAAAGAGCCTGGTCGATATGAAAGCTCCCCGTGAAGATGTTTTGGGGGCAGTACTGCCGCACGCTGGTTACGTGTATTCCGGCGCGGTTGCCGGAGCCGCCGTTTCGCGCATGAAACTGAAGGATACGGCGGTAATAATCGGGCCCAACCATACCGGCATGGGCAGGCCGTTTGCTATCATGACGGAGGGCGCCTGGCAAACCCCGCTGGGAGACGTGCAAATCGATACCCCGCTCGCCCGGCATTTATTGAATCTTTCACGCTACCTGGAAGAGGATGCCGGGGCTCATCAATTTGAACATTCGATAGAGGTAGAACTGCCTTTGCTGCAGTACTTCAAGCCGGATATACGTATCGTACCCATTGTAGTGGCGGGTGCAGGCGCAACTGTCTACCGGGAAATCGGCCAGGCGATTGCCAAAGCTATCCATGCCAGCGACACCGGAGCGGTGATAATAGCTTCCTCCGATCTGACACATTATGAGCCGCAGGAGACAGCCCGGGATAAGGACTCGGCGGTTATAGCTGCCATTTTGGAGATGGATGAAGACCGGATGCTTGAAGTGGTGAGGGGGCAACGGGTATCCATGTGCGGTTACGGGCCTGTGGCCTGCCTTGTGAGGGCTGCCCGAGAAATGGGAGGCAACCAGGCTGAGCTTATAAAATATCAGACCAGCGCCGAAGCTTCCGGGGATTATGCGAGCGTGGTGGGTTACGCCGGCATTATTATCAAGGCCAGGCAGTTGCCGTCGCTGGTTTCCCTGGCCAGGCGTGCAGTGGAAACATACGTGAGGGAAAGAAAAATTATCAAACCGCCGGCCGAGCTTTCTCCGGAGATGAAACCGAAGGCAGGCGTGTTCGTCAGCCTGCACAAAGGGCATGAACTCAGGGGGTGCATAGGCACCTTTTCACCGGCACGCAGCAATGTGGCCGAGGAGGTAATCACCAATGCCATTCATTCTGCTACCGAAGACCCCCGTTTTTCTCCGGTGAGCGCCCACGAACTGGCCGACCTGGATTACAGCGTGGATGTGCTTTCCCAGCCAGAACCGGTGCAGGATATTAGTGAACTCGACCCCGTAAAATACGGGGTGATCGTAGAAGCCGGCTTGCGCCGGGGTTTACTGCTGCCGGACCTTGA
>JAFGLQ010000085.1 GCA_016928015.1 Dehalococcoidaceae bacterium
TCGGTCATCAGCGCATACAGGTCTTTCTTGACGGTATCGAGGTCGAGTTTGCTGAATTGCCGGGCGTAGTCGAACTCTGCACCCATCGGGTTGCTCAGCGAAGAGTTCTGGTGGAGAATCTTTAAGTTCAACTGGTTCGGCCACCAGTCCTTGATGGACATGCCGGCACCGGTCGGGGAGGTGCGGGTTTTGCCTGTTACCGGGCACTTGCTTTCTTCGTTCATAATATTTTCCTCCTTGCGCTACAAGTAAGTGTACCATGGTACTTTGTACGTATAAATACCTTTTTGGGCATTAAATTGCCCGAAATGGGGAGCCGAACTGCCTTACCTTGACAAGTATATGCGAACTCGGCATAATTAACAGTAATAATTACTGATATTATATTTAAACGATTAGAAGGTGTCAAGACGGTTTGCACGGTTAGGTTGATAATTATATATAAGGAGAGAATACAATGGGCGTGAAGAAGGAAGGCGAAAAATACCGGTGTGATATCTGTGGCAACGAGGTTACCGTGACCAAAGCCGGCGGCGGTACGCTGGTCTGCTGTGGAAAAGACATGGAAATAATCGAATAAAAACAGCCTGGTTGACATAAACCACGGGCGTAACCGGCATCTGAAATGTCTTTGCGAAGACGCTACGAATTGTTATTGGTAACGAAGTGAGTGTGGCAATCTCTACACCGAAACGTCACTGCGAGACTTCGTAGAAGTCGTGGCAGTCTCCAGGGAGGGAAGGTTGTATGAGATCGCCACGTCGGGCTGTAGCCCTCCTCGCGATGACGTTATGAATGCTGGCACCCTCCTCCCGATGACCTGCCGGGTGGGCTGGCAATGATGGATGAGTGTAAATTAATTTTCCCCCGCAAACATATATTGAAATCACCGGATCAGGTGTATAATATTCGGGTGACATAAATCACCCGGCAGGTTGCCCTTTGGGCATGACCTCTACCGGAAGCAAATTCCTGGATAAAGGGGGATTTGAAATGAACACAAAGTGGATCAGGTTGGTTTTTACCGGGTTGCTGGTTGTCATTCTATTGCTTGGCAGCTCCAGCCTGGCGTTTGCCGGCGGAGGCTCGAACCTGGGCAAGATGCCGCTGGAGAAGGCCAGGCAGGTTCTCGAGGAAAAGCTTTTGGGTTTTCCGGGAATTGCCGGCATAGCCCACCTGGAACAGGCCGGTGAAATTATCGTATTCCTGGAAAATGAACTGGCTCAAAACCGAATACCGGCTGTTTTCGAAGGCTTTGCGGTAAGAACCGAGGTTACCGGGCTGTTCAAAGCCCGAAGCGCCGCTGCCCCGGTGGCTGAAGCGCCGGTGGTTGCTTACGACGTGAGCGCGGCAAGGCTGAACCCGGTTGACCCGCTGGTTGGCGGTGTCAGCGTTTCGGCATATGTTGCCGGGCAGAGCTGGGCGGGGACCCTGGGCATGGTAACGTATGACAATATGATTCTTTCCAACGCGCATGTACTGGCGCTGGATTTAAACAACAATTTCCTGTCCGCCGGCACTACTCCGGTTATCCAGCCAGGCGCCTATGACTGGGGAACGTTAGACTCGGACAGAGTAGGGGCGCTTTCCGGCTACATTCCCATCACCTTTTCACGCAAAGCGCAGAACAAGGCAGATGCGGCTATTGCTTCAATAGATTTTGGGGTTGGGGCATCCCCGGGTGAACAGTTCGGGGAAAGCGGCAATTTCTTTATCTCCGGCACTACAACCGTCGCCGCGGGGGATGCGGTAACCAAATCCGGCAGGACCACCGGCGTTACTACCAGCACCGTATACCTGACGAACGCTTCGACCACGGTGGATTACGGCGGCGGCAAGGTCGCCCGGTTCGTGGACCAGATTATAATCTACCAGCCCTTCTCCGGTTCGGGGGATTCCGGTTCCGCAGTGGCCAAGGACGGCAAGTTCGTTGGGCTGGTGTTTGCCGGTTCGACCAGCTACTCGATAGTCTGCAAGGCAAGCTATATCATTGACGGGCTGGGTATAGCCGTCGAACCGACCACTCCGAAAGTGCTGGAATCTATTGCGGTTGCGCCCGCAACGGCTTCGATTGCGATGGGGGCAACCCAGCAGTTTACAGCAACCGGCACATATGTTGGCGGGACAACGGCCGATATGACTTCCCAGGTTACCTGGGCAAGCAGGGATGACGGCGTTGCTGTAATCGATGCTTCAGGGCTGGCAACCGGGATATCGGTTGGCTCTGCCGCTATTACCGCCAATTACGGAGTATTTTCCGATACAGCCTCCCTTCAAGTAAACGGAGCCCCGGTCAACCCGACGGCAAACGTGAGCATCAGCATGGACAAAGCCTCCAGGACAGCCGGCAAGAACCTGTTCGGCTGGGCTACGGCGGCGGTTACGGTAGGCGTACCGGGCGCCACGGTGGAGGGCCACTGGTCAAGCCCGGTAACAAGCGCTGTTTCCGGAGTTGCCGATTCCAGCGGTACTGTAACGTTCACATCAGCCAGTTATAAGAACCCTGCCGGGCTGGTATTTACTTTCGTGGTCGACAACGTAATTAAAGACGGGGTTTTTTACGACCTTGCCGGGACCACCAGCGAAACGATAACCTGGTAAAGCAAGTTATTATCGATTTCATGAAGGGCTTGCCCATGGGCAAGCCCTTCTTTTTTATCGGGTTCGGCATTGGTTAAGCTGGTTGTCAGGTTGTTGGAGATCGCCACGTCGGGCTGATGCCCTCCTCGCGAAGACGTTACACGTGGTTACTGCGAGACTTCGTAGAAGTCGTGGCAATCTAGTTATTGAAAGATTATAACATTATTGTTATAATAGCTCTGGTTTGTGGAATATGGAAAGATCGATTATGTATCCAGGAGGATGTTATGAACTGGAAAGAACATAAGAAAATATTGTTAGCTGAACCTGGTTTCCGAAAGGAATATGAAATTCTTGAACCTGAGTATAAGCTGGCATCAACCCTGATACGTTTGCGACTTGAAAGGGGATTGACCCAGGAACAACTTGCGGTGCTTCTCAACACCAAACAGGAGAGCATCGCCAGGCTGGAAAGCGGTTCCCGCCTGCCTTCACTTTCGACCATTAAGAAAGTAGCCGCTGCGCTTAATGCCGAACTGGAAATAAACCTGAGGCTGCGGCCTATTACTAAAGCAGACAGAGAAAAGGAAACTGCCGGATTGTAGAGACCGCTAGTTGTATGAGATCGCCACGTCGGGCTGATGCCCTCCTCGCGATGACGGATGGGTGGCTTTACGCCCTCGCGATGACCTGGCAGGGCTGGCGCCATCTTTTCAAGGCTAAGGTAATTTGTATTTGCTTATGAGACGAAAAAGCCCCCTGTTCCCTAACCTGGTTTGCTTCATGCCGAGAATCGCATGCAAGGTACCAGCCGGAAGGGGGGACTTGTTATTGGGCACGAAAGTGACCAGAGTGCGGTCAACTACAAATTTGGTGAGACAAATCCCGTGCTGTGCTTTGCGTCCTTCGGTCCAACCATCGCGTATTAGCAATTCAATTAATTGCTTGCCGGATATCGCCGGGTTACTGGACATCAGCTAACAGGGCTGCAGCACCATTTCGGTCTTGATTTCTGTTGTACGCGGTGTGGTACGGCCAGGTTTATTTTCAGATATTGTTCCGGTGTGCACCTGGATACCGTGCTCCCGAAAAAAACGTTCGTCTTCTCCAACATCGTGCAGCGTATTCAAATGGCATTCGACCGCTTCTGCCAATTTCCTATGGGCCTCTTCTTCAGTGTCGGCAAAAACAGCAGTGCCCAGTTCAACGCAGCGAGCCAGGACTTGATCGTTTTCATTGGAGAATTTATAGGTCAGTTTTATATATCTGTTTTCCAAGCATGCCTCCTGAATTCATCCTGTTAGAGAAGGAGCGATGAATGTTGTGGTGTATCGTTTAACCTGTATACAACCGTATTTTAGTCATGATGAATCTTGCTGTCAATGTAAAGTAATGGACTGGGTTGAGATCGCCGAGTTGTATGAGATCGCCACGTCGGGCTGATGCCCTCCTCGCGATGACGTTATGGATGGTGGTGAGCGATGACCTGGCGAAAAATTACTGTGCCGCCAAAACGGAACTGACAAACCGGTTCAAGCTGACATTGGCTTCCGCCGCTTTGAGCGCGATGCTTTTATGCACATATGGTGGAACCCGAACGGTGAAGACGCCTGAATACTGGCGTATAGCGAGCGGCTGGGGAATATCCTCGCCGCTGGCCCTCAAATCATCAATGACGTCGGCCACAACCTGCCTGATACCCTGAAATGCTTCCTCCGGGCTTTCGGCAAGCCAGCTCAGGCTGGGGAATTCGGCGCACAGCCCAACATATTCCTTGTCTTCGGAAGACCATGTAACCCGATAGGTATAGATATCCTTTTGTTCGTCAATATTAGCCATTATTAATTTCACCAAGCCTTTCGATAGCCTTAACCACTTGTCTAACCTGGTATGCTTTGGCTTTACCGTTATCGTTCTGGATATTTATTCTCGGGTCTCCCTTCCAAGGGGTTTTGTAGACGCGATGATCTCCCTTTTGACGCGGTTGGCCAAAATAATAGTCGCATATTTTACATAAGTCGCTAAACTGCACATTGGTTGGGTTCCCCAGCATTTGCCGGTATATGTTTTCGATGGAACTCATCCCTTAAAATGGTATCAATAATGGTATCATATGTCAAGGATTATATTAAGATATTGGCAGGTTGTATTAGATCGCCACGAACTGCCGGAGGCAGTTCTCGCGATGATGGATGAATGGTGGCGCCCTCCTGGCGATTACGGGATGGATGGTGGTGCGCGATGACCCTTCGAACCGTCATTGCGAATGAACGAAGTGAGTGTGGCAATCTCCGATATCGCCGAGTTATATGAGATCGCCACGTCAGCCTTACGGCTTCCTCGCGATGACAGATGGATGGCTTTATGCCCTCCTGGCGATGACGGATGTGTGGGGTTGCTTAAAATTTTGACTGAAAACTGATTGAATTCCACCGGCGGCGGGATTATGATAGCTGTGTGTCTCAGATAAACGGCCCGGGTTAGAGGAGGGCGGCGATGCGGAGGACACTGTTTATACTGCTGGCGGTTATCCTGGTTCTGGGTTTGACAGCGCCGGGCTGCCGGGGTGGTCAAACGACCACCACTACCACCACACCGACCACCACGGCTCCGCTTACCACGCCCACCGGTACGATCACACCAACCGGCACTACCACACCGACCACTTCAACCACTGTCCCGGTTACTACCGCTACCAACACGACTCCGGCTACCACCACCCCAACGGTGACAACTACCGCGCCTTCCCCAACCTATACAGCCCTTTCGGCTTCGATTGCCGCCGTCAATCCGGTTTTGCCCGCTTCGCTGGCGCCCATCCTGGGGGCGGCGCAGGATATCGAGAAGGCGGAGGAAGACGGTTCGGTTTCCGGGGATGAGGCAGGCAAGCTCAAGGGCGAACTGGGCGCCAAGTTCAACGGCTGGATAAAAGCCACCGTGGACGGCATCGACCCGGTAAAACCGGAATCCATCAAGGATTTTTTCGATCTGCAGGCCGTCCAGCGCACCCCGGAGTATGACGAACTGGTGGACGGGGAGACCAAAGAGTACAAAGAAGAGCAGATGAAGGAGAAGTTCAACGACTGGGTGCGAAACCGGGTGGACGAAATCGACCCGGCGGATGCCGACAACATCAAGTACTTTTTCTGGCTGCAGAATATCCAGGCGTGTGAAAAATACGATGAACTGGCAACTCCGGAAACCCACGACTACAAGGAACAGCAGATGGAGGAGAAGTTCAACGAGTGGGTGAGGGCCCGGGTGGATGAGATCGACCCGGCTGAAGAGGACAACCTCAAGTTCTTTTTCTGGCTGCAGAATATCCAGGCTTGCGAAAAGTACGAAAAGTTCGCCTCCCCCGAAACCCACGATTACAAAGAAGCCGAAATGAAGCGCAAGTTCAATGAGTGGGTAGAGAATCGGGTCAACGACCTGGACCCTGAAGACCCGGACTTTCTGGAGAAACTGGAGATGCTGAGGGTGCTCCAGCTTTCCGACAAATATGAGTTATTCATCCTGGATTCGGTGCACCAGTGGAAGGAGCAGCAGCTTGCCGCCAAAGTGGGGGCTTACGTTTCAGGCCTGCTGGCGGCGCTCAACCCGCTTGCGACTTCCTTTATGGCTGACATTGCCAGGCTCATCGAATTCCAGGCTACAGATATCTACCGCGAGCTGTGCCCGCCGGCGGTGAAACTGCTCAAGCAGGATCACCTGAAAGGCCTCTTCACCGTACCGCCGGGGCCGCCGCCGGGTATTGCGGCGGTGTATCCGGAGCACGCACAGACGGGAGTAGCTGCGGACCAGCCGTTGGTGATTGTCTTCAACCAGCCGATGGACCTGGAGACGCTGGCCGGAGCCATCGAGATTTCCGGTCAAAGCGAATTTGCGGCCGTGGCGTTGGGGGAGGAGCCTTTCATAGTGATGTTCCAGCCGCAGGAGGCTCTGGAGCCGGGCGCGGTTTACACCGTTACCGTTTCCCCGCTGGCGATGTCAGCGGAGGGAGCGCCGCTCCTGGAAACCTTCGAGTTCAGTTTTACCACCGCCACAGCCGGGCCGGCTCCCAGGGTAGTGTCGGCTTTGCCAGTGGACGGGGAGGTGGGGGATATGGCCGGCCAGCCGGTGGTGCTCACCTTCGACCGGCCGATGAACACGGCTTCGGTGGAGAACGCGCTTACGGTTTCACCCGGCTTTGCCTGCAGCGTTGTGTGGAGCCAGGGCAACACAGTATCTACCATCCAGTCCCACCAGCCGCTGGTGGTCAATACCGTGCATACGGTAACGGTGGGCACTAGCGCGCTTTCCTTTGACGGGGTGGCGCTGGGGGAGGTTTTCGAGTTGAGCTTCATGCCCAGCCTGATGGCCAGGCCTCACGTGCTGGGTGATATGGTGGCGGCTTCGGGTGGAACCATCCCCACCAACTACCCCATCCAGTTGGTTTTCGACCTCTCCATGGACACGGCTTCGGTGGAAGGGAACCTGCGGTTTGCCACCGGGTTTGCCTACACGGTAGAGTGGTTCGAAGCTGATACGGTGATGCAGATTGTGCCTGCCGGCTCCCTGGTGCCGGGCGGGCAGTATTCGATTACCATCCTCGCCGGGGCGCTTTCCAGCTTCGGCCTGCCGATGGCGGAGAGTTACACGTTCGAGTTCAGTGTGAGGGGCGGGTAAACAGCCAGGACGTCGTTGACATAACGAATGGCCACTGCGAGACTTCGGAGCAGGCGCGGCAGTCTCGGAGATCGCCACACCCACCTGCCCGGGATGTTGATATAGCAACGTGAATGAAATATAATCATGTGCGACCCCGTATTCAACCCGGGGGGATTTAAAAGGCTGTGTGATCATTCAATTGGCCGCTTCCCCGTGATGCATGCCTTCCGGTCATCGGGCAGCAGCGTTTGTTCCCATGCACCCGTCATATAATAATGGTTCAGGCAGTATAAGCTTTTCACGGCGAAGGAAGGCGGCAAAGGCTGAATAAGACGAGTATTGTGTTTGTTGAAAGGCCATCAGGGAGACTACCCGGGCTGGTTGCGTGCATTCTTGTTGCTGCCGGCGTTCTCGCCATGCTCCTCAGTTCCTGCTCCTGCCGGGAAGATATCTCCAGTCCGCCGGAGTCAATAGTCGTTGCCTATTCGCCTTTTGAATCCACTGCACTTTTCTGGATTGCCCGTGACCAGCAATTCTTCGGCAATAATGGCCTCGAGATTACCTTGCGCAAGTATGATACCGGAGCAGCTTCACTGAGTGGAGTGCTGGGTGGTGAAGCGGATATTGCAGTAGGAATGACCGAGTTCCCGGTCGTCAGAATGGCATTCCAGCAGGAGGCAATGGTCATTTTGGGGAATGCCAATAAAGGTGAGTTCATATATTTGATTGGACGCCAGGACCGGGATATCAACCAGCCCGCTGACCTCAAGGGAAAGAAAATCGGGGTTGCAAGGGGAACTATAGCAGAATTCTATCTAGGCAGATTCCTTGAACTAAACGGCATGAAAATGCAGGATGTTAATATAGTCGATCTAAAAACACCTTCAGAGTGGGTCAATGCCGTGGTAGCAGGGGATGTTGATGCAGTTGTAACTGCACAGCCGGAGGCCAATACAGCCAAAGAACGTCTGGGCGTTAACGCTATTTTCTGGCCGGCTCAGAGCGGTCAATTCTTGCATGGACTGATGCTATCTATGAGCGAGTGGGCAACCGATCATCCTGAACTGGTCGTCAGATTCCTAAAGTCCATAGCACAAGCTGAGGATTATGCCTTACTCAATCCTGGCGAAGCGATGGCTATCGTACAAGAGGAGCTGGGCCTTGATCCGGAGTATATGGAAACAGTATGGCTTCAAAATCAGTTTTCGCTATCACTCGAGCAGACTCTGATACTGGCCATGGAAGACGAAGCACGCTGGATGATAGCCAATAATCTGACTACTGAGAAGGCGGTACCCAATTTCCTGGATTATATCTATACAGACGGGCTGAAATCGGTCAAGCCCGGCAGCGTCAAAATTCCCGGAAAATAGGATAATAGATGAATATCAACACCAGGTTGAAGCTGAGTGTATCTATACCGGTAATCATGGCACTGGTTATCATGGTGGCGCTTATATTCTCCTATCAGGAAATGAGCAGGGTCCAGGAAGCCGGAGATACAGTCCGGCAAATAAGGAGCAGCATTACCGAACTCAACCACCTTGTCTTTTCGTATACCCTCTACCATGAGGAAAGGCCGAAACAGCAGTTTTTTGCCGAGCACGAATATCTGACAGGGCTAATAGAAAATACACAACTCTTGCATCCGCAGCAGCAGCAACTCCTTGACAAGATCCGCCAGAATAATCAAACCATGGAAGCGCTGTTTATTCAATTAGTTTCTGCCTATGAAAGCGGTGACACAACAGGAGCGGGAGACCGGCTGACAGGGTTGCTGCTGCTTAGGTCTTACGAGGCGGATACCAGCGCTGCAGTCCTGCGCGGTTTACTGGACGCCGATACCAGGACAACCGAAATAAGAACTGTCGGTCTCATACTGTTGGTTCTGGGCCTTGCCAGTGTGCCGCTTACCATCGTTCTGAAAGGTACAAGGCAAGGTATTATGTCCTCCCTGTCCAATCTGAGCGAGGGAGCCGCCGTCATCGGCTCCGGCAACCTGGACTACAAAATTGAAGAGAAGGGCAGCGATGAAATCACCGATCTTTGCCGCACCTTCAACCGGATGACATCCAATTTAAAAGCCGTTACCGCCTCCAAGGCAGACCTGGAGATAGAGATAGAAGTACGCAAGAAGGCGGAAGAAGCACTCAAACAAAGCGAGGAGAAATTCAGGATAGTTTCGGATTTCACGCATGACTGGGAATACTGGCGTAGTCCGGATAACCGTTTCATATACATGTCACCTTCATGCCTGCGTTTCACCGGATACTCCAACACCGAGTTCATCGATGATTTCTACCTCTACTTAAGGATCGTCCACCCCGATGACCTTGCCAGAGTAGAATTACATATGCTGGAAGATATGCAGAATATGGAGACTGCCGAACTTGAGTTCCGGATTATCAGGCGTGACGGACAGCAACGGTGGCTGGGTCATGTCTGCCAGCCTATCATCGATGCTGAAGGCAACCTCCTGGGGCGCCGTTCCTCCAACCGCGACATCACGAAACGAAAGGAAGCCGAAGAACAAATCCGGGAACTGGTGGAAGAGCTGAAGGTACACCAGGAGGAACTCGAGGCACAGACCGAGGAACTCCGGCAGTCCCGTGAAGAAATAAAAAAGGCAAAGGACAATTACCTGGATCTATACGACTATGCCCCGGTAGGCTACCTTACCCTGGAAAAGGATAGCTCCATTCTTGAAGCCAATCTTACCGCCGCCGGTCTCCTGGGGCTCAAAAGAGACGAATTAGTCCATTCCAAGTTTGGCGATTTCATTGCGGCTGATTCTCAGGAAGCGTTTTTCCTTCACGTTAACCATGTACTGGAAACCGATGCCAGGCAGAAGTGCGAAATCCGAATGCATGGCAGAAACGGTTCGATGTTTTATGCCCAGTTGGAAAGCATTGCCGCACATTCAACAGGAATACAGGAGAGCATCCGGACAAGCCTGTCGGATATCACCGACCGAAAAAAGGCAGACCATATAAAGGATGAGTTCATCGGCATGGTATCCCACGAACTCCGAACCCCTTTGACTGTCATTACCGGGGCTATTCGTACCGCCATGCTTGAAGGGTTGCAACCGGAGGAACTGTCTTTGTTACTAAACGACGCCGCCCTCGGTGCAGAATCGCTGGCTGATATTCTCGATAATCTGCTTGAGCTCTCGCGTTACCAGGCAAAGAGGCTTCTATTAACCGTTGAGCCAATCGATATCCACGAGCTGGCAACAAGCATGGTAGAGCAGGTACAGAGCAAATCATCTACACATCAATTTATTGTTGACAAACCGGAATACCTGCCGCCTGTTCAAGCCGACAAGGTAAGAATAGGACTGATACTGCACAACCTGATCGAAAATGCCGTTAAATATTCTCCGCTGGGTGGAAAGGTCAGGATTTTTTTCAACCAGGATAATGGATGCTTAACCGTAGGTGTGAGCGACCAGGGAATCGGTATTTCGCCTGAGGACCAGCCTCGCCTCTTTCAACCGTTCCAACGATTGGAAAGGCTGGAACAACAAGGGATCAAGGGGCTCGGATTGGGCCTTATAGTCTGCCGCCGGCTTGTGGAAGCGCACCACGGCCGCATCTGGGTTGAATCGGAGCCGGGTAAAGGGTCAACTTTCTACTTCAGCCTTCCAAACGATGAACAGGGGAGCATAGCCAGCCGGCCGGAACCATCCTGATTGGACTAATTGGAATTGGCCTGAAGAACTAAAGAGATCCTCTTTGCCATCTGCTCGGGAACAAACGGCTTGGCAATGAAATCGTTGGCTCCCAGTTTCAAGGCTTCCTCTCTGGACGAGGTTCGGGCACTGAATACTACTACAGGCAGGTCAGATTTGGCCCGCAGTATTTTAAGCGTTTCAAAGCCGCTCATCCCCGGCATGAGCACATCAAGGAGCATTAAGTCCGGCTTTTCGCTTTCAACCAGCCTGAGAGCTTCTTCTCCATTACTGGAGGTAATAACATCATAGCCAAAGATTCGCAGGCCGGTGCCTACAATCCTTCGTATGGCTGCTTCGTCGTCAACAACAAGAATTCGTTTCTTTGTATCCATTAACTTTCATTATATATTATTTCATTCAGGTTTTGTACATTGGTCGGGACAAATAGTAAGTATATACAACACAGACGGTACAAGCGGCGAAATCGCCGCTTGTATTTAGATCGCCACGTCGGGCTAAAGCCCTCCTCGCGATGACGTTATGAATGCTGAGGCTCTACTCGCGATGATCCATGGGCGGTGGTCCGCGGTGGCCTGGCCAACAGGATGGTATTTTAGTTCCAAAACAGCCGAAATCTATTGACCTTCAGGCAGGAAAAGACTATTATTCATGCACGACTTAACACTCCGGAGCATTGCGTTCACCTGCAGGAAGGGGCTCAATGGTAATTATTGAAGGAACAGATTGACCCGGAGTTAAAACGTGAAAAACGCCAGGGTTTTTGTGCCTCAGGTCTTGGCAGAAGCGACAACCGCCGCCCTGGCTTCCCTGGCAGTTTTTCTTTCCCTACCTGCCTGCTGTGCAGGCGTTAGCGCCGCCCCTCAGGACTGGTCCATTCTGGGGCCGCCCCCTTCGGCGGTGGAAGTATACGATATTCAGCCCGTTTACGGGGCGATTTACCTGACCAGCTACGACAGCGATGCAATCTACCGCGTGTGGCGCTATACCGATGCCGCCAAGTGGCAGGTAGCTTTCGATTCCAGGACCTCCGTAGTTGCCGGCCTTCCCATCACCCAGCACGACCCGGCTTTGCGCAAATGCGGCATCGAAGCCTCGCCGGAAGGGGACGCGCTGTACCTTTTCAATCATAACAGGACCGAAATATGGCGGTCTGTAGATTCTGGCGCCAACTGGTTCAGGCTGGCCATGGCTCCCCACCAGGCTTCCTATTCGTCTGCCGGAGCAATGCTGGTTCTCGACGCCAATACGCTGGTACTGGCGGCTGCCAACCCGGATACCGTTGCCATAACCTTCGATGCCGGCATCAGCTGGATGAACTCGGATTGCCCGGTGGGCACGGTTATGGACCTGGAAGCGGCTCCCGGCGGTGATTTGATTGCCGCCGGCGTCGATGAAAAAACCGGCACTGCCAGAATCGCCGTATCCTCGAATATGGCCAATACATGGGAGGTTATCCCCACGCCGGTGCCTTTCGAATATGCCACTGAAGTATATGCCGCCGTACCCCCGGATTACGCCGCTTCCCGGCGGATCGCAGTCACCGGGGTTGACGCAGACGAAGCCGCAGACTCCGGCATCTGGGAGTGGGCAGCAGGCACTTCGAGCGCCTGGCGGCGCCTGGACGGCGCCCAGGGCACCGGCAGGGTAGAACTGGGCTACGGCCTGGTAGCCGGACCCGGCAATGGCATTGCCGGCAACCCGGACGAAGGCTCGGGAATTATCTATGCCGCCGACTACCGGGATGGATCTGTCAGTCGCGTGCGCGGCAGCGCTTTACAAGCAGAAAGCATCGCCGGTATTCCCGGCGGCTATTTTACCGGTTTATGGTACCTCGCCCGGACCGGGGAACTGTATGCGCTGGGTTCGGACTACAGCATTTACCGTTATACCGACATGCTCAACCGTCCCGGCGCCGAAGTGCAGGTTTCAGAACCAGCACTGGAAGGCACCACGGATATATCCTGGCAGGCGCTGAACGGGGCTGAGAACTATAAATTAGTGATAAATTCCGAATCGCCCTACACGCCGGCCCAAACCAGTTTTTACACGGCGGCCAGCGCTGAAGGCGTCGTGATCGAATACGACTCGGGCGACACCCGTGCGGTGGCAAGCGGGCTCAGGCAGAACACCCGCTACTACGTGACAGTCTGGGCATCATCACCGGTCTCCAGCTTTGCCTTTCCGGTGGCCGAGTTCACCACACCCCTGGTAGAACCCGTACCTCCCGCAGTAACTACCGGCACGGCAACCGGCATGAATGCCGGGCAGGCCACCCTCAACGGAACGCTTGAATCCACGGGCAGCGCTGGGTCGGTCCTGGTCTATTTCGAATACGGGGCTACGACCGGGTACGGCTTCCGCACCGAACCCCAAACCATGAACGCAGCCGGGCCTTTCAGCGCCGCGGCAGCCGGTTTTTCCGCCGGGGCAACCTACCACTTCCGCGCCGTGGCCGAACACGCCGACGGTAGCGCTTCCGCTGCCGGACTGGACGCAGCTTTTACCCTGCCGGCGGCGACAACCCAGCCAACTTCCGCCACTCAACCGCCAACTTCAACCCTGCCTGCCGTAACCGTTGCCACCAGCCCGGCGACCGGTTTGGACGGGGGCGGCTCGGCGGTTCTCAACGGCAACCTGGTTTCGCTGGAGGGTGCCGAGGCGGTAACAGTCTATTTCGAATACGGCGCTACTACGGCTTACGGGTTCAAAACCACTCCGCAAACGATGACCGCTGCCGGGCCGTTCAGCGCTACCGTCAGCGGGCTTGAAGCTGGAACGACTTACCACTTCCGGGCGGTTGCCGAAATCCCCGGCGCCGCCTCCATTGCCGGACTCGATACTGCCTTCGTACTGGCAGCAGACGGCACACCCGAAGTTGCTACCGCCGCCGCCACTTCAATCGAAGGGGACTCGGCCGTCCTCAACGGGGTGCTTCGCTCCCTGGGTGGGGCGGCATCGGTAACAGTGTATTTTGAATACGGCGCTACGGCTGAACTCGGCACCGAAACACCGCCGCAGACCATTACCGCGACGGGAAGCTTCAGCGCTGTTGTAAACGGGCTCGAGCCCGGCTCCACCTGCTACTTCA
>JAFGLQ010000086.1 GCA_016928015.1 Dehalococcoidaceae bacterium
GCCGAAAGCCGGCTGCCCATAAAGCCCGGCTGAACCACCTGGTATCCGAACCCTGAATTTCATAAACCGGCCCCGGGGAAATGAAAACCCTTTCCACTTCAGCCGTAACTGCCGTAAGTAGACCGCCGTAAGGAGGATATTGCTGCTGGAGACGGATGATATCCTCCTTACGGGTTACCGGCAGGCCGGCCAGATCGGCTGCGGTCCGGATATCCTCCGGTTTACGCCCGGATTTATCCAGAACCTCCCTGGCAAACGCTGAATGGTCATAAAGATGGCGTATTTGCAGGCGCAGCCTGCCGTTTAAATAATTTTCTCTGGCGCCCGGGGAGAGCTTCTCCCAATCATCATAATACTCGCCTTTTTCTACAGCCATCTTTTCCGCCTCTTGTAATGCTTTACGTCTCGATAACTCTTCTTGGACCCCGTTGCCGAGAGCCCCATGTAGAATTCCTTGACGTCCTCGTTATTTTTCAGGAAATCCGCTGTGCCGTCAAGCACTATCCGGCCATTTTCCATGACATACCCTGAATGGGCAATTCCCAGAGCCACTCTGACGTTTTGTTCCACCAGCAGTACCGAGGTCTTCTGTTCGACATTAAACCTTCTGATTATATCGTATATTTCTTCTACCATGAGCGGGGCCAGCCCCAGCGATGGTTCATCCAGCATCATGAGCCTGGGGCGTGCCATCATGGCCCGGCCGATAACCAGCATCTGCTGTTCTCCGCCGGACAGGTATCCGGCAATGTTGCGTTTCAAAGCTTTGAGCCGGGGAAAGTACGTGTAAACCATTTCGAGGTCTGATTTGACTTCGGCCCGGTCATTCCGGTTGAAAGCGCCGACCATCAAGTTCTCTTCCGCCGTAAGATGGCCGAAAACACGCCGACCTTCCAGAGCCTGAACGATTCCCATTTTACCTATTTGTTCAGCGCTCTTGTTGTCGATCCTTACCCCGTCCCAATCGATGCTCCCATCGGTGACTTCTCCTTCCTCGACCTTCAAAAGCCCGGAAATCGCCTTAAGTGTGGTGCTCTTGCCGGCGCCATTGGCTCCCAGAACCGCAACAATACTGCCGTCGGCTACCGACAGTGAGATTCCGTGCAGTACACGAATCACATTCAGGTAGCAGACTTCGATATTGTTTACTTTCAACATGCTTTAAATGCTCCGGTGCGGGGAGCACGACCTGACCGGCTCGTGCTCCCCGCCAGGCTTCAATCTCTACTGGCCGAACCAGTCAAAGTCTTCATACAAAATTGCCGGCGCATCTACCCAGCCGGTTTGAGGGACCATTGCTCCCCCGTTGACCTGGAAAACACGGACCGCTTTCGCCATTCGGTTGTCTCCGGCGGAATAGCTTACCGGACCGTGCAGTCCACCCGGGTCGAAATTGTCCAGCATTTTAAAACCGTATTCCTCGACAATTTGAGGCGTCAGCTGGTCGATATTGTCTACCCCGACATGCTCTACCGCCAGGCGCAGTATTTCGGCGATAATCAAGCCCTCCGCCCAGCAGGTAATGTAATCCATGTTACCGTAATCATCCGGGTGATATTCAAGACAATACTCAGTCATCTTTTCCATGGCCTCTACATCGTCCCCCCAGTTGACGGTTGGGAAAACGCCGTAGACCCCTTCAGCGGCACTGCCGGACAGGTCGATTAAAGCCTGGGTAAACGAAGCATGGCCGCAACCAACCGTAACACCGGGTGTTATTCCCAGTTCCCTGGCGTTCTTAAGAATAATTGAAGTAGGCTGAGGAGTAGAGGAAATGAAAAGCACATCCGGGTTGGCTGCCTTGATGCGGGACAGGCTCTCGATCTCGGAAAGGGTAGTGGCGGCATGTTCTTCCGTAGCGACAATTTCAATGCCGAGTTCATCGGCCAGAGCCTTAGCGGCATCGCTGGCGCCTGATCCGGTAGGATTGTTCAACAGGTGCAGGGCCATCCTGGGTTTACCGGTGCCCTCCCAGATATTTTCCATGTAATACTTGGCAAAAGCCGCCCACGAGTCGCCGTAATCCGGCATCTGGGCATAAATATGTTCAGGCGGATGGATGCAAACCGGGGAACTGAAGACGGTAAAACCCGGAAAATCGTTTCGATTGGCGATTTCCATGGATGCCGCCATTTCCTTTGAAGCACAGGTTGTAAAGAACAGACAGCCCTTATCCATGAATTCATTCACAAAGTTTGCCGCCCTGGCGGAGTCGTACTGCGTATCCCGCCAGACAACCTCGATAGGAATACCTTCCACTCCACCCAGTTCTTCATTAATGTACTTGATGCAATCGAGAACTCCGTCACCCATGGGCCTGCCTTTTTCGGCAGCCGGGCCGGTGAACGGTATGCTCAAACCTACTTTTAATGAAGCTTCTGCCTGACCGCAACCTGAAACCAGGAGAGGAGTAACCATTATCAGAAGCGATGCCAGAACCAGAGAAATTTTTTTCAATTTACCCGTAGCCCCCATATTTGGAACCCCCTATTTTTTTAAATTTAATAATGCCGGGTTTGCCCGTAAAGTCATCTTCAGCTGTCATTCACTCTACCACCTCCTGTTCCCTAGTATGAGAAAGGCCAAAGCCGGTAACTCGCCTTGAACAAATTCCAGCGATGTGCCAGCCCGCGGGGTTCCAATATCAGAAACAGCACGATAACCAGGCCGAATACCATCGGCCCCAGGCCTGCGGTAAATCCTGACGGAAGAGCGGGAATCCAGCCCTCCACCAGCGGCGAAATGGAGTTTACCCCTTCCTGAAGAAGCCTGATAAAGACGACCCCCAGAATCGGGCCGAGCGTCGTCCCCAGGCCGCCGATTATTATCATGCCGATGTAAAGAATGGACTCATTGAGGGTAAAATTTTCAGCATTCAGATAGCCTATCCAGTTGGCCATCAGAGATCCGGCGATCCCGGCCAGAAAGCAGCCGATGAAAAAAGCCAGCAGTTTGTAACGGAAAAGATTGATGCCCATCACTTCTGCGGCCAGGTCATTATCTCTGACGGCCACGAATGCCCGGCCCAGCCGGGTTCGGGCTATATTTTTGGCAGCAAAAATAACCAGGACGGTGATGGCAAAAATTAAATAGAACTGGTTTTTCTGGCCGGCAAAAGAAACACCGAACAGGTTGGCTACAGGTACACCCATGCCGTTGTAACCACCGGTCAGAGAACTCCACTGGTTAATCACCCATATAATGATAAAGTGGGCGGCAATAGTGCTTATAGCCAGGTAAAACCCTTTAACCCGCACCGAAGGTATACCGAACAGCAGCCCGGTCAAACCAGCCACGACTCCGGCAAAAATCATAGCTGCCAGAAAAGGCCATTCGAACCGGCTTACCATTATGGCGTAAGCATAAGCGCCCACCGCTATGAAACCGGCATGCCCCAGCGACAACTGCCCGCAATAACCGATAAGAATATTGAGCCCGGTAGCCGCGATAATACTGATGCCTATCAGGTTGGCAATACCCAGCCAGTAGTTATTCAGCAGCAAGGGCGCGCAGAACAGAGCCAGGATAAAAACGACCAGCATCATCCACTGCCAGCGTGTACGGAAAATGGCCATATCCTGGGCATATGTAAAATTGCGTATACCGGCAGGCAAATCCATGTTAAATCCTCTCGATCCTCTCTTCGCCGAACAAACCATATGGTTTAACGAACATGACAATAACAATTATTATAAACGGGATTACTTCCTTGACGCCGGGCCATGTCAGCGGCGTCAGATAGCCGCCTCCTACATTCTCCGCCAGGCCTATTATGGGACCGGCCAGAATAGCGCCGAGAAATGAGTTAAGCCCTCCCAGAATTACCACCGAAAAGGATTTCAAACCGGTTTCCACCAGACCGTGGGTTATACCTCCGATCGAGGCCATCAGCACCCCTCCTACGGCGGCCAGTACGGCAGCAAACATCCAGCTGCGTGAGAATATCCTGGTTACCGGGACGCCGCAAGCCTGTACCGCCAGCTGGTCATCGGCAGTAGCCCGCATGGCTATACCCATGCGGCTGTATTTGAAATAAAAACTGAGAACGGCAAACAAAAGCAGTGAAATCCCAGCCGCCCACAGGTATTCCTGGGAAACGACGGCAGTACCGATATGTATGACGTCCTCGGGGAATATCCTGGGCAGAGCGGCAACGCTCCTCGGCCAGATGAAACTCACCAGCCCCTCGATAAAGAAAGCCATACCCAGGGTAACCGCAATCAGGGAAAGTATCGGCTGGGCGATAAGCGGCCTGAGGGCTGCCCTTTCGATGAGCCAGCCCATACCCAGAGAGAACAACACCACCAGCCCCAGCCCCAGCCACAGGGGCAGGCCAGCCTGGACAAGCATCCCATATGTAAACCAGCTGAACACGAGCACCATCTGGCCTAGAGCCAGATTGGCGACCCCGCTTGATTTCCAGATCAGCACGAAGCTTAAAGCAATAAGCGAGTACACCATGCCCACGGTTATACCTGTGATTATGTATTGCAGCAGTTCAGACACTTGTCAAGCCTCCCCGACAGTCCTTACCTTGATAACGGTGCCTACCTGGCCCTGCCGTCCGTCCCGGTAGGTGACCTGGGTTTCGATTTTTACTTCGTCTCTGTCTCCGTACATGCTGTCGATAAGGTCGCGGTAACGCTGGGCCATGTACTCGCGCCTGAGTTTCCGGGTGCGGGTAAGCTCGGCTTCATCAGCATCAAATTCCTTGTGCATAAGAACGTATTTTCTTACCCTGGCATGTTCAGGCAAATATCCGTTCACTCTCTCGAGGTCTTTGCAAATCAATTTGGCCACTTCGTCCCTTTGCGAAAGGTCAACAAAGGTAGTGTAGGCGATATGCTTTCTTTCCGCCCACTTGCCGACCATGGCAAAATCCATATTCACAATTGCAGTAACATATTCTCTGTCGAGGCCACCGATCACCATGGCATCTTTTATATAGGGCGAAAAACGCAGCCGGCCCTCGATGTACTGTGGAGCGTACCTGGCACCGCCTTTCAATTCACCCATATGTTCGAGCCGGTCAAGAAACAGGACATGTCCGTCGCTGTCGATATTCACCGCATCTCCGGTCCGGCACCAGCCGCCAACCAGGGTCTGGCGGGTCTTTTCCGGGTTGGCCAGATACCCGCTGAACATGCAGTCACTGCGAACCCAGAGTTCACCCGATTCCATCAGCCTGACCTCTACTCCCCGGGCAGGCCGCCCTACACTTTCAAAACGGATTTCACCTTCCCCATGCGATGAAATATAGCCCGATTCGGTGCTGGCATAATTCTGCCGAAGTTCGACCCCAATGGCATGAATCAACCTGAAGGTGTCCAGACTGAGCACCGAGGAACCGGTTACGGCAAACCGTACCCTGGAGAGCCCCAGTTTATCTTTAAGTGGATGAAAAAGCAGAATATCGGCAATCTTGTAGAGCACGCGCCATGCCAGCCCGGGTTTTTCCCCGGCCAGTTTCATATCGGCCATCTTATACCCGACAGGCATAAACAAATTATAGGTGAGCTTTTTCAGCCAGGCGGCATCCATCATCTTGACCTGAATTTCGCTGACCAGCCCTTCCCACTGCCTGGGGCCATAAATAACAAAGTTGGGGCCTACTTCACGGGTATCTTCGGCAATGGTTTCAGGTTCTTCAGGAAAGTTCAGGCGAGCACCGGTGAGCAAATGCGGGATGGTGGAGAAATAGCTGTCCCCCACCCAGGCAGCCGGAAAGTTGGAAATAAGGTCGTCTGCCTCGGTCAGTGGATACCGGCTGATAAAACTTTCGGCTGTGCGTATTAAGGCCCGGTGAGTAAGCATGGCCCCTTTCGGCAGTCCGGTGGTACCCGAAGTGTAATAAACGAAAGCCGTATCGTCAGCATTGGCAGTGGTTACAAGACCTTCGAACGCCCCCGGCATTTGTTCGTCGTACCCTCGCCCCAGACTGATTACCTCGTTAAAACCTATTAGCAGGGGATCATTATAATTCTTGAGCCCTTTGGGATCCCAGTAAATGACCTTCTTCAGCAAGGGCAATTCCGGTTTTATTTGTAAAAACTTATCCACCTGTTCCTGGTCGTTGGCGATGGCGAAACTAGCCCCTGAATGAGTCATTATATATTTGAGTTCGGAAGGAATCGAATCGACAAAACTGCCGGTGGCTACTCCTCCGGCGGATTGTATCGCGATTTCCCCCCAGAACCATTCCGGTTCATTGTCTCCAATTATGCAAACTACGTCTCCGGCTTTCAGCCCAAGCTTGACCATACCCAGAGAAAAATATTTGACCTTTTCATAATATTCCCGCCAGGTGTAACGCTGCCAGATGCCAAACCGTTTCATGCACATAGCCGGCCTGTCCGGCCAGTTATGGCAGTTTTTTATTACAAGTCTCGGTATTGTATCAGCCGCTGTTTCTATCATATTTCTTACGGATATAAAGAAACCTCCCTTGCCGGGGAGGTTACTATCTCTACCATATTCAGGTTAAGCTTTTTATACCTGCATTACAGACAAACCCCCGGCGCACCGTGTGCGCACGGTAAAGATGAAGCAGAATTTTCCCTTGATATCGACGGTTTTAGTATTCATCAGCTCGCATTTTATTACAAAACTGGGAGAGATTACCACACGCATGATATTTCGTCAACTTTTTCATTCTCCAACAGGTTTATTTACCGATTCACCCGAACCCGGGCGGGAGCGAACCGGAACCGTGGTACCGGTGGCCAGCGCAATCAGCTTCCCCTGTTCGTTGGTGACTCTTATATCCGAAACGCTGATCCTGCGCCCGTTTTTTACTACCCGGCATTCGGCTGTCAGTGTTTCACCCTCCCGTGCGCCCTCCAGAAAATGCATGTTGAACTGGCTGGCAACACTGGGATAGGCCAGTGTGTTGGCGGCATACCCGAAGGCATGATCGGCCAGCGACATTATTATGCCGCCGAAAGCCATGCCGTGAAAATTAAGGTGTTCCGGTTTAACCGTCATCGACACGCGCGCATATCCGGATTCAAGCGCCTCAAGCCGCATACCCATCAAACGTACTGCCGGTTCTACCCGGCTTTTCAGCAGGTTAATGTTCTGCAGTATTTCGTTACCCGTTTTCATGCTTACCCCACAGCTTTCTTAATTCCCCGAAGCGCTCCTTCCAGAACTTCATCCTCGACACAATATGACAGGCGGATATACCCCGGAGCGCCAAAACCGCTTCCGGGTACGGCCAGAACTCCGTAATCCATCAGTTTGCCGACAAATCCGATATCATCTCCGTCACCGATTTGAGGAAACATATAAAATGCCCCGGCAGGTTTGATCACGTTGAAACCCAAGCTCTGCAACCCGTGGTACAGAAAATCCCGCTTGCGCTGATAGCCATCTATGGATACACTCACCTGCAGCAGGTTGCTCACCAGATGCTGCATCATGGCGGGGGCATTTACAAAACCCAGAATGCGGTTGCAGTATATGAAACCATTCAACATCTCCGTCTTGCCTTCCATGACCGGATTTACCGCCAGATAGCCAATCCGTTCACCCGGCAAAGCCAGGTCCTTGGAAAAGGAACTGGCAATAATAGAATTCGCATAATGCTTGACAGGCGAAGCATAATCAATCCCGTCATACAGGATTCTGCGGTAAGGTTCATCGCTGATCAGATATATCGGCCTGCCGTATTCCCGGCTTTTCCGGATTAACGCCTTGCTCAAAACCGCCAGAAAACTGTCGTCATACATGATGCCGGTGGGATTGTTGGGGGAATTGATAATTACCACCCTGGTGCCGGCGCCGATCGAGTTCTCCAGGCAGTCGGGTTCGGGGACAAAATGTTTACCGGCCGGGATTTTCCTGACAGCTCCGCCATGGTTTTCGACGTAGCTGATATATTCCGGAAAATACGGACACAGGAGGACAACTTCTTCCCCGGGTTCCAGGATCGCTTTCAAAGCGACATTGATTGCCCCGGCGGCACCACAGGTCATAACGATGTCTTCGCCACCGAAGGCCATACCCAGTTCCCGGCTTAAAGCTCCGGCAACTGCATTCCTTGTATGGGTATAACCGGCGTTGGGCATATACCGGTGCATACCGGGCAAAGGCTTTTCAGCCAGTTTCAGTAGCGCCTCTGCCACCAGCGCCGGTGGCTCGGTTACCGGGTTGCCCAGGGAAAGGTCGAATACGTTATCGGGCCCGAGCTTCTTTTTAAGCTTATCGCCGGCTTCGAACATCTGTCGTATCCAGGAACTCTGCCTCATCCCGGCAAGAGTTCTATTTGAGAGAGCCACCGGCGATCTCCTGTATGCCCAAATCAAAAGCCTCCAGGTTTATGTTTAATATTTTTTCAGGTAGAGTCGTTTTAAGGCTTGCATGCCATGCTTCCCTGCTCAGGGGCAATAAACCGGAAAGGGCACCAAGCAGGAACACATTCAATGTCTTTATATTGCCCAGTCCGGCCACTTTCGCCAGGCCGTCGATAAGGTAAACTCTTTCCGTGCGGCGGTGCAGGCAGTTCAATATTACCTCATCCGAAGGATACTTGTACCGGCCGCCAATCAGGGAGACTGGTGGGGCGCTGTACCGGCTCAGCAGAGCCATTCCGCCATTTCTTAAAAAATCACTGGTACGGGCGGCTTCGAGTTTTTCCATGGCAAATAATATATCGGCTTCCCCCGGAGAAATAAGGGGCGAATATACCTTTTCTCCCAGCCGTATATGGCTGACTACACTGCCGCCCCGTTGAGCCATGCCGATACTGTCGGTCTTTTTAACATCGTAACCATCAAGCATACCAGCCTGGGCAAGCACATCACTGGCCATAATAATTCCCTGCCCGCCGATACCGGTTATCAGAATATCGATTTTGGGCATTATTCTTCCACCGCCTTCCCGGGTACCGTTATAGCGCCGACGGGGCATACCTGCTGACACACGCCGCAATTATCCCCGGCGCACAAATCCGCATCGATCTCTATCCTGCCTTCCGTTTGTTGAATTGCCGGGCAGGCAAGTTTCAAACACATGTCACAATGAATGCATTTTTCCTGTTCTACCGCCCGGGTGACCCTGGAGCGCGGCCTTGTCGGCGCACAATCGCCGCGTACAATAAGAACATGTAGCTGGCTGGATTCTATTGCCGCTTTGAGGGAACTTCTAAGTTCATTGATCTTAAAAGCATCCACGACCTTTACGTTTTCGACACCCATACCCCTAACTACACTTTCCAGGCTTACTGACCGGGTCTTCGTTCCCCTGGCTGAGATACCGGTAGCCGGGTGGCCCTGGTGGCCCGTCATGGCTGTAGTCATGTTGTCCAGGATAATAATGGTAATCTGGCTCTGGTTGTACACAGCGTTGGCCAGGGGGGTAAGCCCGGAATGCATGAAAGTGGAGTCGCCGATAACCGCTACCAGCCTGTCCCTGACACCCGCCTTTTCCATGCCCAGGGCCTGACCGATGCTGGCACCCATGCAGGCACAGGTATCCATGGCGCTAAGAGGCGGGTAAGCCCCCAGAGTATAGCAGCCGATATCTCCGGTAACAATCAGGCCGCTGCCGGAAGAAGCACTGCCCTTGCCGGCCAGGCGGCTTACCCGCCTCTGGTTCCGGCTGAGCTCATAAAAGAGCCCGCGATGCGGGCAACCGGGGCACAATGACGGCGGCCTGGGGGGCAGTTCTTCCATGCAACCTTCGTTTTTATGGCTAGGTGCTGCAGCCAAACCGTACTGCGATGCAGCTTCGGAGACAACCTGGGGGGAAAGTTCGCCGGTAAGCGGAACGAAAGCCTTGCCAGCAGCTTTGATACCCATGGAGGCGATGATTTCTTCGATAAAAGGGTCAAGTTCTTCAATTACAATAATCCGTTCAACGCCGGAAGCAAAATCCCTGATAAGCTTCTCAGGCAACGGATAAGTAAGGCCCAGTCTTAATATTGAAGCATCCGGAAATACTTCCCTGGCGTATTGATAGGCAATACCGCTGGTAATAATACCCAGGGATTTATCCCCGTCGAACCGGGCGTTCAAGGGGCTGGTTTCAGCGTACTCCTTGAGCCTGTCCATTCTGGCCTCGATGGCAGTATGGCGCTCCCGGGCGTATGCCGGCAGCATTACCCACTTAGCCGGGTTACAGGTAAACCCGCTTGCTGGCTGGACCTCAATCGGGGGACGGGTTACTACTACCGATTTGGAATGGGATATTCGTGTAGTTGAACGAAAGAGGACCGGGGTATCAAAAGCTTCGCTCAATTCGAAGGCGTGTAAAATAAAATCGTACGCAGACTGGCTGTCGAAGGGCTCTACCGAGGGTATTTTAGCCAGCCGGGCATAGTGCCGGTTATCCTGTTCATTCTGAGAACTGAACATACCGGGGTCATCCGCTACAATAATCGCCAGACCGCCGCGAATACCGGTGTAAACAGAATAGAAGAACGCGTCAGAAGCAACATTCATACCTACCTGCTTCATGGTAATGATCGTACGTCTGCCGCCGTATGCGGCGCCAATCGCAGCATCCATGGCTACTTTTTCATTAACCGAC
>JAFGLQ010000087.1 GCA_016928015.1 Dehalococcoidaceae bacterium
AGCCAGCCTGAGCAAGCGACCGAAAGAAAACTGGCCTGCTTTTACAGCAACCCTTATCGGCCTGACGGGTGGAAAAAAACTTGATATTAAAAACGAGCACCAAGCCGGTGATATAAAAAGCGAACTGGAAAAAGCCTCTTATAGTGTTTCACAGGTTAAGGTCAAGGAAACCAAACGTCACCCCGCGCCACCCTTTATTACTTCAACCCTGCAACAGGAAGCTTCAAGGCGTTTCCGCTTCAGCGCCAGGCAAACCATGGTAATAGCGCAGCAATTGTACGAAGGACTTCCCCTGGGTGATGAAGGCAACACGGGCCTGATTACCTACATGCGAACCGATTCCACCCACGTCTCAAAGCAGGTGCTGGATGAAACCAGGGAATATATTACCCGGGAGTTCGGCAACAAGTATTTACCCGCACATGCCAGGGTGTTTTCAACAGCGGTCAAAGGAGCCCAGGAAGCCCATGAAGCCATTCGCCCGACAAGCATCCTGCGCCGTCCCGAGGCAGTCAAACCGTATTTGAATCCCGGCCAGCACAAGTTGTATCAACTGATATGGCAACGGATGGTGGCAAGCCAAATGGCAGTTGCAGTTTTTGAGAATACAACTGCAGATATTGAAGCAAAAGCCTTAAGCAAGAATAAATACCTGTTGAGAAGCTACTCCACAACAAACACCTTTCCAGGCTTCCTGATTCTGTACAGCGAAGTCAAAGATGAAGAAGAGGAAGAGCCGCCGACATTTCTTCCTCCCCTGGAAAAAGGCGAACCGCTCGACCTGGAAAAGGTTTCGTCCAAACAGCGTTTTACCCGGCCACCGTCACGTTACACAGAAGCTACTCTGATAAAAGAGCTGGAGCAAAAAGGTATCGGCAGGCCCAGCACTTATGCCCCTACGATATCCACCATAATCGACAGGGAGTATGTCCTGAAAGAAAAGATGCAACTGAAACCTACCGAACTGGGGATACTGGTCAATGATTTTCTGGTGGAATATTTTCCTGAAATCGTTAATGTTGAGTTTACCGCCACTATGGAGAGCAAGCTTGACAAGGTAGCATCAGGGCAAGCCGATTGGACCCAAGTTGTGGCCGATTTTTTTGGGCCGCTGGCCGAAAAGCTGCGCACAGCAGAAGAGATAGCCAAAAAAGTGAAACCGCCGGCCCAGCCCACCGATGAAGTTTGCCCCAATTGCGGCCAGGCCCTTGAGATTAAAACCGGCCGTTTCGGCAAGTATTTGTCTCATCCGGAATACCCGGCCGCTAACAGTAAGGATTGCAAATACACCTCTTCCTATCAGTTGAAAACCGGTATTGACTGCCCTGAATGCAAACAGGGCGAAATCGTGGAAAAGTGGAATTCCAAGAAAAAACATGTGTTTTATGGCTGTTCCATGTACCCAGAATGCAAGCTGGCCACCAATTACAAACCTGTTTCCACGCCTTGCCCCGAATGCGGTGGACTGATGGGCCAGTATCGTTTAAAATGGGCCAAGTGTATAAAATGCGGCCACCAGCAAAAACATCAGGAATGAGCCCATGCAGAAGATTCTTAACCGCTACATTGATTATCTACGCTCTGAACGTAACTTTTCTCAGTATACAATAAGGAATTATACCAGCGACCTCATCGGCAATACGGTACGCGGCACTGCAAAAGGGTATTTCCAGTTTCTGAAAATGAAAAATATTTCATCCCTGGCCGATGCTGACAGAAGCGTACTGCGGGAATATATCGGTTATCTGATGGAACAGAAATTAAGCCGGCGCTCCATTTCTCGAAAAGTATCGGCGGTACGCTCCTTTTACCGATACCTTCTAAGAGAGGGTCATCTGAAAGAAAACCCCATCAAGCTCGCATCTTCACCCAAACTCGACAGGAGACTGCCGGATTGCTTAAACCTCGAGGAAGTGGAACGTCTGTTGAACATCCCCAGGCAGGACACCCCCCAGGGCCTGCGCGACAAAGCCATACTGGAGGCGATATATGCCTCCGGAATGCGTATCAGTGAACTTGCGGGCCTGAATACCGACCAGGTAAACCTCGAAACGGGTGAAATCAAAGTGCTCGGCAAAGGCTCCAAGGAGAGAATTGTCTTGATAGGCAAAACCGCTATCACGGCTGTAAAACATTACTTGCGGGAAGCCAGGCCGCGCCTGATGTGCCTTAAAGGGGACAGGCAAGCCCTGTTTATCAACCGATTCGGAAAACGCCTGAGCCAGCGCATGATCCAAAAAATCCTCACCGGTTACGGGCACAGGGCGGGTATCGGCAAGCATATTTACCCTCACCTGTTACGCCATACTTTCGCTACCCACATGCTCGATGGCGGCGCCGATCTTAGAGTGGTTCAAGAACTGCTGGGCCACAACAGCCTGGGTACAACCCAGATATACACCCATGTTACACAAGCACAAGCTAAAAAAGTATACTTTGCCGCTCATCCTATGGCAAACAAGGTTGATGTAGATGAAAAACGATAGAATTTCCAGGCTGATAGAAAAACTTGAGCCGCTCGACCTGGACGCCATCCTGATTTCTTCAAACCATAACCGCCGTTACGTTTCAGGTTTCACCGGCTCCAGCGGCTACCTGCTGGTTTCCAGACAAGCCCGGATTATTGCTACCGATTTCAGATACTACCAGCAGGCGACCGATGAAGCCGGCGAGTTTGCCCTGTTCAAAATAAGAGGCAAACTGGAAGAATGGTTTGGAGATTTCATCGGCCAGTTGAATCCGAGACGCCTTGGTTTTGAAAGCGAGCATGTTACTGTTGCCAGTCGGAATACCCTGGCCAGGGCCCTGAAAAAGACCGGCGTGAAAACCAGCCTGATAGCCACCCGGAACCTGGTAGAAACTCTCAGGACGGTTAAAAGTAAACAGGAAATTGAAAATATAACAAAAGCAATTGCCATCAGCGACGCAGCTATCGACAATATTTACGAAATAATCAAACCAGGCATGAGCGAAATTCAGGCAGCCTGGGAAATAGAAAGATTTATGCGCCAGTCCGGCAGTGAACCGGTGTCTTTCCCGGTAATCTGCGCTTCCGGCCCCAATTCTGCTTTACCTCATGCTCAACCATCAGACAGGTTGATCAACACCGGGGAGCCGGTTGTTCTTGATTTCGGAGCCAGCATCAACGGCTATACCAGTGACCTGACACGAACGGTTTATCTGGGGCAACCTGACAGTATGTTTAGAAAACTGTATAATATTGTGCTTAAGGCCCAGTATTCAGCCTTTGAGGGTATCACCAGCAGGATAAACGGCAAACAGGCCGATGACAAGGCACGCCGTGTTATTGTTGAAGCAGGTTATGGCGAATATTTCGGCCATTCCCTGGGGCATGGAATCGGCCTTGAGGTGCACGAAGGGCCGTACCTGGGTCCATCATCTGAAGACATCCTTCTGGATGGCATGGTATTTACCGTTGAGCCGGGCATTTATATTCCAGGCTGGGGGGGTATCAGAATTGAAGATGATGTAGTGCTGGAAAGGGGCAGGGTTACAACTTTATCCAAAGCAAAAAAACTGGAAGAATAAAAGTCGAATACAGGAGTAGAACATGATAGGTGGCTCGGAGCTCAGGAAAGGCGTGGTAATAGAACTGAATGACAAACTGTACCAGGTTGTAGAATACCAGCATATAAAAATGAAGCGTACCGCACTTGCCAAGGTAAAATTGCGTGATATCGTTGGCGGCCATACTATTGAACAGTCGTTTCAATCCGGAGACAAATTCGTACGGGCCAGGCTGGATTACCGTCCGGTTCAGTATATTTACCAGGATGGTGGCCTTTACTACTTCATGGACCAGGAAACTTTTGAACAGCTCCCCCTGGGAGCCGACGCCCTGGGAGACACGGTTGACTATCTCAAAGAAGGTATTACTCTTGAGATGTCCAGCTACAAAGAAAAGTTCATCGGCATCGAACTGCCGATTACGGTGGAACTGGAAGTCACCAAAACCGAACCGGGATTCCGGGGAGATACAGCTAATGCAGGCACCAAGCCGGCTACCCTTGAGACCGGGTTGAGCATACTGGTGCCGCTGTTTGTCAATGAAGGCGATGTTATCAAGGTAGATACCCGAACCGGCAGCTACCTGGAAAGGGTTAACGTTCAACCTTGATCAAAGCAGACCTGCACGTTCATACACTTTATTCCGGAGACTCCTCGAATTCACTTGATGGAATAATCGAGCAATGTATAAAACATGGCATCAACTGCGTAAATATATGCGATCATAACACCACTGAAGGCGCCTGGAAACTAAAGGCGATGGCCCCGTTCGAGGTTATTGTTTCCGAAGAAATCGAAACACCGGAAGGGGAAATCATGGGATTGTTTCTGACCGAAACAATCCCGGCCGGACTCAGTCCTGAAGATACGATCAAACAAATCAGGAGCCAGGAGGGCCTGGTATGCATACCTCATCCGTTCGAGATTATTCGTTCTTCGGCCATGAAGGCCGTAACTCTGGAACGGATCAAGCACCTTATAGACATAATAGAAGTGCGCAATGCCAAAACCTGGCCTGTTCAGGATGTTAATCGCCCGCTGCGGTTTGCCCGTGATCACAATTTATATATGAGTGCAGGCAGCGATGCCCATACCCTGATCGAGATCGGTAATTATTACGTCGAAATGCCCGGTTTCTCCGGGCCTGGAGATTTCCTGTCCTCCCTGGCACATGGAATAATAAGCGGCAGGGGTACGAGCCTGCCAACCCACTGCTATTCGCTTGGCTGCCGCACACTGAAAAAACTTGGATTAAGAAAATAACAGGTAAATGGTAAGATGACGGAAAAAGGGGAGCCTGGAAGCTCCCCTTTTCTATTACGGCGATTTTTACTCTTTTTTGGAATCTTTGGCAGGGCTGCCCAGTATTTCATCAATCAAACCGTACTCCATGCCCTGTTCCGGATTCAAATAGTAATCCCTGTCGGTATCATGGATTATCTTGTCCAAAGTCTGGCCGGTGTTTTCCGACAAGATGCGGCGGATAATCTCCTGCAATCTCAGGATTTCGCGGGCCGCTATTTCAATGTCAGATGCCTGGCCCTGGGCGCTGCTTATGGCCTGATGCATATGAATGGTGGAATGAGGTAAAGCATACCTCTTGCCTTTTTCTCCGGAACACAACAAAACTGTAGCCATACTGGCTGCCATTCCCATGCATACCGTTGAAACCTGTGGCCGGATAAGCTGCATAGTGTCGTAAATGGCCAGGCCTGAAGAAATCACGCCGCCCGGGGAATTTATGTAAAGCTGTATATCCTTCTCCGGGTCTTCGCGGTCAAGGTACAGAAGCTGGGCAATAATTACATTGGCGACCTGATCGTTGATTGGCGAACCAAGGATAACAATCCTCTCTTTGAGAAGCAAAGAATATATATCGAATGCCCTTTCGCCCCGCGCCCCACTTTCAATAACCATGGGTATTACATTTTCCGGCCTATTCATCCTTTACCTCCTCGGCTTCGGTCGATTCCGACGGTTCAGCTTCCTGCTTGACTGGTTTTTCAATCATTTCCACCAACCGCCCTAACGCCTTAGCCGTCATTATATCATCATTTATCGACTTGCGAACCTCGGGTTTGTTCAAGGCGGCGATCCGCTCTTCCTTCCGGTCACCGGGCTCAGAAGCAATGCGGTCTATTTCAGCCTCGAGTTCCTCTTCATTGACGCTTATTTTTTCCTGGGTGGCAAATTCGCTTAGCACCAGGGAGCGCTTGAGTCTTTCTTCAGCCGAATCCCTGAACTGCTGCTTCATACCTTCATAGGTATTAGCCTTTAGTTTTTCTTCGTATTCTTCCCGACTGCGACTGTACATCTTCCAGTGCCTGAGCTGGCCTTCAATCATTTTTTCTATTTCCATATCCAGCAGCTGCGGCGGGTACTCGATAATGGATTTGCCGACCAGTTCATCCAGCAGTTTTATTTCAAGCTCGCTGGAGGCTTGTTGCCGGGCGCTGGTTTCCAGGTTCTTCTTGATGCGAGCTTTCAGATCTTTTACGGTTGAGATATCCGATGCAACTTTCTTGACGAATTCTTCATCCACGGAGGGTAAATCCTGGCCTTTGACTTCATGAACTTTGGCCTTGAAGTTGATCACCTTGCCTGCCATTTCAGGTACAGGATAATCGCTGCCGAGAGTGATATCGAAAACCTTTTCTTCCCCGGCTTTCATGCCAATAAATGCTTCAGCCAGGCCT
>JAFGLQ010000088.1 GCA_016928015.1 Dehalococcoidaceae bacterium
GGAAGTTACTCTCGAGGAACTCGGGGGAGCCGCAACCCATTCCAGAAAAAGCGGCAACTGCCATTTCGTGGCCGAAAACGATGCCGACTGCCTGAAACAGGTAAGGCGCCTGCTGGGGTACCTGCCTTCCAGCAACCGACAGAAGCCGCCGGCATTAAGTTCAAGCGAATCTGTGCCGGTGCCGGACGAGGCCATAGCGTCGATTGTGCCGGATGAACCCAACCGCGGTTATGATATGAAACAAATCATCGAACGTATTATGGACTCAGGTGAAATATTCGAGCTTCAGGCGCAGTTTGCACCCAACCTGATAACCGCGTTCGGCCGCATAGACGGCCGGGTAACAGGTTTGCTTGCCCAGCAGCCCTCATATCTCGCCGGGGTTATCGACTGCGATGCATCCGATAAGGGCGCCAGGTTCGTCAGGTTTTGCGATTGTTTCAATATACCGATCGTCACCCTGGTGGATGTGCCCGGATATATGCCGGGCAAGCATGAAGAGTTCAAGGGTATTATCCGTCACGGCGCCAAGCTTTTATACGCCTACGCCGAAGCCACGGTACCCAAGGTAAGCGTCATAATACGCAAGGCTTACGGAGGGGCTTACATCGTGATGAGCTCCAGGAGCCTGCGCGGGGATATTAACTTCGCGTGGCCCGGCGCCGAAATTGCCGTGATGGGGCCGGATGGCGCAGTTAACATAATATATAGAAAAGAACTGGAGGCATCCACCGACTCCGGCGGGTTAAAAGAACAGTTGATAAGCCAGTACCGTGAAAAATTTGCCAACCCCTTCGTTGCCGCAGCCAGGGGTTATATCGATGATGTTATCGAACCGGCCCAAACCCGCCTTAAGATTGCCGGCGCCCTGAACATGCTGGAGAACAAGACCGTTGTCAACCCGATAAAAAAGCACGGCAATATACCACTTTAGGCGCCGGCGGCGGCCGTTTCGAATTCAGCTATCAGAGAGTTGAAAAGATCTTTAACGGTAACGATGCGTTCGTTCAAATAGGCGTTGGCTCCGGCAAAAGCGAAGCCCTTATCCAGAAAGCCCTTTTTGGCGTTGGTAAGCGCCCGGCAAATGCAGTAGGGTGATATTTTAATATCGCAGGTTTTCAGACATTTCCAGGGGCAACACACCGGTTTTTTAATTTTATCGGAAACCGCTTCCAGGAACCTGTTGGCGATGGCTCTGCCGGGAAGCCCGACCGGGCTTTCGATGATCACCAGGTCCTTTTCGGCGCACTCGATGAATGCGTTTTTGAAAGCCTCCGAAGCATCGCACTCAACGGTGGTCACGAAGCGGGTGGCCATTTGTACCCCGCTGGCGCCAAGGCGCAAAAAGGAAAGCATGTCGGCGCCGGTGTAAATACCACCGGCGGCAATTACAGGGACTTCCCTGCCGAAGCGCCGGGCATAAGGTTTTACGGTGCTTACCACCTGTGGAATCAGGGACTCGAGCGAATATGCCGGGTCGTTGAGCTGTTCGGGCTTGAATCCGAGGTGGCCCCCGGCCAGCGGGCCTTCGACTACAACCGCATCCGGAATACGGTCATAATGCTCGGACCAGTACCTGAAAATAAGTTCAGCCGCCCTGGCTGAGGACACGATAGGCACCGCGTGCGTGGAACGTTTGCCTTTCTCGACCGGGGGTATGATTTCAGCGGTTTTCAGGGGCAGGCCGGCGCCCATTATTACCAGGTCTGCCCCTTCTTCGACCGAGATTTTTACCAGCTCGTCGAAATCGGTCAGGGCAACCATGGCATTGATGCCTATTATTCCGTCGGTTGCCTGTCGGGCTTTGCGGATTTCCGAACGCAAGGCTCTCTGGTTGGCCTGCTGTGGGCTCCGGTTGAAATCCGCCTCCAGCATACCGATGCCGGCGGCCGAAATTACACCGATGCCGCCTTCTTCGGCAACGGCCGAAGCCAGACCGGAAAGGGAAATGCCCACCCCCATACCTCCCTGGATTATCGGGTATTTGGCCTGCAGTGTACCGATTGTAAGCTGGGGAATTGTCATAGCTTTGCCTCCTTTACCTCTGCGGCCGCTTAGTAACGGTAGAATCCTTCGCCTGTCTTGCGGCCCAGTTTTCCCTCGTTGACCAGCTTTTCGAGCGTTGCCGGGGGAGTGAAATGGGATGCGTTCAACTGCTGCTGCATGGAACGAGCTATATACAGGGCTGTATCCAGGCCGACAAAATCCGCCAGTTTGAAAGGCCCCATCGGATGGTTCAAACCCAGAGTCACTGCCCTGTCGATATCTTCGGTGCTTACACCCATTTCGTGCAGGCGCATGGCTTCGGAAAGAAAAGCCAGCAGCAGGCGGTTTACTATAAAACCGGGGGTATCGGGAGCGATTACTGCCGTTTTATTAAGCGACTCGATAAAACGAGTTGCCGTTTCCAGCGTCTCCGGGCTGGTACGGGGTGTCTTTATCAGTTCGACCAGTTTCATCAGACTGACAGGGTTGAAAAAATGTATCCCAAGGATTTTATCTTTTCTGCCAGCCAGCGAACCAATTTCGGTAACGGGCAGGCACGATGTATTGGTTGCCAGGATGGTCCGGGGAATACATACCTCATCCAGCCGGCGAAAAAGTTCCTTTTTGCCCTCGAGGTCTTCTGGTATGGCTTCGATAACGAGGTCACACTTGCTGAGCGCTTCGAGGTCGCTGGAGCCGGTAAGCCTTTCAGACAGAGAACCGGCAATTTCCACCGGAAACCGTTTAAGCCTGGCCAACCTCTGCAGGGTTCCAGACAGGGTATCGAGATTTTTTTCAAGAGAAACGTGATCTGTTTCCGTAACCGTCACATGATAACCGGCCGCAAGGCTGGCTTCGGCAATGCCGCGGCCCATTATTCCCAGTCCGGTGATGCCGATTGTATTGATATCCATTGATCACCTGCCCTCGAAATTAGGTTTGCGTTTTTCTTTAAGCGCTGTCAATCCTTCGTTGAAGTCATTCGAACTCATAAGCATTTCGAATAAAGATTTTTCCAGCCTCAGGCCGCTGTCAAGCGAGAGGCTAGCCCCCTGCAGCATGGCCTGTTTGGCCGCTCTGACCGCCAGCTGTGCCGGTTTAAGCACGAGCCCGGCCATTTCCATCGCTTCGTCCATCAGTTTTTCCGGAGGGACCACCTTGTTTACCAGCCCAATGCGGTGGGCTTCGGCGGCATCAATAGGCCGGCCGGTAAACAGCATCTCGGCGGCTTTAGCCTGCGGGATAAGCCGCATCAAACGCTGTGTGCCTCCCCAGCCGGGGATGATTCCAAGGTTTACTTCGGGCAGTCCCAAAAAAGCTCTCTGGGATGCGATGCGCAAATCACAGGCCAGCGCCAGTTCGAGGCCGCCGCCGAGGGCGGCCCCGTTAATGGCGGCGATAAGGGGCTTGTAAAGGCTTAACCCGCGCATGTTGGTAGGTGGCTGGGAGCAGGAGTTGCCGTCGACCTTTTTCATTTCGGGAAGCAGGGTATTAACATCGGCGCCGACCGAAAAGGCCCGCTGCCCGGCACCGGTAATAATACCAACGTGCAGGTTTTCGTCCTTCTTGAATTCGCACAGCGCTTTACTCAGTTCTTTCAACAAATCCATATCGATGGCGTTAAGCGCCTCAGGGCGGTTCAGGGTGAATACGGCTACCTTGCCGTTTATTTCAAAATTTAGAGACATTTCTTTATTTAGACTAACTCCATTCCTGTATCAAATTATCATTATCGCTTACGTTGAAAAGCCTTGCAACCGGGGAGATGCGTTTGATCAGACCTGTCAGCACGTTGCCGGGCCCGAATTCAATGAAAGTATCTATGCCCTGTTTGAGCATATATTCTACCGATTGCTGCCAGAGCACCGGACGGTTGAGTTGAATTTCCAGTTCGCTACGGATTTCTTCAACGCCGGATACCGGGACTGCGCAGGCATTGGCTATGACGGGAATAGCGGCGGGTTTGATGGCAGCATTACTCAGTACCGCCTTCAATCCATCGGCGGCGCTCTGCATCAAGCGGGAGTGAAAAGCCCCGCTTACCTTGAGAGGGATTACCTTGCGCACGCCCAGGCTGGCTGCGGCTTCGGTAGCCTTGCAGGTAAAATGTGCAGGCCCGCTGATAACCGTTTGTTGAGGTGAGTTGATATTGGATATTTCAAATCCGCAGGCTTTGCAAACCTCGCGGGCCAGTTCTTCCCCGGCTCCTATAAGCGCCAGCATGCCGCCGGGATTGGTTATTGCGGCTGATTCCATCAGCCTGCTTCGCGTAACGACAAGTTCAAGGGCATCGCTGAAAGTGAGAACCTTCGATGCAACCAGGGCGGTATATTCACCCAGGCTGTGGCCGGCGGTAAACTGAGCCGGAGGCAGTTCGCTTTCCTGCCGGGCTGCCTCCAGGCAGGCGATTGATGTCACCAGCACTGCAGGCTGGACATTTTGAGTAAGAGTGAGTTCTTCAAGCGGGCCTTCGAAGCAGAGCCTTGAAAGCTTGAAGCCGAGAACTTCATCCGCCTGGTCGAAAATATCCCGTGCGGCAGGCCGGGTTTCGTATAGATCCCTGCCCATACCGACTGTCTGTGCTCCCTGCCCGGGAAAAACGTAAGCTGCGTTAAGATCCACCCGGGCCAACCTCCTGCAAACACGAAAAGTTGCGGATGACTAGTTCAGCCTGGGTGATGGTGTTGTGTATTATATCTTTTACCGGGAGAACGTCCCTAATAAAACCGGCTATCTGGCCGGCCATGAGTGAACCGTTTTCGGTGTTGCCTTCGATAACACCTTCGCGCAGGCGCCCCCTCCCCAGTTCATCGAGCTCTTCAGCGCAGCAGCCTTCCTTTTCTTTTTTGGAAAATTCCCGGGTGAACTTGTTTTCCAGGCATCTTGCCGGATGCCCGACGGATTTACCGGTAACTATGGTGGCCCTGTCATGAGCTTCGACAATATGGCGTTTAAAATCGGGGTGAGCGATGCATTCTTCGGAGCATATGAAACGCGTTCCCATCTGTATGCCCTGGGCACCGAGTGCAAGCGCTGCAACTAAACCGCGTCCATCGGCGATACCTCCCGCAGCAATCACCGGAATTTTAACCGCATCGACAACTTGGGGCAGCAGAGCCATGGTGCAGGTATCACCGACATGGCCGCCGGATTCGGTGCCTTCGGCTATGACAGCATCAGCTCCGCCTCTCTCCAGGCGTCTGGCGAGGGCTACACTGGATACTACTGGAATAACAATTACCCCGTTCTGCTTTAGTTCAGGAATAAACGGGCCGGGATTGCCGCCTCCGAACGTAACGATGCCGATCTTTTCTTCGGTAACCAGTTTTAAATTATCCGAAGCGAAAGGGGACATCAGCATAATATTGACGCCAAAAGGCCGGGATGTCAGTTCCCGGGTAAGGGTTATCTGTTTTTTCAACCAGTCTGATGGAGCGTTACCGCTGCCGATAATCCCCAGCCCTCCGGCTTCGGATACCGCTGAAACAAGCTCAGCCGTACCCAGCCAGGCCATCCCCCCCTGAAAGATGGGAAATCGAATTCCCAGCATGCGGCAAAGAAGGCTGTTTTCTATCATTGGGCCACCGCTATGGCAACGGCATACTGATGACAATGAGAAATACTTACATCGAGGTTCATAATGTTTTTCCTGTTATATTCATATACGGCTTTGCCGTGCAGTTTAAGCAGTGGCCGCCCGCTGGCAGATGCGAGGATTTCAATATCGCGCCAGTTGCAGGTAATAACATCAGGGTTAAGCGCTTTGAGAACGGCTTCCTTGGCAGCAAAACGACCCGCCAGCCTGGCAGGGTTGCCGCCGCATATTTCAAGTTCGCTAAAAGTAAAAACCCGGTTTAGAAAGGAGTCATGCCAGGTGTCGATGGCTCTTTTCATGCGTTCAATTTCAACGATATCAATACCGGCAGCTAAGCTGTTAGACATACTGAGTTTCCCTAAGAATAGCGCCTGATGGCCAGGACCGAATTATGCCCGCCGAACCCGAATGAATTGGAAATCGCCGCATCAACACGTGCTTTTCGGGCTGTATTGGGCACATAGTCAAGGTCACACTCCGGGTCCGGAGATATAAGGTTAATAGTAGGTGGAATAATCCCCTGTTCGATAACCTTACAGCATATGATGGCTTCTAAGGAACCGGCTGAACCCAGCATGTGGCCCAGCATGGATTTAATCGAACTGACGGGGATATCATAAGCCCGGGCGCCGAAGCTATTCTTGATGGCACGGGTTTCGCTGGCATCGTTGAGTTTGGTGGAGGTGCCGTGGGCATTGATATAACCGATTTCTTCGAAGCCGATTTCTTTCAATGCCATATGGATTGCCCTGTTAGCCGATTCCCCCGATGAAAGCGGCTGGGTGATGTGGAAGGCATCCGAGGTTGCACCGTAGCCTACTATTTCTCCCAGGACAGGCGCGCCACGCTCGAGGGCATAATCCAGGCTTTCAAGTACCAGCACCCCTGAACCCTCCGAGATGACAAACCCGTCCCGTTTTGAATCAAAGGGCCGCGAAGCTGTTTGGGGATCGGTGTTACGGGTCAGAGCGCCTGCCTGGGCAAATCCGGCTACTCCCAGCGGGGTGATGGCGGCGTCGGTACCTCCGGCCAGAGCGGCTTTCAGTTCGCCGTGCTTTATCAACTTATAAGCTATGCCCAGCGCATCAGTGCCGGTAGAACAGGCCGAAACCAGGCTCAGGTTAAAACCGCGTATGCCGGTTTCAATAGAAACGCGGCCGGTGGCATTGTCGGCTATCATCATCGGGACGATAAAAGGGCTCACCCGTGACGGCCCACGGGAGTTGAGTGTCATTACCTGTTCTTCCATTGAATGGGTGCCGCCGATTCCGCTGCCAATAAGAATTCCGATTTCATAACGATTGGAATCGTCTATGATCAGTCCGGAGTGTTCGATAGCCTGTTTAGCAGCGGCGATGGCGAACTGGGCGAACCGGTCGGTGTATTTGGCAGTCCGGGGTTCCATATATGCCAGCGGGTCGAAATTTTTAATTTCACCGGCAACCTTGACCGTAAAAGCACTGGCATCGAAACCGGAGATGGCGGCAATGCCGCTGGCGCCTGAAATCAGGTTTTGCCAGGTATCTTCTACATTCAAACCCAGCGGGCTTACAGCCCCGTAGCCGGTGACAACAACTCTGTTACCCATACTACTTATCCAGTTTAGACTGTATGAGCGCCTCAACCTCGCCAACGGTAGTCAGTTTGGCCAGTTCTTCGTCCGGTAAGGTTACACCGAAACCGTCTTCCATGGCCAGGGCAAGCTCGACCATACTGAGGGAATCCATTTCGAGGTCGCCGGTAAAAGTGGCTTCCGGGGTTATCTTGGATTCGTCGATTCCGGGGTGAACCTTGCAAATAGCTTTTTTTAGCTCGGCGTGAATATCCATTTCACCTTCCTTAATAATATAGTAAGATCTCAGGAGTGTGTAAAAGCTTTCAGGTTGATTATATAATAGTGGCTTGGGTTCAATTCCAGCCTTTGCATTTCCTTGTTAAGCGGTGCTAGTATAAGGTCCCAATCCAATGTTGTCAAATTACGTTAATTATGGAGTACAACCCCGATGCTGATTGCCGTCGATGCCAGCGGGGGCGATTTTGCCCCGCATGAAATTGTAAAAGGAGCGGCTAAGGCTGCGGCTGAATACAATGCCCAGGTAGCCCTTTTAGGCAATAAAAGAATACTGGAAAAGCTTACCGGCAAATACGAGAAAAGAACCAATCTTTCTATCATAAACGCCCGTCAGATAATCTCATGCCATGAGCATCCCGTCCAGGCGTTGAAAACCAAGCCTAATTCTGCCATTGTGATTGGCACGAATATGGTAAAAGAGGGGCAGGCTGCAGCTTTTGTGTCTGCCGGCAGTACCGGAGCGGTGCTGGCGGCTGCGTTCACCATGCTGGAACGCCTGCCTGAGATTCACCGCCCGGCCCTGGCTACCGTAATCGCCGTGA